>JAQWFV010000111.1 GCA_029238555.1 Flavobacteriaceae bacterium
GTCTATGGTGCCTTATGGAAGTTCTAATAGACCCAATTCCCCCCATTATGCAGATCAATTGCCCTTGTATATGAAATTCCAAACCAAAGCCATGCCTTTGGATAAGGCACATTGGGAAAAAGAAGCGACTAGAATTTACCATCCTATCCAATAGTGAATAATTTTTCTTGAGGTATTGCTTTTGGAGCAGTATTTGCATATTCCACATAACCCAAGGGTGTATAGAAATTCTTAAGTGATAGATCTTCTATAGTGAGCCACAATTTGGGACATGCTTTAGCAATGTGGTTTAAAAGTTGTGCGCCAAGGCCCAACGATCTATGGCTTGGAACAACCCATACAAAACCCAAATAAAGGTGTCCCGCTGCGAATAAATCCGGTCCATGAAGAAATTCTAGTGGGGTTGGGTTTAAAGCCATTTGATTAAAGACAATGCCTCCTGCAACTATTGCTCCGTTCTTATTTAAAGTAAATACAGATTGAACGCCCCGGTTTTTTGGCCATTGCAACGTCAATTCATCGCGCCAATCTAGCGGCAATAAAGAAATAAATAAGGACCAATTTTCAGTAGGCAATGGTTCAAAACCAATCGTATGCATCCCTTAAAATTATTTGGTTTTATAACAAGCCCCAGGCCCATAGTTTGTCAAAATCTTCTGCCCATCTATCGCCAATATCGGTTCGGTAATAAGTGTTGTTTATGATCACATTAGAGATTCTTGAATACATGACTTTTTGAGCATCTTTCATGCTTAAGCCGGTTCCGGAAACCAGTAAAGCAATACCAGTATTGCCTGTAATGAGCCATTCGTCATTGATTTTTTTGAGGTGCATAGGGTGAATGCCTTCTCTTTGCTCTCTTTTAAAAACAAGGACTGAATCCTTTGAAAACAACATAAAGGTTTTTTTGTCTTCAAAAGGGAAAGGGGGCACGACCATAAAGGCACCTACCTGAAACCCTTTTTTTACCTGTATTTTAAAATCTTGCCCTGTAGCCAATTTATAAAACAATTGGCCCAGTGGTTCAGTAATGCCTGCTCTTTGAATAAAAACTTGTGGATAGCCAAAACGAGAAGTAAATTCTAAAGGGAATATCCCATTTCCATTCACAATACAATTTATGTCTAATTGACCAACAAAGCCCTCCTTCGCTAGGGTCGGTTCGAATTTTTTAAGGGTAGCTTCAAAGATTGGAGAATCTGGGGTCCAAAACATAGAGGAACCCATCTCACCGGTAGAAACTCCCAACTCTTTAGGGAATAATTTCTTGTGCTCGAAAGTAACATTAATAGGGTAAATAAATGCTGATCCATTAAAATAGGCAGACACAGAGACCTCTACTCCTTTAACTTTTCGTTGTAACTGAAAATTGCCAAAATCATTGCCCCAGGAGGTCTCATAGGCCTTTAAAACCCTAATCACGTCCAAACCTTCGTCATCTGTACCCACAAAAAGCAGTTGCTTGTATTCTTGAGTTTCGCCAGAGGGCTTTATGACATAGGCCTGCGGATGCTGTTTTACATAAGTAATGGCTTCTTGAAAACTGCTAAAATCTTTATATGGAAGTGTTTTAACGCCATGTCTTTTAAGTTCTGCCTGACCAAAATCCCGGTCTAATTCAAGTTTATCCGTATAAAAAGTTCCTCCCAATACCGTTTTACCTTCTGCCCTAAGCTTTTCGCAAATAACGCCATATCCAGTATAATCAAAAATAAGGAGGTCTGCCCATTCAATATGCTGCTTCCAATCAGAAACTTTTGGAACAAAACCTAGACCAATTTCTTTGGATCCTTTGTCTTCAATATAAAACTTTATGGTATGCCCTTCTAAATACATGGCATAGGCCAGGTCCAGACTTTCGCCCCATCGAGAGACTAACAAGATTTTTTTCTTGCCTAAAAGAGGCTTAGTAAATACCTCATGCTTTTTCTTCATAAAAAATAGGCCTAAAGCCAACTTATAATATAGGATCAAAATTACATATAAACAAGATTCAAATTGAAAATATTAATGGGTAATAACGCAATAACTAAGTAGCAACAACCCCCTATTTTTTGTAGTTTTACAGCTGCAAGAAATGACTTTTAAGTCTTTCAAATACAAGGAATGAATATATTAGTTACAGGAGCCGCTGGGTTTATTGGTTTTCATGTGTGTCAACAATTATTGTCAGAAGGCCACACGGTAGTTGGATTGGACAATATCAATGACTACTATGAGCTGGGTTTAAAATACGCAAGGCTAGAAGCATTGGGCATTCCAAATGCATCAGAATTGCCATACAACGAAACCATACAGACCTATAAAAATCAAAAATTTAGTTTTATAAAACTGAACATTGAAGACCGAGAAAATCTTCCGAGTTTATTTGCCAAGCACTCTTTTGATGTGGTTTGCAATTTAGCTGCACAAGCCGGTGTGAGATACAGCATTGAAAACCCTGAAACCTATATAGACAGCAATATTGTAGGCTATTTAAATATCCTAGAAGCGTGTAGACACCACAGCGTTAAACATTTGGTTTATGCCAGTTCCTCCTCCGTATATGGTCTAAATGAAGACATTCCTTTTAGGACCGATCAGAAAGTAGACAGACCTATTAGCCTTTACGCCGCCTCAAAAAAAAGCAATGAACTCATGGCCCATACCTACAGCCATTTGTATGGATTTTGTACTACAGGCCTTCGCTTTTTTACAGTATACGGTCCATGGGGAAGACCAGATATGGCCTTGTTTTTGTTTACCAAAGCTATCCTTGAAGATCGTGCTATAGAGGTGTTTAACCATGGAAATATGTCAAGGGACTTTACTTATATAGATGATATTTGTAAGGGAGTGACTAACATCATAAACGAAGACACTAGCGATAGAGCAAATACAAATGCCTTCTATAAATTGTACAACATTGGCAATAGCAGTCCAGTGGCACTCACAGAATTTATTGAAGCCATAGAAGAAGCTTTGGACAAAAAGGCCATAAAAAACCTCCAGCCCATGCAAGCTGGAGATGTAGCCAAAACATGGGCAGACGTCAGTGGTTTAGAAAAAGATTATCATTACCACCCAAATACCCCTGTAAAAGAGGGTATTAGACAGTTTATAAATTGGTATAAAGAATATTATAAAATAGCATAAGGGCAGTACTTTTTCAAAGTGTTACATTTGCCCCAATAACACCCAAATAAAAAATGAACTTAACAGTTATAGGAACCGGATACGTTGGATTAGTGAGTGGAACTTGTTTTGCAGAAATGGGCAACAAAGTACATTGTATAGACATAGACCAACAAAAAATTGATCACTTAAAGAATGGGATTATTCCTATTTATGAGCCAGGTTTAGAAGCCATGGTGAAGCGAAATGTAGAGAACAATAGTTTACATTTTTCTACCGATTTAGCCGCACAACTACCCACTACAGATGTAGCATTTATAGCCGTAGGAACGCCCATGGGAGAAGACGGTGCAGCAGATTTACAGTATGTTCTTCAAGTAGCCAAGAGCATTGGAACGCACATGACAAAACCACTGATTATAGTAGACAAATCTACCGTACCTGTTGGAACAGCAGACAAGGTTAGAAACGCCATTCAAGAGGCACTAGACCTTAGAGGAGAAAAGATCAATTTTTCAGTGGTCTCTAATCCAGAGTTCTTAAAAGAAGGCGACGCCATTGCAGATTTCATGAAACCAGATCGCGTTGTAATTGGTGCAGAAGATCCAGAAGCTTGCGAAGTAATGCGTAAGTTGTATATACCTTTTTTCAGAAGCAGTATGGACAGACTCATTACTATGGATGTTCGCTCTGCAGAAATGACAAAATATGTAGCCAATGCCATGTTAGCCACTAAAATATCTTTTATGAATGAGGTCGCTAATATTTGCGAATTGGTCGGTGCAGACGTGAATAAAGTACGGATTGGGATTGGCTCAGACAGCAGAATTGGGTACAGTTTTATTTATCCTGGAAGTGGTTATGGCGGGTCTTGTTTTCCTAAAGATGTTAAGGCACTGAAAAAAACAGCTTTAGAAAACGGCTATGACGCCAGATTAATTGGTGCAGTAGAGGCTGTCAATGAAAGTCAAAAAATGGTGATCGCTAAAAAAGTTGTGACCCGTTTTGGCGAAGATCTCAGTGGTAAAACTTTTGCCGTTTGGGGCTTGGCTTTTAAACCAGAAACAGACGACATGCGAGAGGCTCCAGCCATTTATATTATTAAAGACCTCGTAAAAAGAGGGGCTAAAATTCAAGCTTTTGACCCAAAAGCCATGGAAGAAGCCCAGCACTTTTATTTAAAAGACACGCCAAACGTCAAGTACACCTCAAATAAGTATGAAGCTTTAGAAAATGCCCATGCCATGATCTTACTCACGGAGTGGAAAACCTTTAGAGCACCTGATTTTGACGCCATAAAAACAGCCTTAAAAGACCCTATTGTCTTTGATGGTAGGAACCAATATTCAGATATTGAAATGCAAAAGAGAGGCTTTGAATACTATCAGATCGGAAAAAAATAAGGTCAAATTTCTATGTCTGAACCTAAATTTAAAATTGGTGTTATAGGTCTTGGCTATGTTGGCCTTCCCCTAGCGACACTTCTGGCAGAAAAATTTGCTGTAGTAGGCTATGACCTAAATACCCAAAGGGTAACACAAATAAATTCATTTGCTGATCCTACCTTTGAGGTTTCTAAAGAAAGTTTAAAAGGAGTCGTAAAAAAAAATGACAATGAGCACAACGGATTGTACTGCTCGTCTGATCCAAGTTGCTTAGCCAAAGTAAACTTTTATATTGTTTGTGTTCCAACCCCCGTAAACCAAGACAATGAACCAGATTTTAGCTTATTAGAAAAAGCTTCAGCAGGCCTAGGACCCTATCTTAAAAAAGGAGACTATGTGGTATATGAATCTACCGTTTACCCAGGAGCCACAGAAGAAATCTGTTTACCTATATTAGAAAAACACAGTAGTTTAAAAGGCAAAGAAGATTTTTATTTAGGCTATTCTCCAGAACGAATTAATCCTGGAGATAAGGCCAGAAAACTCAAAGACATTCTTAAAATCACCTCAGGTTGTAGCCCAGCATCTGCAGCTGTCATTAATCAGGTGTATGCCACCGTGATTGAGGCAGGCACCTACCAAGCGCCCAGTATAATGGTAGCAGAGGCGGCAAAAGTCATAGAGAATGCACAACGGGACCTCAATATTGCCTTTGTGAACGAATTGGCCATAGTTTTTAGTAAAATGGGCTTAAACACCCATGAGGTCCTGAAAGCTGCAGCCACTAAATGGAATTTTATGCCGTTTAGCCCAGGTTTAGTGGGTGGGCATTGTATTGGAGTAGATCCATATTACTTAGCCGCTAAGGCTAAGCTTGTGGGCCA
>JAQWFV010000134.1 GCA_029238555.1 Flavobacteriaceae bacterium
CACCCTTTTCCATTCCGAACAAGGAAGTTAAGCTCATCAGCGCCGATGGTACTGCTATACCAAGTGGGAGAGTAGGTCGTTGCCTTTTTTTGAATCCCGAATACAGCAATGTGTTCGGGATTTTTTTTGCTCTATACTCAACAAGTCAATATCAAGTAGAGTCACATTTGCAATCACAAAAAAAAGGGAACCCAACGGGTTCCTTTTTTTTATAGCTGTATTTCATCACTAGAAGACTTAGTCTTCTAATACAGCATTAAAATCTTCGAAAAAAGATTCGAATTGGGACATTGATTCATGGAGAAACACCATGGCTTCTTGCCAAGTATTTTTGTTGTGAATGGAGACTCCTTCTAATAATACATATACCCTTGAGATGTCTTTATCTTCCTCTAAATAGTATATTTCTTCAAACGTGGCTTTTGGTAGGTAGCTTTCTAAAACGACGGATTGCAAAGATTGTATTTTCTCCCATAATTCCATGCGTCTTTCTAAACTGTCGTCTATGTCCAGGCATACCATGGCATTCTTTTTGTCAAAATGGAATTTAAACTCTAGGCCTTTTATTTTTGTATTGTACAGCGTCCACTTTCTCGGAAACGACTTTCCAAAGGAGGTCCAAAAGTCTTGCTTTAGTGCTTTTAATGCTGCTTTACTATACATGATTAAAGAAAGTATGCGGTGGTTATACCAAGTACAATGACCAATATTTTTCTTAGATTAAAGGAGTGTCCTTCTGAGCTTTCGAACAGTATTACAGTGGCAATATGCAAGAGTACTCCAGTGACCAAAGCACTAAGTGCGCTGGACCATATTGGGGGCAATGGGTATAAACTGTAAAAAAGACTTCCCAGCGGAGTCATTATTGAAAATAGAGTCATTACCAATAGGGCTTGGTAAAATTTAATATTTGTTTTTAGAATGAAAATACTCAGTATTACAGCAACGGTAATTTTGTGAATGACAATACCATAAAGTAAGTGGTTGTGGTTAACAACAGGTATGCCTTCTAAAAATGCATGTATGGACAAACTCACAAAAAGCATCCAAGGAATTTTAGTGCTTTTTGCATCTAAATGGACATGTCCGTGTTCAGCACCCTTAGAAAAAAACTCAAGAACTATCTGTAATAATATCCCCAATAGAATGAATAAGCCCATTTGCTTAGGATCTTGATGTTCGTACAATTCTGGAAATAACTCAAAAATAAGTACAGATAAGAGGAAAGCACCACTAAAGGCTAATAGTAATTTAAGTAATTGTTTGCTTTTTGGTTGAAAGAAATACACCCCTAAAAAGCTTAGAATTACTGCGAAAATTGGAAGGGCGTAAATCATTTTGTTTGCTGACTATGCATATAGATAGTCTTTGGATAGGTTTGGTATAAAATTAATGTATTTTTGTGGCTTAATCCAACGGAATGCGAGACAAAAATTTTAAGATGGTGGCTAAAACCCTTTTTGGGTTTGAAGATATATTGGCTAAGGAACTTCGTGATCTAGGAGCATTGAATGTAGAAACGGCCATTAGAAGCGTTTATTTTGAGGGAGACACGGGTTTTATGTATAAAGCCAATTTATGCTTAAGAACAGCTACAAAAATCATCAAGCCTATAGCCACTTTTAAAGCTACAAACGAAGATAGTTTGTACCGACAGGTAGCTAAAATGGACTGGACCTCTCTTTTGGATTTAGAGACCACATTCGCTATTGATACTACTGTTAATTCTGAATATTTCTCCCACTCTTTATATGTGTCACAAAAAGTGAAAGATGCTATTGTAGATACTTTTAGAGAAGCTACTGGAGAGAGACCTAATGTAGATGTGAAACATCCAGATTTAAAGTTGAATGTTCATATTCAAAAGGATCAATGTACTATTTCATTGGATTCTTCTGGTCGCTCTCTTCATATTAGAGGCTATAAGACCGCTACTAACATAGCCCCCATTAATGAGGTGTTGGCTGCTGGAATATTACTATTGAGTGGTTGGAAAGGCCAATCAGATTTTTTAGATCCTATGTGCGGTAGTGGAACACTATTAATTGAAGCTGCTATGATTGCATGCAATATACCGCCCAATATTAATAGAAAGGAGTTTGCTTTTGAAAAATGGACTGATTTTGATCCTGATTTATTTCAAACAATTATGGAAGCCTCTTTAAAAAAGGTCACTGATTTCCCCTATAAAATTACAGGTTATGACAAGGCGCCATCTGCCATAAGAAAAGCACAAGATAATATAAGTGAGGCCCAATTGGAGGAGTTTATTACCGTAGAGCGAAAATCTTTTTTTTCTACCGAAAAAGAAGTGCCAGATCAACCCCTTCATATGGTATTTAATCCACCTTACGGTGAGCGATTAGATGTGGAGATGAAAGATTTCTATGAAAATATAGGTAATACCCTTAAAAAAAATTATCCAGGCACCCATGCTTGGTTTATAACCTCTAATTTAGAAGCCCTTAAATTTGTTGGATTAAAGCCTTCTCGAAAAATAAAAGTATTTAATTCACAGTTGGAATCTAGATTGGTGAAGTACGAGATGTATGCGGGCAGTAAACGGGCTAAATTTAATCCATCTTTTACCTAGTCTATGAAAGCAAAAGCACTGTTGTATAATTTTATTGGGTTTACTTTTTTCTTTTTAGTACTGAGATATTTATCCGTATTTGTAGTAGCTGAAGTGCCTATCTATATGGTAGTTATTGCTGCTGTTTTAGCTAATTTTTTGAGTCCTAAATTTGGTGTAGTAGAGACTGAAAAAGGAATGAAAATGATGATGAAATGGATTTTCATCAAAGGCCTTAGGGAAATAAAATAGGAATGGATTTTCATTAAATGTCTAAGAGAAATAAAACAGAAAGGATTTTCTCAAAGGTTCTAGATAAATAAAATAGAGATGGATTTTCTCAAAGGTCTTAGAGAAATAAAATTGAGATGGGTTAAATTATGGCAGAAGAGATGATTAGAGGAAAAGAGGTGTTTAAGGGCTGTCTTTTTACATTTATCGCTATTTTCATAGTCATGGCTATTGCAACAGCTTTGGCATTGTTTTATAT
>JAQWFV010000135.1 GCA_029238555.1 Flavobacteriaceae bacterium
TGCCCACCGTAAAGACAAATTAAATTTGTTTTTAAATAGTTCTTTTTGACTTTAGTGTACAATTAGGTGAACACATATCGTTAAAAGTGTTTTAAAGCGTTAAAATATAGTGGGTTACAGAATTTTAATTAATCCTGCCACCCCGACAAAAAAAACCAACTACTTTGTAGTTGGTTTTTTTGTTTTAATCTGGTTTAAATCGGTTAACTATCCTTTAGTCGCCAATAGTAGTAAACAAGCAGCAGATCTGTGGGGTTGCCATTCAGCGGTCTTTTTTTTGACCTTTCCAGGAGTGAAAGGTGCTTCTTGAGGGAAATAGTGCTCTAATAGTTTTCTGAGGTGATAATCTTTAGACGGAAATACATCTGTTCTTTTGAGCGTATATATGAGAATCATGTCTGCTGTCCAATCACTTACGCCTTTTATTTGGGTTAAAGTTTGCCTGACTTCTTGATCGCTTAAAGTAGAGAAGTCTATTGTTTGATCAGTGAAAAAATCCAGAATGCACAATAGGCTCTCATACTTCTGAATACTCAGCTTTTGTTTCAGTAGGCCCATACTTTCAAAGATCTCAAAATTTTCAAGTGTCAGCAATTTTAAACCAGCTAGCTGAAGCATTTTCTCAAAAGTCTTTTTACTGCTTCTGTAGTGTATTTGTTGCTCTACTATACAGCTAATCAGATCATGAAAGACAGATTGAGTACTTTCAATATCTGTTATTTTATAACTATTACTGAGAGTTTGTAACACAGGGTCTTTAAACATGGATTTCATAACAATAAGCCCTTAAAACCACTTAGTGGTCCATTCGCTGAGTTTCTTTTTGAATGGGGTGTATGGGGGCATGAGCATTTCAACGGCACTGAAGCTAAATTGCTTTAAAATGCTTCGTTGATTGGAGAATTCTTGAAATCCATAATACCCATGAGCCTTTCCTATACCGCTATTATTACTCCCGCCAAAAGGGAGGTGGTGGTTGGAGTACTGCACCACACTGTGGTTTATTGCCGTACTTCCGGCTCTGGTATTATTAATGACTTTCTTGATGTGAGAGGGTTTTTTACTAAATATATAAAGCGCCAATGGTTTTTCACCAGCGTTTATGTAGTCTATGACCTTTTCTATTTCAGTGAATGTTTTGAGGGGTAGGATGGGACCAAAAATTTCATCTTTTAACAAAGTGGCATCGGCTGTTAAGCCAGAGATTAGAGTGGGGGAGATATAATTTTCAGAGGCCTCTACATGGCCGCCCATTTCAATGATTCCGCCATTCTTTTTCGCATCTTCTAAGTGATTTGCTAGTCTTTGGAAATGATTTTCATTCACAATGCGGCTGTAATCGGTAGATTGTGCTGCTTGTTCTGTGTAAAAATGGGTGGTGTGCTTTATAAAAGCTTTTACAAAAGCGTCTTTGATGCTTTCATGTACCCATAAATAATCCGGTGCCACACAGATTTGGCCATTGTTTAAAAACTTACCCCAGGCAATCTTTTTTGCTGCTTGGTCAATATTTGCACTCGCGTCTACAATGGTGGGAGACTTACCACCTAGCTCTAAGGTCACTGAGCTGAGGTTTTTGGCAGCGGCATTCATGACAATTTTTCCTACTGCGGGTGATCCAGTAAAGAAAATATGATTGAAAGGCATTGATAACAGGGATTGTGCCACAGCCACGTCTCCTTGAAATAATGCTACTTCTTCTGGTTTGAATATACTTGCCACTATGTCTGCCATGACAGCAGCGGTATTTGGAGTCATTTCAGAGGGTTTGATCATGACGGTATTTCCTGCAGCAATTGCGGAAACTAGCGGACCAAAAGTGAGGTTTACAGGGAAGTTCCATGGAGAAATAATCAGGCAAACGCCCTTTGGCTCGTGATGTACATAGGCACTTGAGCCAATAAATACAAGGGGTGACTTGACCCTTTGGGGTTGCATCCAGGATTTCAATTGTTTTTTAACGAGTTTAATCTCACTTATCACGGGGTGAATTTCGGTGAGATCTGTCTCTATAGCGGGTTTTTTAAAGTCTTTGTATAAGGCCTCTTGGAGTGGGTTCCTAAAGGTAGTTTCTAGGGCTTTTTTTAAAGCGTTTAAGCGACTAATCCTTTGGGAAGCACTGCTGTTACCTAGTCTGTACTGGTACTGGCTTTGTACCTTAAAAATTTCTTGAATATCTTTCATAGCGTTAAAAACTTAAAGGTATGTTTTTTAAAGCTAGTTTGTAAACAACTTTTTTATAGACATTGCTCCAGAATTACGTGGCTTTATTAAAATAAGCGGTTTCCTCTTCGTTTAAAAGTCTTGAGTGAATAATAAACCTGAGTCCTAAAGGTATTTCTAAAGAAAAACTCGCTCCCCTACCTTCGGTGATATCTACCGTTAGGTGGGTGTGCTTCCAATATTCATATTGGTCTTGATTCATATAGTATTTAATACCTGCTATTTCTCCAAGTAATATATCACTATCATCTAAGTAAAAATCATCTGCTGGTAAAAGCATGGGCGAAGAACCGTCACAACAACCACCACTTTGATGAAAAATAAGCGTAGGATTCTTCTCTTGTATTTGAGCAACAATGGTAGCTGCTTGTTCGGTAATTGCGACTCTATTCATATTTTTATTTTAAAAATAATAAAAAAAGGCTGGAATTCTCCAGCCTTTTTTGTGTTAGAACTAATCTCTAAAAGAACCCTAATTTGTTCTTGTCATAAGATATAAGCATGTTTTTATTTTGTCTGTAGTGATCCATCATCATGAGGTGGGTTTCCCTTCCGAATCCAGATTTTTTATACCCTCCAAACGGTGCATGTGCAGGATAAGCGTGGTAACAATTTACCCAAACCCTTCCAGCTTCTATGGCTCTTGGAATTTGATACAATTGGTGTGCGTCTCTTGACCAAACACCTGCTCCAAGACCGTATAAAGTGTCATTAGCTATTTCAATGGCTTCTGCTTCATCTTTAAATTTTGTGACACAAACCACTGGGCCAAATATCTCTTCTTGAAATACCCTCATTTTGTTGTGTCCCTCTAGTATAGTGGGTTGTATATAGAAACCATTGGCATTTTCTCCTGAAAGAGAAGCTGCGCTACCACCACATAAAACTTTTGCTCCTTCTTCTACCCCAATCTTGAGATAGGATTGAATTTTTTCATATTGGTCATTGGATGCTTGTGCTCCTACCATGGTGTTTACGTCATATGGGTTTTCTTGAACGATGGCTTTTGTTCTAGCGACCACTCTTTCCATAAAGGCGTCATAAATGTCTTCTTGAACCAATAACCTAGATGGACAGGTACATACTTCTCCTTGATTAAACGCAAATAAAACAGCCCCTTCTATGGCTTTGTCTAGGAAAGCGTCGTCGTGATCCATGACGCTATTGAAAAATATATTTGGAGATTTACCTCCTAATTCCATAGTCACAGGATTTAGATTTTTTGAAGCGTATTGCATAATTAACTGACCTGTTGTAGTTTCTCCTGTAAAGGCTACTTTGTCTACTTTTGCACTAGAAGCTAATGGTTTTCCTGCCTCTGGACCAAATCCATGTACTACATTTAATACGCCTGGAGGAAACACTTCTGCAATTTTTTCCATCAGTAGGGTAGCGGTAGAAGGGGTCTGCTCTGCTGGCTTTAAAACCACACAGTTCCCTGTTGCTAGGGCAGGGGGTAATTTCCATGAAAGCATTAGTAGTGGGAAATTCCAAGGAATAATTTGCCCTACTACACCGAGCGGTTCTTTTATATTTAAGGATAGGGTGTTTTGGTCTAGTTCAGAGGCGGTTCCTTCTTCTGCTCGAATGCAAGATGCAAAATACCTCCAATGATCTGCAGAAAGAGGAATGTCTGCATTTAAAGTTTCTCTTATTGGTTTTCCATTGTCACAGGTTTCTACTAAGGCAAATTCTTCCAAATTTGCTTCAATAATGTCTGCTACTTTGTTGAGCATTGTGGCTCTTTCCGTGACAGATGTGTTGCCCCATGCTTTTTTTGCAGCGTTTGCAGCATCTAAAGCAGCGTCTACATCTTCTTGTTGTGATCTAGGGTATTTAGCAATAATACTGTTATCTATTGGGGATCTATTTTCAAAGTATTGGCCTCCTACAGGGGCCACAAATTTTCCATTTATAAAGTTTCCGTAGGATTCTTTAAAGCTCGGTTTAGAATAACTCATATGATATAAAATAATTAATGATTAGTGAGCTAGTATTTTCTTAATACTGCAATAAATCAAATGTATTTATATGAAGTGTTTAATAATGATATGTATTTATTATTAAATTGAACATATCTATCATTTTATTTTTATACATTTAGTTTATGTTTTCAGATAAAATTTTACAAAACCATAGACAAAATAGAAAGCTCACCACCTTAGTGGAGCAAAGAACTACCTACAATGCAGACTACTCAGAGTTAAATATTTTTGAAACTCATAAAGTGGCTAGTCAGGTTTCTCTCACTTTTGACTTTCCTGTAATAGCTAGTATGATTACAGGGAAAAAACATATGCATTTGGAAGGAATGCCCTCTTTTGATTTTTTACCTGGTGAATCTGTTATAATGCCCTCTGGTGCTCCCATGGTGATTGATTTCCCAGTAGCTTCTATGGAAAATCCTACGCAGTGCTTGGCCTTGGGAATAGATGAGCATAAAATTCAAGAAGTGGTGGGGAAGTTTAATGATTTTACTGCTATTGAGTCTGAAAATAATCAATGGTCATTAGATAAAAACACCTCTCATTTACTTCATGATCAGGATGTAAACGTATTGGTTCACAGACTTATTCAGACCTTTGTAAACAATACGAACTCCAAGGATGTATTGTTAGATTTAATGATTCAAGAATTAGTAGTTAGACTTTTACAAACCAAAGCAAAACACTTATTAATTTCTTCTAAAAGTTCCTTAACAAAGGATTCTAGAATGGGAGCTGTGATTCAATATATTAAAGAGAATCTAACCAAAAGAGATCTGAGTGTAAATGTACTGGCAGACAAAGCGTGTATGAGCGCTTCTCATTTTCATAAAAAATTTAAAAACACCTTAGGGATTTCTCCTATTGACTATTTAAATAACGAAAAAATAAAATTTTCAAAGAGGCTTATTAGGGATAGAAAGGACCTTCCGTTAAATGAAGTGGCTTTTTTATCGGGTTTTAATAATGTAAGTTATTTTAATAGAAAGTTTAAGGAATTTGAGCAACTGACCCCTAGTAGATATAAAAGGAGTATCTATACCACTTAATTATTTTTGATTCACGGGTATATACATACTCACCAAACATTTTTTCTCTGGGTGGGATTGGTAATCATTGTGGTATATTTCAAATGGATCCTGACCACTAGGTCGGTAGCCATTGGCATTCATCCAGCCGAATAAACTAGCCCATGAACTGGAGAATTCATGAATGCCAATTTCAAAATCACCTATAATACAAGTGGCCGCATTTACTGTAATAGGATCTAAAAAAGGCGCTTCTAAAACTTTAGATTTCGTAATGCACGCACTCATCCTAACCTCATTGGCTGGTGTGTCTCTAAAGCTGTCATGAAAAATGGTGAGAATTTTTGTCTGAGGATCTGACAAAACTCCTTTTTCCATAGCCAAGTGAACCACCTTTGTTAAAGCAGTTGAGAGGTTTTCTGCCCCTACACATGGGTTTGCGAATAAAGATAAAGCGCTTATTTCTTGAACACTTACTTGCATGATTTTATTATTTTGATGAGAATTCTAACACCTTATTCTCTTTTTTTAAGGACTTATCTTTCAGTGCTCCCAATGCCATTCCTACAGATATGCCTACCCCTAAACCTATAGAAAGACCTATGCTAGGGTGAATACTGAGTCCTATGGTTTGTCCTAGTACCATGCCTAAGATCATGTAGAGTGTGGTGTAGTAACTACTTGTTACCCAACCGAAACGTTCTCGCAAAAACTTTTTAATCCTATGGAGTTTCTTCTTGTGCACAGCATAGGTGTTTTCTTCTGAAGCTTTTAATCGGTACCCTTTTAACTCTTGTTCAATGATATTTCTTTGACTTTCAGTCAGTGGCCTGTCAATTAAAATACTACAGAGTTGTGCAAAATCTGTATAGGCTCTTATGTGAGATTTTCTAGTCGCTTCTTCGGTTTTATGCTCAAAGAAAGATTTTGTTTCTTCTAGGGTCATTTAAATAATAGCTGTGTTAATTAGGGTCTAATATACTATTCTTTGTGGCCTTATAAAACGTTTTTATACAATGAAGAGGAATCACTACTAAAACAAATAAACTTTCTGCTT
>JAQWFV010000145.1 GCA_029238555.1 Flavobacteriaceae bacterium
TTTGATCTTGCTCCTTCTTTGGAGTTGTGACAACAAAAGCAAACGATTTGAGCTTATGAAACCCAATGCAACAGGGGTGGTGTTTAGCAATGAGTTAAGCTATACTGAGGCATTCAATCCCTATACCTATAGAAATTTTTACAATGGTGCTGGTGTAGCCCTTGGAGACATAAATAATGACGGTCTTATAGATATATACTTCACCGGAAACCTGGTAGACAATGCACTCTATCTAAACCGTGGAGATTTCAAATTTGAAGACATTACAGAAACTGCCGGAGTGGCCTGTGAAAACATCTGGTCTTCTGGCGCCACATTTGTAGATATTAATCAAGATGGTTGGTTGGATTTGTATGTGTGCAAATCCGGTATGCCGGGCGGTAAAAACAGACACAACGAACTGTTCATTAACCAAAAAGACAACACCTTTAAAGAAGCTTCTGCAGAATATGGCTTAAATATTACGGGGCTCTCCGTACAGGCCGCTTTTTTTGACTACGACTTAGATGGGGACCTTGATTGTTACCTACTCAACAATTCAATGCGGTCTGTTGGCGCATACGACCTGATCGAAGATCAAAGAAACATTCCTGACACAGAAGGCAACAGACTTTTAGAAAACAGGAATGGCTTTTTTGTGAATGTCTCTGAAAAGGCCGGTATTTATTCCAGTAAAATTGGCTTTGGCCTAGGCATTACTCTGTCAGATTTCAACAACGATTTATGGCCAGACCTTTTTATCTCTAATGACTTTTTTGAAAAAGACTACCTCTACATTAACAATCAAAATGGAGGTTTTGATGAGATGGGAGATACTTACTTTAGCGCCACCTCTATGGGCTCCATGGGAGCCGATGCCGCAGACATAGACAATGACCTCAACACAGACTTAATGGTCACAGAAATGCTGCCGGAAACACTGTCTAGAAAAAAGCTAAAAGCCTCCTATGAAAACTGGGACAAACACGAATTGGCAAAAAGCAAAGGCTACGGCAATCAATTTCCAAGGAATGTACTCCAAAGAAATATGGGTGCGGAAACTTTTGCAGAAATTTCAAGAATAGCCGGGGTGGACGGATCCGAATGGAGTTGGGCGGCCCTGTTCTTTGACATGGACAATGACGGTTTAAAAGACCTCTATATCAGTAATGGAATTCACAAAGACCTCTTAGATAGAGACTATCTTACTTTTATGGCCAATGATGAAAAAGTGCGCCAGCTTATAGAAGAAGACAATGACGTACTGAGCAAGCTCATAGATGTAATGCCTTCTGCTGCAGTCCCAAACGGAGCCTACAAAAATAAAGGTAGTTTTCAATTTGAAAACGCTAGAGACCTTTGGGGCTTTGAAACGCCGAGCTTTAGCAATGGTAGTGCTTACGGAGATTTAGACAATGACGGAGATCTAGACCTTGTGGTCAACAACATTAACGCGCCTGCCTTTGTTTACAAAAACAACAGTAGAGAAAATAATTATGTACAAATTAGCTTAAAGGGGTTTGAAAAAAACACTTTTGCTATAGGCGGTAAAGTTATCGTACACCAAGAGGGTCAAAAAAGCATGTTAGAACAATTCCCCTCCAGAGGCTTTCAAAGCGCCATTAGCAATAGGCTTCACTTTGGTTTAGGAAAAAACAGTCGTATAGACAGTATTGAAATACTTTGGCCAGATCAAAAACGATCCCTTTTAAAAGAAGTGACTGCAAACCAACACATCCATGTTGGTTATGCTACAGCAGTAAAAACAGGAATAGTTGCTCTAAAAGAGAATAAAAACACGCGGTCAGTGGACCAGGGTATTTTGAATTTTACCCATAAAGAAAATGGCTTTGTAGATTTTAACCAAGAGCGCTTATTACCACAAATGTTTAGCAATGAAGGTCCTGTTATCATTAAAGCAGACCTCAATGGAGATGAGCAACCAGACTTCTTTTTCGGAGGGGCTAAAGACCAGGCTTCAGAATTATGGCTAAGTGATGGAGAAAAATATAGATCAAGTTCAAAAACTGAATTTGAGAAAGACGCCATGAGTGAAGACACAAAGGCGCTTTTTATAGACATTGACAGTGACGGAGATATAGACCTTTATGTGGGAAGTGGCGGAAAAGCGTATTCTAAGTTTTCATTTAACCTCCATGACAGAATATACATCAATCATGGAAATGGCACTTTTACGAAGCAAGCCAAAACGCTATTTTCAAGGCCTTTTGCTACTGGGGCTTTAACGGCTGCTGACTTTGATAATGATGGAGACATAGATATTTTTGTCGGAGAAAGATACCAAGTAGAAACCTATGGCAAAGATGGTCAGGGGTTTATTTTAAGAAATGATGGCGCAGAAAACTTTACCGAAGAAGCGCCTGAAGTATTTTCACAAATAGGCATGCTTACAGATGCAAAGCACCTGGATATAAACAAGGATGGTTATGAAGATCTTATTGTCATAGGAGAATGGATGTCTCCAAAGGTGTTTATAAATACTCAAGGGGCATTTATGGAAGTCAAAGAAAGCTTTGGGTTGTCCAATGATCAGGGGTTATGGGCAACGCTAGAAATGGCAGATTTAAACGCAGACGGGTACCAAGATCTTGTATTGGGAAATATAGGGGAGAATAGCTTTTACAAAAAGGGGATGAAAATGTTTGTGAAAGATTTTGATGGAAATGGTACCGAAGAACAAATCATGACCTATCATGAAAGCGGAGCAGATTTTCCTATTTTAGACCGAGATGAACTCTTTAAGCAAATTCCCTCATTAAAGAAAAAATACCTTTATTACAAAGACTACGCCAGCGCAAATATGACCGATCTATTTGGAGCAGACGTTTACCAAACTGCTTTAATAAAAGAACTTCGTGAATTGAGCAGTGCCATTTATTGGGGCAATGATAATGGTTTTACTATAAACACCCTAGCTCCTGAAATACAATACGCTAACGTGAGTAGTATTCTTTTGGAAGATACAGACAACAATGGAACAATAGATATTGTTCTAGGGGGAAACCAGTCCAAAATAAAACCCCAGTTTGGACCATTAGAATCTTCCAATGGTTGGATCTTAAAACA
>JAQWFV010000150.1 GCA_029238555.1 Flavobacteriaceae bacterium
GCTTTTGCTATAATTGGATTAATTATTCTTTTTCTTCCTTGGACACAAAATATTACAGGAAATGGGAGTTTAACCACCTTAAAGCCCTCACAACGGCCACAAACGCTTCAGTCTCAATTACCAGGAAGGATAGAGAAATGGTTTGTTCAAGAAGGTGATTATGTAAAAAAGGGAGATACTATTTTAAAAATATCTGAAGTTAAAAGCGAGTATTTTGACCCAGAACTTCTTTCTAGGACAAAAGAACAGATAGATGCGAATGAAGGATCTTCTATTGCGTATTCAAACAAACAAGTTGCACTAGACAACCAAATCAAAGCATTAGAGCAAGAACTACTATTAAAAAGATCTCAACTAGAAAATAAGATTGTACAAGCTGCATTCAAAGTTTCTAATGACAGCATAAAATTAGTGGCTGCCAAAACAAACGCTGAAATAGCTTTAAGTCAGTTTGAAAGGGTTAGAGATCTGGAGAAATTAGATTTAAAAGCTGTTAGGGAAGTAGAAGATAAAAAATTAAAATTGCAAGAAGCTCAAGCTAAGGAAATAGCTCAAGCTAACGATTTAGAGAATAGTAAGAATGAGGCTTTAAATGTAGCGTTAGAGCGTTTACAAGTAGAAACTTCTTATATGGATAAGATTTCTAAAGCCCAAAGTGAGATGTTTACCGCACAATCGAATTTTTACAGTGCCAAAGAAAAAGGAAGTAAATTGTCTAACACTTATAGTAATTACAGTAGGAGAAATGATCTAATGTATATTACAGCTCCCCAAAATGGTTATATTAATAAAACAATTAAAGGAGGTATTGGGGAGACATTCAAAGAGGGTGAAAAGCTTCTGGGAATTATGCCTGCAGATTATGAATTAGCAGTAGAGACCTTTGTTAGACCAATTGATCTACCCCTACTCCACATAGATGAAAAAGTAAGGGTTCAATTTGACGGCTGGCCTGCCATTGTATTTAGTGGTTGGCCTAACGTTTCTTATGGAACCTACGGTGCAAAGGTTGTTGCTATAGAAACTTTTATTAGTGACAATGGAAAGTATAGGGTATTACTCGCACCTGATCCTGAAGATCATGACTGGCCTACTGCAATAAGGATTGGGTCTGGTGCAAGAACTTTCGCTTTATTAGAAGACGTACCTATTTGGTTTGAATTATGGAGACAACTCAACGGTTTCCCTCCTAACTACTACAATCCTAACTATAATGCCAATAAAGACAAATAATAAATTAATGAAAAAGATTTTTTCCTTTCTATTTGTTGTATTTGGCTTCTCCTCTGTTTTTAGTCAAAATGCTCCTACCCTTGGATATAGTAAATACATAGAATATGTTACTAATTACCATCCTTTATTGACTCAAGCCTATAATAGGGCCCAATTTGGTCGAGCAAACCAACAAATGGCCAGAGGTGCTTTTGATCCTAAACTCAGTTTTGAAAACCAACAAAAAAAATACAATGACCAATTGTACTATAACCAGTCAGGAGGAAGTATTTCTATACCTACATGGTTTGGCCTTTCTTTAAAAGGATCTTATTCAGTTAATGATGGTGTTTTTTTAAATCCTGAAGATAAATTGCCTTCAGATGGATTGTATTCTGCAGGAATAAGTCTAGATGCCTCTGAAGGACTTTGGATTAACAAACGTATGGCCACATTAAAAAAGGCGGCTATCATTAGAACCCAAACACAAGCAGAAAGAGATCTGTTAATCAATGATCTTGTTACAGAAGCATCATTGGCTTATTTTAATTGGTTATTGGCCTATAACAATTATCAAGTAAATAAGCAGTTCAGAGATAATGCAGCACAACGTTTTGAAGGGGTTAAGCAACGCGCATTAAGTGGAGACATAGCTATGATAGATACGGTTGAATCTTTTACCAACGTACAACAAAGAGTTTTATCATTATCTGAAGCAGAAGTAAGCCTTGTTAAAGCAAGACTAGAGGCATCTAATTATTTATGGGGAGAAGATAATATACCCTTAGAAATAGCGTCTAATTCAATCCCTTTGAGTGTCTCTGATCTCGAGATAGATGCATTTTTAGGAATAGAAAATGGTGGCTTAGACAATTTTTATTTAGCCACACACCCGAAGTTAAGTATTTTACAGGCCAAAGTAGGTGCTTTAAAAATAGATCGCTCCTTAAAAAGAGCCAGTTTATTCCCAGATGTTACTGCAAACTTTAATGTTTTACAAAGTAATTTAGATCAAATAACACCGTTAAATACAGAACAATACAAAGCTGGAGTTAAGGTGCAATTGCCCTTATTTTTAAGAAAAGAAAGAGGCGATTTAAAAATAACAGCGCTAAAGCTATCAGATGCACAATTAGATTTTAATTATGAAAGTGTGCGAATTCAGAATAAGGTTTCCCAAAATGTTCAAGCTCAACAAGCCCTTGTGTCACAATTAGATCTATCCACAGGATTAGTCAGCAATTACAGTAAATTGTTGTCTGGTGAGCAGCAAAAATTTAATGCAGGAGAAAGTTCTCTTTTTGTTGTGATAAGTAGGGAACAAAAGCTCATAGAATCTAAAATTAAATTAAACCGCACTTACAATAAGTATTTAAGTAATAAGGCAAATCTTTTTAATGCCATGGGTCTAGTGATCCCTACCCTGAAGCCTTAATTTTCTAGCTTGTATCTTTTTAGTTTTAACAATAAATAGTTGGCTTAATATTTTCTCTTTTCATTATTTGTTATATTTAGTCACACGATAAACCAAATTAGAAAATGAAAAGACAATTTTTAAACTTAGCTGTTATTGCCATTGCATGCAGTTTCAGTGCTTGGTCTCAGGACCAAAGTGTTATTGAACGTATAGTCAGTGAAGCCAACGAAAATTCTCAATTAGAAATTCTTGGACAAGAACTCATGGATGGTATTGGCCCAAGATTGGTGGGAACACCACAAATGAAACAGGCTCATGACTGGGCGGTTGATAAATACAGTCAATGGGGTATTTCAGCAAAAAATGAAGCTTACGGCACTTGGAGGGGCTGGGAAAGAGGTATTACACATATAGACATGTTGTCTCCAAGAGTTCAAAGTTTACAGGGGACTCAATTGGCCTGGAATCCATCTACTTCTAAAAAAGGTGTTACAGCAGAAGCTATAGTATTGCCATTAGTAACCAATCCAGAAGAATTTCAATCTTGGTTGCCTAGTGTTAAAGGTAAATTGGTCATGATTTCTCCATTAGAGGCTACCGGTAGACCTGACTACAATTGGGAAGAATTTGCCACAGAAGCTTCATTTGACAAAATGAAAGCAGCAAGGGAAATCGCAACTAAAGCATGGCGAGAAAACATGAAAAACACAGGTTTTTCCTCCAGAACCATTATTGAAGCCTTAGAGAATGCTGGAGCCGCTGGGATAGTGAGCTCTTATTGGTCTAAAGGTTTTGGGGTGAGTAAAATATTCAGTGCTAGAACTAAAAAAATACCCACTGTAGACTTAGAATTAGAGGACTATTCTATGGTTTATAGGTTGGCCGCAAGAGGTGAAAAACCTGTTTTAAATATTGTAGCACAATCAAAAGATTTGGGTGAAGTACCTACTTTTAATACCATTGCTGAAATTAAAGGAACTGAGAAACCAGAGGAATATGTCATACTATCTGCTCACTTTGATTCTTGGGATGGTGGTACAGGTGCAACGGACAACGGAACC
>JAQWFV010000149.1 GCA_029238555.1 Flavobacteriaceae bacterium
ATTAACACTACCGTAAGTCCTTACACCATTAACACTCCTTTTGAAGGAGATTTTATGCGTATGGCAGACCAATTTCAGGGAGCTGTGTTAAAAGACAGCGTCCAAGAATTACAACTCAGATCCTTATATAATGTAGGAGGGATGCAGTTTGTCATTCCTGAATTGCCCATGAAAGGGACCAATGGAATTGTAGCGGTCCCTGAAGAAGAGAAAACTCCAGAGACCAAAGACGCCTTAACCGTTGCCATTACAACAGGAGGTGAAACCAAACAAATGACTGTTTTAGGCGTCAAGGGAATGGCTAGTTTTTCAGAGAAGGTGCAGATAGGGGGCTTAGATTTTACTTTAGGCTATGGTTCTAAAGTGTATGAATTGCCTTTTTCAGTGAAGTTAAATGATTTTATTGCTCAAAAATACCCAGGTACAGAAAAAGGCTATGCTTCTTTTATGAGCAAAGTAACCGTAGAAGACACCCGCCCTTTTGATTATGATATTTTTATGAATCATGTCTTAGATCACGGAGGTTACCGATTTTTTCAATCTAGTTTTCACCCAGATGAGAAAGGGACCGTACTCTCTGTAAGTCATGACTTTTGGGGGACCTGGATCACTTACATAGGTTACTTTTTACTCTACATAGGACTCATGGGAATCTTATTTTTTGGGAAAACTAGATTTAAAGACTTGGCCAGGTCTATTGAAAAGGTTAAGGCCAAGAAGGCATTGTTGTCCCTGTTGTTTTTATTGGGAAGTATGAATTTTTCTTTGGCCCAAGAGGCCGATGCCGCCTCTCAAGATACCCATGCTCACAGTACTGCCGCCCAATCAGATATTCAAGTGGCCTTAGTAAAAACGACTGCTACTGCTGAACATGCGGCTAAATTTGGTGCCCTTGTGATCCAAGACGACGGTGGTAGAATGAAGCCAATCAACACTTTTGCCTCAGAACTGTTGAGAAAACTGAGCTTCAAGACCAAATACGAGGGGCTTAATCCGGACCAAGTATTGCTTTCCATGATGCTCAATCCAGCACTTTGGTACAATACGCCTTTTATTGCCCTAGACAAAAAGGGTCAAAACGACAGTCTTAGAAATATTTTAGGATTGCCATCAGGGCAAAGAATGGTCAAGGCAACGGATTTCTTTGACGCTGCTGGTGCTTATAAATTAGCGCCATTTCTTCAGGATGCTTATGCAACCACCAACCCTAATAAATTTCAAAAAGACTTCCAAGATATTGACCTTAGATTGGGCTTATTGAATAGGGCTTTAGGAGGAGAAATTATCAAAATCTTCCCGCTTTTAAACGATGAAAACAACAAATGGATCTCTGCCGTGGAATACCGTTCTGGTACCCATGTCATTGGCGATAGTTTGTATGCCAACTTTGTTAAAAATGCGGTGCCTTTCTACTTAATGAGTTTAGAGAAAGCCATTGCAACTGGAGATTACAGTTCAGCAGATAAATTATTAGAGGCATTTACGGAAAACCAAAACAATCACGGTAGTGAGATTATGCCTGCTCCTGAAAAGATTCAGGCAGAGATTTTCTACAACGAATTAGACCTTTTCAATAAACTTTACAGGTATTATGCCCTTATTGGAGTGCTCATGTTCTTCTTTTTGGTTTTTCAAATCTTTAAAGACAGACGCTTTTTGCGCTATGGGATTTTCGGTTTTAAAGGTTTGGTATATCTATTGTTTGTATCTCATACCGCTGGTTTAATTTTGAGATGGTACATCTCTGGACATGCTCCTTGGAGTGACGCCTATGAGAGTATTTTATATGTCTCCTGGGCTACTTTAGCCATGGGAATAGCCTTAGGAAGAAAAAGTGATTTAACCCTAGCAGCCACTACTTTTGTCACGTCTATGCTTTTATGGATTGCCCACCAAAGTTGGGTTGATCCTGCGGTAGCCAACTTAGTTCCAGTACTAGATAGTTATTGGCTTATGATACATGTAGCGGTGATTGTAGGGAGTTATGGACCTTTAACCGTGGGAATGATACTTGGTATAGTGTCATTGATTTTAATGATCATGACCAATGAAAAAAATAAACAGCGTATGGACCTTAATTTAAAGGAGCTTACCATCATCAATGAGCTGGCCTTAACAGTAGGCCTGATCATGCTGACCATTGGAAACTTCCTTGGAGGGCAATGGGCCAATGAAAGTTGGGGTAGGTACTGGGGTTGGGATCCAAAAGAAACCTGGGCCCTGATTTCTATTTTGATCTACGCCTTTGTTATTCACACTAGATTGGTACCAGGACTTAGGGGGCGTTGGACTTTTAATTTTCTTAGTATAGTAGCATACGCCAGTATTATGATGACCTATTTTGGGGTGAATTTCTACCTAGTAGGATTACATTCTTATGCCAGTGGTGCTCAAGTCATTACTCCGAGTTTTATTTGGTATTGTGTGGTGGGAGTAATTTTACTCGGAGGCATTAGTTTTTGGAAGCACAAGAAAATATTTAAAAAATAAGTACTTTTAAAAAAGATCAAAACACCGCTTATGGAACTTAAAAAATCTGGTATTAATACGCTTTGTACCCATTATGGGGAATTAGATGACCCCCTTTACAAAGGAGCAGTTTCACCCTTATATATGAGTACTTCTTATGCCTTTGAAGACGTGGAAGTAAAACGCTACCCGAGGTATTTTAACACGCCTAATCAAGTAGCTTTAGCTAAAAAAATTGCGGCTTTGGAGCACAGTGAAGCGGCCTTGATTTTCGGAAGTGGTATGGCTGCAGTGAGTACTGCTATGTTGGCTTTTTTAAGTGCAGGAGATCATGTAGTATTGCAGAAAACACTTTATGGAGGCACCTATAATTTTGTTGTAGAAGAATTAGAACGCTTTGGAATTTCTTATACGTTTACGAAAGGATTGGCTCCAAATGACTTTGAAGCAGCCTTACAAGACAACACCAAAGTGATTTATATAGAAACGCCCTCTAATCCTTTGCTCACCATTACAGATTTAAAAGCAGTGGGAACTATTGCTAAAAAAGCGGGTATTGTGAGTATGATAGACAATACTTTTGCTAGTCCAGTAAACCAAAACCCAGCAGATTTTGGAATAGATGTGATCATTCACTCTGCCACGAAATACATGGGTGGGCACTCAGATATATGTGCAGGAGCTGTAGCAGCCTCTCAGGCTCATATAGATCAGGTGTTTAGATTGGCTAAAAATTTTGGTGGTTCACTGAGTGATTATACCGTTTGGTTACTTGAAAGAAGTATGAAAACTATGGGAATTCGCGTAAAAGCCCAAAATGAAAATGCCATGAAAATGGCTACTTATTTGGAAGAACACCCTGAGGTTTTAAAGGTGTATTATCCTGGCCTCAAAAGTCATCCAGACCATGCATTAGCCGCTGCACAAATGAGTGGTTTTGGAGGTATGTTGTCTTTTGAATTAAAAGAAGGTCTAGACGCGAGTGCATTTCAAAAAGCCCTGCAATTAATTAAACCTTCTATGAGTTTGGCTGGAATTGAGAGTACTTTACTCTCGCCAACCCTTACCTCACACGCCCTTTTGAGTCCTGAAGAAAGAAAGCACCAAGGCATTGCAGACGGCCTAATCCGTTTCTCTGTAGGGATTGAAGAAGTAGCGGCATTGCAATCAGATATTGACCAGGCCATTAAAAGCCTGTTATAAAATAAAAAAATGAAACTAGATATATTGGCCTTTGGGGCGCATCCAGACGACGTTGAATTAGGTGCAGGTGCTACCATTGCCAAGGAAATAAGCCTTGGCAAAAAAGTAGGAATTGTAGATTTAACAAGGGGAGAACTCGGTACTAGAGGAACTCCAGAAATTAGAGCGAGTGAGGCTAAGAAAGCAGCTGCAATTTTAGGTGTGTCTATTCGAGAAAATCTAGGTTTAGCAGACGGTTTTTTTAAAAAAGATTTAGAAAGTCAAATGCGTGTCATAGAAATGATCAGAACTTACCAGCCAGAGGTTGTTTTATGTAATGCCATTAGAGACCGCCATATAGATCACGGAAAGGGAAGTTCATTAGTCAGTGATGCGTGTTTTTTAAGTGGTCTTATTAAAATAGAAACCAATGACGCTCAAGGAGCTCCTCAACAAGCTTGGAGGCCTAAACAAGTGTATCATTATATTCAATGGGAAAATATCAACCCTGACTTTGTAGTTAATGTTTCTGGTTTTTTAGATCAGAAAGAAAAATCAATTTTGGCCTATGCCTCTCAATTTTTTGATCCAGCAAGTAAGGACCCAGAGACCCCTATTTCCTCTAAAAACTTCTTAGATTCTGTTCGCTACAGAGCACAAGACCTAGGGAGGCTTATAGGTGTAGCCGCCGCCGAGGGTTTTACAGCAGAAAGGCATGTAGCGGTAGAACGCTTAGATGGACTGATATAGCCTTCAAATCTTGTATTCTGCTGACTACCAATTGGATTGATTTTTTTTAAAAATACCCTGTGATTTTTTTTGAAAGCTAGAAGGAAATAAATTATATTTGCAGCCAATTACAAATGGTGGTTGTAGCTCAGCTGGTTAGAGCGCTGGTTTGTGGTACCAGAAGTCGCCGGTTCGAACCCGGTCTTCCACCCAGAATTAAAGCCTTACTTTTAAGTAAGGCTT
>JAQWFV010000159.1 GCA_029238555.1 Flavobacteriaceae bacterium
TGGCCGGCCTTTGACACCGCTATTCCAGGAGCTGTTCTGTACATTGAAGATCACAGTCACGGTATGCGGCGCGTAGAGACCCGCTGTGCAGCATGCAATTCGCATTTGGGACATGTTTTTGAAGACGGCCCTGCAGACACTACCGGTGAACGATACTGCATTAATTCTGTTTGCTTGGTTTTTGTTCCTGAAAAAACAACAAAATAAGGGTAGAAGCTTTCAGATTGGTTTTGTAACTTTGGGCGCTATAAATTTTTACCAAAATCATTATCATGAGTCATTTTGATGTTATTGTTTTAGGAAGTGGACCTGGAGGTTATGTTACCGCCATTAGAGCTTCTCAATTAGGATTTAAAACTGCTATTGTAGAAAAAGAAAGTCTGGGAGGAGTATGCCTTAACTGGGGTTGTATTCCTACAAAGGCCCTGATTAAATCTGCTCAGGTTTTTGAATACCTTCAACATGCAGAAGACTACGGTCTAAAAGCTGCAGGGGTAGATAAGGATTTTGACGCTGTTGTGAAAAGAAGTAGAAATGTAGCCGGAACCATGAGTAAAGGGGTACAGTTCTTACTTAAAAAGAATAAAATTGAAGTAATCAATGGATATGGCAAATTACTTCCTGGAAAAAAGGTGTCTGTTACAGATGCCAATGGAAAAGCCACTGAATACACGGCTAATAATGTAATTATAGCTACAGGTGCTAGGTCTAGAGAACTACCTAGTCTACCGCAAGATGGCAAAAAAATTATTGGGTACAGACAGGCCATGACTTTGGAGAAACAACCCAAAAAATTAATCGTTGTAGGTAGTGGTGCCATAGGGATTGAATTTGCTTATTTCTACAATGCTATGGGAACTGACGTAACTGTAGTAGAATACCTTCCAAATATTGTCCCAGTAGAAGATAAAGACATTTCTATTCAGTTAGAAAAAAGTTTTAAAAAAGCTGGAGTTAAAGTAATGACTTCCTCTGAAGTAACTAAGGTAGACACCGCTGGAAAAGGGGTCGTAGTTACGGTAAAAACAGCCAAAGGAGAAGAAATTTTGGAGGCAGACATAGTACTCTCTGCAGTGGGTATTAAAACCAATATTGAAAACATTGGTTTAGAAGATGTTGGAATTGCCACAGACCGAGACAAAGTTTTAGTCAACGATTTTTACCAGACTAATATTCCTGGATACTATGCCATTGGAGACATTACTGCTGGTCCTGCTTTGGCGCACGTAGCTTCTGCAGAAGGTATTTTGTGTGTTGAAAAATTAGCCGGTATGGAGGTGCATCCTTTAGACTATGGCAATATCCCTGGCTGTACTTATTCCAGCCCTGAAATTGCCTCTGTAGGACTTACAGAGCAACAAGCAAAAGACAAAGGTTTAGATATTAAAGTGGGTAAATTCCCCTTTACAGCCTCTGGAAAGGCAGTTGCTTCAGGGACTCCTGAAGGTTTTGTGAAAGTTATTTTTGACGCCAAATACGGAGAGTGGTTGGGTTGCCATATGATTGGTGCTGGTGTGACAGATATGATTGCTGAAGCGGTTGTAGCTAGAAAACTAGAAACCACTGGACATGAAATTTTAAAAACCATTCACCCACACCCAACGATGAGTGAGGCTGTTATGGAAGCAGTTGCTGCTGCTTATGATGAAGTTATTCATATTTAAAATATGCACAAACTAAAAAAAAAGGCGCCCTGACGGGCGCCTTTTTTTTTTGACTTGTATTTCTTATAAAAAACTCTGTACGGCCAATTGGTAACTTTGCATACCAAAACCGAGAATAACGCCTTTTGCCACTGGAGAAATATAAGACAAATGCCTAAAAGACTCTCTGGTGTGGGTATTGGATATATGCACTTCTACTACTGGAGTGCTAATGGCTTTAACGGCATCGGCTATGCCCACCGAAGTGTGGGTATAAGCCCCCGCGTTGAGAACAATACCCTCATAATCAAATCCTACCTCATGTAGCTTGTCAATGATTTCTCCCTCAATATTAGATTGAAAATAGTCAAAGTCTAGGCTTGGAAAAGCGCTTTTCAATTCTTCTAAATAAGTTTCAAAGGAACTATTCCCGTATATACCGGGTTCTCTCTTACCCAAGAGGTTTAAATTTGGGCCATTTATAATGCAAATTTTCATACCCAAATATATAAAAAAAGGATTTGCGAGCATTTGTATAATTCCTTGTGTAGCAAACAAAACAATCTTATTTTTAAAACATGAATTGGGAACAGGCAATTAGCGCTTATAAAAGTTATCTTCAAATAGAGAGAGGCCTGTCTAAGAATGCAGTGGAAAGCTATGTTTATGATATACAAAAGCTTCAAAAATCAGTCTCTGATAACGCAAAAGCCCTACCAATAACAATAGACAAAGACACGGTTCTAGAGGGCGTTTATGAAAGCGTTAAATCTTTAAGTGAGCGCTCTCAAGCGAGATTTATATCTGGATTAAAAAGCTTTTTTAACTATCTAGTATTTGAAAAATACCGAACAGACAACCCTATGGAAATGGTAGAATCTCCAAGATTGGGAAGGAAATTACCTCCCGTACTTTCTACCCAAGAAATAGATGGGCTCATTGACGCAATAGACCGAAGCAGTCTTGAAGGCCAGAGAAATGTAGCCATACTAGAAACCCTATACGGCTGCGGACTTAGGGTGTCTGAATTAACAACGCTTAAAATATCTGATTTATTTTTTGAAGAGGGCTTCATAAGGGTTTTAGGAAAGGGAAATAAGGAGCGTTTTGTGCCGGTAAATCCCACAACAGAAAAGCTCATAAAAGTATATTTGAAAACAGTGAGGCCGCTTCAAAAACCACAAAAAGCTGCGATAGACACCCTATTTTTAAACCGTAGGGGCCATGGGTTAACTAGGGCCATGATTTTTACCATTATTAAACAATTGGCCAAAAAAATTGCCTTAGAAAAAACAATCAGCCCACACAGTTTTAGACACTCATTTGCCACACATCTTTTAGAAAATGGGGCAGATTTAAGGGTCATTCAACAATTGTTAGGACACGAAAGTATTACAACCACAGAAATATATATGCACCTAGACAGAACTCACCTGGCTGGCGTGCTCAATCAATATCATCCGAGAAAATAATATGACAATAAAACAAAATAACGCCTGGTGGAAAGAAGGCATTGTGTACCAAATTTATCCGAGAAGTTTTCAAGACACCTCTGGGAATGGCGTTGGAGATTTAAAAGGGATCTTACAAAGGCTAGACTATATTAAAAGTTTGGGGGTAGATATTATCTGGCTCAATCCAGTGTATGAGTCTCCAAATGACGACAATGGTTATGACATTAGTGATTACCAAAACATTATGGCTGAATTTGGCAGTATGGAAGATTTTGACTCACTGCTCAAAGGAATGCATGATAGGGGGCTAAAATTAGTGATGGATTTGGTGGTGAACCACTCCAGTGATGAGCACAAATGGTTTCAGGAATCTAGAAAAGACAGGGATAATCCTTACAGGGATTATTACCATTGGTGGCCAGCAGAAAAAGGAACCCCGCCAAAAAGATGGAGTTATTTTGACGTGGAGGAGAACGCTTGGAAATACGACGCTACCACCAATGCCTATTACCTACATTATTTTTCTGTAAAACAACCTGACCTAAAATGGGAAAATTCAGCCTTGAGACAAGAAATATATACTATGATGGCTTATTGGTTTGAGAAAGGTGTAGATGGCTTTAGAATGGACGTAATTCCTTTTATATCAAAAGATACCAACTACCCTGAATTACCACCAGAATTCAATGGAGACTTCATTGCCTATTACGCTCAAGGTCCTAAATTGCATGAATACCTTCAGGAGATGCATTCAGAGGTACTCTCCAAATACAACGTCATGACGGTGGGAGAAGCACCAGGAATTACCATAGACAAGGCATTAGATCTGGTGGGAGAAAACCGAAAAGAGCTCAATATGTTTTTTCATTTTGACCTCATGTCACTAGACCGAAAACCAGGCACTGTATTTGAAAAAAACCCAGAAGGCTGGCCACTTTCTTCTTTTAAAGAGATTCATTCTAGATGGGATAAAGCCTTTGAAAAAGATGGTTGGGGCAGTGTGTATTTAAGCAATCACGACTTTCCTAGATCTGTGAGTAGGTGGGGTAACGACCACCCAGACTTTTGGTATGCGTCTGCGACTATGCTCCACACTTTTTTACTGACCATGAGAGGCACCCCCTATTTTTATTTTGGAGATGAAATTGGGATGACCAATATTCGTTTTGATCGCATAGACCAATACAGAGATATAAACACTATAAACCGTTATGAAATAGCCAAAAACAAAGGGGAAGATCTCCATGTTTTTATAGAGAATGAAAAAGACACCAGTAGAGATAATGCTAGAACGCCAATGCAGTGGGACGTGAGTCATGCTGCTGGTTTTTCAAAAGCAACTCCATGGATTGAGGTAAACCAAAATTTCACAAATGGAGTCAATGTGGCAGATCAAGAAAAAAATCCTTCTTCAGTGCTTCATTTTTTCAGGAAAGCGACCGCACTGAGAAAGAATCATCTGGGTCTTATATATGGACACTACACTCTTATTGATCCTAAGAACGAATCTGTTTATGCCTACACCAGGAGTTATAAGACTAAAGTATATTTAATCCTATTGAATTTTAGCACTTTAGAGGCTCAAGTAGCCTTAGGTGATTTAAGTGAATTGCCTAAAAGTCTATTGCTGCGCAATACACATCAGGAAATTAAAGCAGAAAACCTTTTGGCGCCCTATGAAGCTAGGGTGTATTTAGTTCAATAATTATCCTTATTTTTATTACAAACCAATTAATTAAACCTAATGAAAAAATTAATCTTTACTGCTGCTTTATGTGGGCTGGGTTTTGGTGCAATGGCACAAAAAAAACCTACTGAGGTGTTAAAAAATTTAGAGACTAAGACCGCATATTATAGTGATATAGCACAGCAAATTTGGGGCTTAGCAGAGATGGGATACCAAGAAAAGCAAAGCAGTGCTTTGTTACAAGAAACCTTAGCCAATGCTGGTTTTAAAATAACTACTGCTGTGGCTGGAATACCAACCGCTTTCACAGCAGAATACGGTAATGAAGGTCCCGTGATTGCTATTTTAGGGGAGTACGACGCACTGCCAGGACTCTCTCAAAAAGCCATTCCTAGCAAAGAATCTGCAGGTGAAAAAGCAGGCCACGCTTGCGGCCATCATTTATTTGGCACCGCTTCTACTGCTGCTGCAATTGCTGTAAAAGAGTGGTTAGAGGCCAACAATAAAAAAGGACGCATTCGTTTTTACGGTTGTCCTGCTGAAGAGGGCGGTTCTGGAAAAGTATATATGGTAAGAGCGGGATTGTTTAATGATGTAGACATTGCCCTACACTGGCATCCTGGCGCAAAAAACGCTGCCAGTGCAGGAGCTGCCTTAGCAAATAAATCTGCTAAATTTAGATTTTATGGTGTTTCTGCTCATGCTGCAGCGGCTCCACATATGGGACGTTCCGCTTTAGATGGCGTAGAGGCCATGAACAATATGGTCAATATGATGCGGGAACACGTTTTAGAAGACGCTAGAATTCACTATGTTATTACCAGCGGCGGAAAGGCTCCTAATGTGGTTCCAGATTATGCAGAAGTTTACTATTATGCCAGACACAACAAAAGAGATGTGGTAATGGATATATTTGACCGAATGGTCAAGGCAGCTGAGGGAGCTGCCTTAGGAACTGGAACAACAATGGACTACGAAATTATTGGAGGAACCCATGAATTACTCCCCAACCTGAGCCTACAAGAAATGGTACACAAAAACCTCACAAAAGTAGGTGGTGTGCAATACAATGATACTGAATTATCCTTTGCCAATACTATTGCCAAAACACTTGGACAGGATAGTGCAGACCAAGAAACTGCTGCTGCAATAGCGCCTTATCAAACCACAGCGAAAGCGGGAGGCTCTACCGATGTTGGGGATGTTTCCTTTGCCGTTCCTACAGTAGGTTTTGGAACAGCTACCTGGGTTCCTGGTACTGCTGCACACTCCTGGCAGGCAGTTGCGGCCGGCGGAACAACTATTGGAAATAAAGGAATGATGGTTGCCGCTAAAACACTTACTCTTAGTGCTATTGAGTTGTTTAACAACCCAAAACTTATAGCAGCAGCTAAAAAAGAACACCAGGAAAGACTGGGAGCTGATTTTAAATACATCCCTTTAATTGGAGACAGGGCACCTGCATTAAACTATAGAAACTAAAAGGCGCATTAGGCCTTGCTATTAAAACACCCAAAAGACTTTCTTTTGGGTATTTTTATTGTAACAAAAACAATTCTTAAGCTACTTACAGCTAGAGCCATAAAGATTGAATAAAGATTTAGAACATAAATTCTTAATAGCATTTGAAGCACACCAAAACATTGTGCACAAAATCTGTACCCTTTATGCTAAGGACCACGACAGCCACCACGATTTGTTTCAGGAAAT
>JAQWFV010000166.1 GCA_029238555.1 Flavobacteriaceae bacterium
ATGAAAAGAGAAGGCGTCTTCTGTTTGGGTCACTTCAAAACCGTCCTTTTCTCCTAATTTTTTTAGGGCTTTTACCCCCGCTTCAATACTGCTGTGCCTCCAGCCGCTTGTTTTGGTAAACACCAGTATTTGTGCAGGGTCTAATGCCTTGTTTTTTTGTGCAAATGCTCCAATGGAGCCAAGCAAAAAGCCTGCGATAAGTAATGTTTTTAATCCCCAAAAAGGGTGTAGGCTTTTGGAATGAGTCATGGTGGTTTTCATGTTGTTATAGGTAAAAAGTAACTAGATTACACCGCGCTAGCAGCAGCTGCAGTGAGGTATTTTTTAGGGGTAGTGCCGTATTTCTTTTTAAATGCGGCTATGTAATGACTGGCTGTTGAATAACCAATTTTAAGACCTACTTCATTCACATTATAGGCCCCAGAAACCAATAGTTTCCTACCGTACTCCATTTTATAGTCAAATAGGAAGCTGTACACAGAGTCTCCGTACACTTGTTTAAAGCCTTCTTTGAGCTTTTTAAGGCTGAGGCCAATTTCTTGAGACAATTCTGTGAGCGTGGGAGGCTCTGCCATTCTAGAGACCACAATTTCCTTGGCTTTTCTAATGCGTTTTAAATTGTCTTCATCTACCAAGAACGGGCACTGGGCAGTGTCTGCCTCTTCAGAGACATTAAAATAGAGCGCCATAAGCTCATATACCTTGGCTTTTATATAGAGATCTTTAATACTCGAATGCAAACTGTTGTACATGAGTTGGCTAATCACCACGGCAATGGAGGGCGACACCGCCTCTTGCGCGTAGTATTTCTTGTCTTTGTTTTCGCTGCTTAAAAAAGGAATAATATGGGCCTCTCTGGAAAATAGGGTGTGAAATTTTCTGAGGGTCATGACCACGGAAAACATCCAAGCATTGGGCTGAAGCACTACATTGAGCGGCAGGTCTTTTTGGGTGTTGTACAACAGTAAGGACTGTTCCTCAGACACTGGGAGGCTATAGGAACCCTCATTGAAAAGAAATTCTGCACTGCCTTTAAGACAAAAGTGAAACTGAATGTATGTGCTGTCTATGGCCTTGGTGAGCTTTTGGGGTAAAGGACTGTTATTCTGTATTTTAAGCACATAAAAACCTTCTTCTAAATAGATTTCTTCAAAGGGACTTAGCGCGTTGTTTTTATCTTCCATTCCTATTTTTTTAAGCGTTGTTTTATTTAGAATAGTTCTAAATAAAAAAGCAATACCCTAAGGCTTAGCCCAACAAAAATAACAAACCAGGCGCATTTTGACTAAAAATGTCTAGAAAAAATTCTGAGGCGACACTTATAGTTCTTCTAGCGTTATTTTTATCTTTATTGTGGGCTTACTTTTGTACTCCCGTTTACATGGAGAAGTTGACCGTTTTTATGAAGGACTACCACATTTCTAAACACCAATCTTTTTTTTGTGTAGGATTAAACTACCAAAAGGCAGACGCTGCTACAAGAGGCTTATTTAGCCTGCAGGAGCATCAGGTGGGAGAAATACTTTCTGCAGCTAAAACAGTAGGTTTGGACGCGCTCATGGTGGTAAGTACCTGTAATAGAACCGAGTTATACGGCTTTGCCCAAGACCCCTTTACGCTAATATCTTTATTGTGCGACACCACCCACGGAAGCATAGAAGCGTTCCAGGAGGTGGCATACATTCACAAAAACAAAGAAGCCATTCACCATTTATTTTGTGTGGGGACTGGTTTAGACAGTCAGATTTTGGGTGATTTTGAAATTATTGCTCAGATTAAAAAAGGTTTTACTACCTCAAAAAAAGTAGGGCTTGCCAATCCATTTATGGAGCGTTTAACCAATGCGGTCATTCAGGCGAGCAAACGCATTAAGAACGAAACAGACATTTCCACAGGGGCTACCTCTGTAGCATTTGCCTCTGTACAATATATCTTAAAACAAGTCGCAGACGTATCCGAGAAAAATATCTTGTTGTTCGGGACCGGAAAGATAGGGCGCAACACCTGTGAGAATTTGGTAAAACACACCAAAAACAGCCATATAACACTCATTAATAGGACCAAGGATACCGCAGAAAAAGTAGCGGGTAAATTTAACCTCCTCGTAAAAGACTACGGAGACTTGCCTGCTGAAATTCGCAAATCAGATATCTTGGTGGTGGCAACGGGCGCTTCAAAACCCACGGTTTCAAAGGCCCTGATACACCACAACAGACCGCTGTTAATTCTAGATCTCTCCATTCCACAGAATGTAGATTCAGATGTGCAGGAATTGGAAAACGTGACCTTAGTGCATTTAGATGAGCTGTCTCAGATCACAGACGACACCCTAGAGAAAAGACGTGCACACATTCCGGCAGCCAAGGCCATCATAGCCCATATTGAAGGAGAATTTAACGCCTGGTTAGAGACCCGTAAATTCTCTCCGGTCATTAAAGCACTCAAAAATAAGTTGCAGCTTATGCAAGCAGAAGAGTTGGATTTCATGCAAAAGAAAACAGCCCAATTTGACACTGCTACGGCCCAGCAGCTCACGGATAGAATGATCCAAAAAATCACCAAACAATTTGCTGAACACCTCAAAGAGGTGCAAGACCAACCCGAAGAGAGTGTGGCCCTGATTGAAGCTGTGTTTCAATTAAAAGAAACCACTACGCATGGCTAAGATCCTTCGCATAGGCACTAGAGATTCTGCCCTTGCCATGTGGCAGGCAGAGACGGTTCAATCTCAATTGGCCGCTCAGGGTATTCAAAGCGAGCTCATCCCTGTAAAATCCTTGGGAGATTTAAAACTAGACCAGCCCCTTTATCAATTGGGTGTTTCAGGAGTGTTCACCAAGACTTTAGATGTGGCCCTTTTGGCAGGCGAAATAGACTTAGCGGTACATTCTTATAAAGATGTCCCTACGGTATTGGCCCAGGGAATTTCTAAGGCTGCCGTATTAAAGCGGGCCTCCACGGCCGACGTCCTAGTGCACAAATCACCCAATTTCACCACCTCAGGGCTCCAAATAGCTACGAGTAGTTTAAGACGCAAAGCCCAATGGCTCGCCAAATACCCCCACCACCAGTTGGTAGACATTAGGGGA
>JAQWFV010000054.1 GCA_029238555.1 Flavobacteriaceae bacterium
CCACCTACTGCTTTGGTCACAAAAAAACCAATCAAAAACATGAGACTAAAATAGATGAGTAAGGGAAACGCAATCACTAAGACATCTAGAGGAATAGTCACAATGAGTGCCCCTTTCAATGAAAACATGATCACGATGGTGAACAAGAGCGCTATTAATGTTCCGGGAGAAATGCTAGGAATGAATTTTTTCTCATACCAGTCCAGACCCTTTAGCGGCACTAAAATTTTTCTGCTCAAAAAACCCATTAAAAAAGGAAGACCTAAATAAATGAATACAGATTCTGCAATGACTCCTATGGAAATATCTACTATGGCTCCTTCGAATCCAAAATAAGGCGGTAAAACAGTGATAAACAACCAGGCATAAAAGGAATAGGCAAAAACCTGAAAAACACTATTTAACGCCACCAGTCCAGCGCCGTATTCAGCATTTCCCTCTGCCAAATCATTCCAAACGAGTACCATGGCAATACATCTGGCCAAGCCAATTAAAATGAGTCCTACCATGTATTCGGGATACTCTTGGAGAAATGTCAAGGCCAGCACAAACATCAAAATTGGGCCTACCACCCAGTTTAAAAATAAAGAGGCACTCAGTATTTTTACATTCTGAAATACTTTGGGCAAAAGGGCGTAATTGACCTTGGCAAGTGGCGGGTACATCATGACAATGAGCCCAATGGCAATGGGAATATTAGTGGTCCCCACACTCAATCTATTTATAAAAAGAGGGAAGTATGGAAAAATATACCCAATTCCCACACCCAAAAGCATGGCTAAAAAAATCCAAAGGGTGAGGTATTGGTCTAAAAAGGATAATTGCTTTTTCATGGCTTAGGAAATTCGAGAAAATACATATTTGAGTTCTGTGGCTATTTGAATACTGCGTTCCAAATACACACTTTCTTGCTGTGGCGTCCCATCGGAGGCTTTTGGATCTTTGTAAGTGAGCCCAATTCGCTGCTCTGCTCCAGCAATAAAAGGGCAGCCCTGATCTGCAGCGTCGCAAGTCATAATGGCCGCAAAGCCATTAGAGGGATTTACAGCATGGTCTAATGTTTTAGAAAAACCCAGGAGTGCTAGACCACTTTCTGAATAGTGTATGGAATACACCGGGTTTACCCCCTCAGATACAGGGTGAATTTCAAAGCCCTGTGTTACTAAGGTTTTAACCACCATAGGATACATGGCGGTTGCCTCAGTACCCCCAGAAAAACTCAACACATGAGGCACTTTATAATAGGCTGCCATGGCCTGGGCCCAAATTTGTGACAGATGACTTCTCCTAGAGTTGTGGGTGCAAATAAAATGAAGCTTTACTGCCGCTTGAGCTGTTTTCTTTTCTTGAATAAAAGTGACCAACAGGTCTAAGATCTTTTTTCGGTCTTTGGAGAGGCCACTAAAGTCCAGGGCCTCAATAGTTTTGTATAATAGAGTAGTCATGAGATAAGGATTTAAACTAACAACAACCACTCCCTGGGGTACAGGTATTCTTGTTGACCTCTGAAAGGCTTATTTTTGGTTTTTCCGTAGGAATTCCGCAATTGTCTTTGGCCAAACAATCGGTGGCCTTAGTCGTTAGTAAAAAGTGATTCCCCTGAGTCGCTATGCCATAGGTTTCAATAGTTTGCCCTTGAAATTCCACTTCAATAGGCAGGTCTCCAATAGCCAGGGATTTTTGGGCCATCTCTATTATGGAAATTAGTTTTTCCGGATGAAGCCTGTGGTCGTAATCCTCGGCAGACCAAAGTTGAAAGTTTATCACCGAATTAGAGCGCAGGGTTCCACCACAATCTATAAAGTCTCGAGTCACTTTCCCTACCTCGGTGACATGAAAATAAGGAGGGACAAAAGTGCCATTAGGCAATTGAAACCCAATCGTTTCCATTTTTTTTAATTCGTTTATGAATGCTAATAGTGTCATGGTGTATATTTTAAATTAACAACAATCGTTGGAAGTAGGCATACCGGAGGCGAATAGACCGGCAAAAGACTCGTTGGCCTGCTGCCAAGCTTCAGTGTCTATGCAATAACAAACGCTCGTTCCTGAAATATTCCCCTTGATGAGTCTGGCTTGTTTTAAGACGCTTAAGTGTTGAGAAATAGTGGGTTGGGCTAAACCAATCACTAACACTAAGTCCCCACAAATACAGCTGTCTTGTTTTATAAGATGCTTTAAAATGGCTAATCTAGCCGGGTGTGCAAGCGCTTTTGCGGTGGAAGCAAGGCTGTTGTCTAGATCCGTAAAAATAGCCGTTTTAGTGAGTCCCATATCTTTATATTATTACATTGCAATATTACGATAAAAGGATTAGACAAAAAAATATTTATCATTCCCTTTATTTAATTTGTACATTTAAGTACCAATAAATCTCTTATGAAAAGAAGTACTTTTTTAAAGCAAAGTAGTGCATTAGCTGCTTTAGCATTCGTTCCAAGTAGTTGTAGGATCTCCTTTTCCAATACTTCTTTTCCTTTAGGACTACAACTCTACACGGTAAGAGATTTTATGGCTAAAGACCCTTTAGGGACCCTCAAGAAATTAAAAGCTATGGGGTATTCTGATTTTGAGAGCTATGGCTTTGACACCCTCAATAAAACCTACTACGGCTATAGTGCCACCGAATTCAAGACTATTTTAGAAGACTTAGAATTGAGCACTTACACCGGTCATTATGGACTTCCTGGGCTAATGGAGGCTTCAGAAATAGCCCTAAAAAACTATGTAGACGCTTGTATTGAAGGGGCTAAAGCACTGGGAGACCACTACATTACTTGGCCCAAATTAGCAGACGCTTACCACAATGTAGAAGGCTACAGCCTGTTGGTACAAAAACTGAATGCGATAGGCGCTCAGGTGTCTGCCGCAGGCCTAAAATTAGCCTACCACAATTTTGGTTATGACTTTAATACCTATGGCCATAAAACAGGCATGGATTGGGTACTAGAAGAAACGGATCCTGACTTGGTTAAAATAGAAGTAGATTTTTATTGGGTCATGCATGCAGGGGTCATTTCCCCTAAAGCACTGATAGAAAAAGCCCCAGGAAGGTTTCCGCTCTGGCATATTAAGGACATGGATAAAGTTACCAGAGACTATACGGAGCTTGGAAATGGGTCTATAGATTATACCAAAGTCCTTCCCAATGCCAAAACCGCTGGCTTAGAACGCTTTTATATAGAACAGGGAGGGAATTTTGCTGAAAATTCCATGCAGAGTGTTTCACAGAGCGCAAGCTATTTCAATAAACATATCCAAGGGCTCATTTAATTGCGAAATCACCCATAAATAACACCCTTAGTTTTCTTTTTGTTAAATAGCAACGCAAACAAGCCGCTATGTCCTTATAATGCCGATATTTAGGATGTGTTATAATAATAACAATCGGTATCATTTAAATTTACCCTCATGCAACAACAGCGTCTAGAAGTATTCAAGAAAACAGTTAATAATACATTTAACGTATACAACAGTCTTTTTTTAAATCTCCCTTACCGCAATATTGAAAATGTTGGGATGCTTATTCCACTCCTATTAGACCAAAGCAAAAAAGGTTTGGACGCTGGAAAAAATCCACAGCAAATTTTGGAGGGGTTTTTTAAGGATTATGCCGGACTCACTACAGAAGAATCTCAGATAGATTTTATGTTTCGTATTATCCAGTACGTGGAACGCCAAGTAGTGCTGTACGACAGTGTAGAAGACGCCGCATTTCCAAAGTTACACAAGCACAGTTCCTCTTTGAGCATTAAAGACTATTTCCAGATTATTGACAAAAACAAAAACTGGGATGAGGTAGCAGAGAAACTCTCTAACTTCAGTGCTCGAATTATTCTCACCGCCCACCCTACCCAATTTTACACCCCTGCTGTATTGGATATTATGGCAGATCTAAGAAAACTGATCCTTGAGAATAACATTACGGAAATAGATAAGAGCCTACAACAATTGGGGCTTACCTCCTTACTAAACAGTAAAAAGCCCACTCCTTTAGACGAGGCAAAAAACATCATTCATATTTTAAGGAATGTGTATTATGACGCCATTGGAGACCTTTTTTCTCATATAAAAACAAATATCCCACAAGTAAATTTCAACAATTACAATATTGTTAAACTAGGGTTCTGGCCAGGCGGGGATAGGGATGGAAATCCTTTTGTCACCACAGAAATGACGGATCAGGTAGCAGATGAACTAAGGACCACGCTCATGAAGTGTTACTATAAAGACCTCAAAGCCCTGCATCAGAAATTGAGTTTCACAGCCCTTCAAGAGCCCTTAATAGGCCTTAGAAAAGCATTATACAACAGTATGTTTGATCCGAATGCATTGGTGTCTTATGACTTTTTGGTGGGGGAACTACAGAAAATCAAAGACCTCTTAGTCTCTAAATACTTTGGATTATACCTAAAAGACTTAGACGCGTTATTAGATAAAGTAAAAATCTTTAAAACCCACTTTGCCACCTTAGACATTAGACAAGACCACAGCATACATTACAATAGTATTAGCGCTATATTAAAACATGCAGGTGTTATTAAGGAATCTTTAGAGGAGCTTTCCCCAGACGAACTCACTGATAAATTACTCCATTTAACGCTAGAAGTACAGCCTGATGAATTTGAAGACCCCTTGGTTTCAGACACCTTAAAAAACATCAGAAACCTTAAAAACATTCAAGCCAAAAACGGTCAAGACGGTTGCAATAGGTACATTATTAGTAATTCAGAAGACAAATTTTCTGTGTTATTTGTTTGGGCTTTATTCAGGTGGTCGGGATACAAAGAAGCAGACATACATTTTGACATTGTTCCCCTTTTTGAAACCATGCATGGGATGGATACGTCTGAGCAAAGTATGCATGACCTCTTCCAGACAGCTCCTTATATGGCGCATGTAAATAAGAGGGGGAATAAACACACCATCATGCTTGGTTTCTCAGATGGGACAAAAGATGGGGGCTATGTAAAAGCCAACTGGTCTATTTTAAAAACTAAAGAAAACCTAACAAGCGTTTGTAAGCAATACGAGGTAAGCGCGGTCTTTTTTGACGGACGTGGGGGGCCACCAGCAAGAGGCGGTGGTAAAACACATAGATTTTATGCCGCACAAACCAAGGACATTGCCAACAACGAAATACAACTAACCATCCAAGGGCAAACCATTACCAGTACTTATGGCACTAGAGAGCAATTTGTATACAACTGTGAGCAACTCTTAACCGCAGGATTGTCCAACAATATTTTTGGAAAAGAAAACACCATCTCTCAGCAACACAGGGCCTTGATGGAGGAACTCTCTGAACGGAGCTTTGCCAAATACGACGCCCTAAAGCAACATGACAAGTTTATGCCCTATTTAGAAAATAGAAGCACCCTTAAATATTACACCAAAGCCAATATTGGTTCAAGGCCAGGAAAAAGAGGCCAAAAAGCCAAATTAGAACTCTCTGATCTAAGGGCCATTTCTTTTGTGGGTTCTTGGAGCCAACTCAAACAAAATGTACCTGGGTACTTTGGTATTGGGTCTGCCATTGCTTCTTTGGAAGCAGAGGGCAAACTGGGAGCACTGCAGGAAATGTTTAAAGAGGTTCCTTATTTTAAAGCGCTCATGCAAAACAGTATGATGGCTTTAGCCAAGTGCTATTTTGAACTCACCAGCTATATGAAAGAAGACCCAGAATACGGAGATTTCTGGCAGATACTTTATGATGAATAC
>JAQWFV010000061.1 GCA_029238555.1 Flavobacteriaceae bacterium
TATGGAATTATTAGATGGAAAAAAAGTGTCCAATGACATTAAAGATGAAATAGCTATTGCCGTTTCTGACATGAAAGCCAGAGGAGAGAAAGTACCACATTTAGCTGCAGTTATTGTAGGAAACGACGGTGCTTCATTAACATACGTAGGTAGCAAAGTAAGGTCCTGTGAGCGTGTTGGTTTTGAATCTACGATGTTGCGATTGCCCTCTACTACCTCTGAGGTAGAACTCTTAAAAGAAATCAAGAAGCTTAATGAAAACCCTGAGATAGACGGGTTTATTGTGCAACTTCCTTTGCCAAAACAGATAGACACACAGTCTGTATTAATGGCTATTGACCCAGATAAGGATGTAGACGGATTCCATCCTATGAATTTTGGCAAGATGGCATTGGATATGAGTACTTTTATCCCAGCTACGCCATTTGGAATTTTAGAGCTTTTAGAGCGATATAATGTAGAGACAAAAGGAAAGCATACCGTTGTGATTGGAAGGAGCCACATTGTAGGTAGGCCTATGAGTATTTTGATGGGTAGGAAAGGATGGCCAGGAAATTCTACCGTTACATTAACACATAGCCACACTAAAAATATTACTCAAATCATCTCTCAAGCAGACATTGTGATCTCTGCTTTAGGGGTACCTAATTTTTTAAAAGCAGAAATGGTTAAAGAGGGAGCTGTAGTAATCGATGTAGGTATTACAAGAGTCGCAGACGACAGCCTAGAAAAAGGCTATTATATTACAGGAGATGTAGATTTTGAAAATGTGTCTAAAAAGGCTTCTTATATTACTCCAGTTCCTGGAGGAGTAGGTCCTATGACTATTGCCATGCTTTTAAAAAATACTTTGTTGGCCAGAGAGCGCCATAGAGCAAGAAAGTAAAAAAAAAAGGCCGCCCATTGGGCGGCCTTTTTTTTTACTTCGCAAACAATTGATCCATGTCTTTAAAGGCTTTAAATTCCAGCGCATTTCCAGCAGGATCTAGAAAAAACATGGTGGCTTGTTCCCCCACCATGCCTTTGAAACGTATGTAAGGTTCAATGACAAACGAAACGCCCTTTGTTTTTAATCCGGCAGCAAAGGATTCAAAAGTATCCCAAGGGAGTACCACGCCATAATGTGGCACAGGAACATTTTTACCATCTACTGCATTGGTGTGTAAGTCGTGGTCTGGACTTTTTTCTTTGTAATGAATCACCAGCTGGTGCCCAAATAAGTTAAAATCTACCCAATGGTCACTGCTTCTACCTTCCTCGCAATCTAATATTTCTCTGTAAAAACTTCGACATTCTTCTAGGTTGTGTACCGGAATGGCAATGTGAAAAGGGGTTACTTTTTGTTCCATAAGATAAAGTTTAAGAGGCTTTTAAAAATGAAATAATCTGATCGTTAACCTGGTCTTGGTGAAGGGAATGTCCAAGACCTTTTGTAGTAATAAGCGCTGCATTGACCCAATTTTTATGAATATCTACAGCTGCTTGATAAGGGGCTATTCTGTCTTCTAGGTCATGGACAATAAGTCCTTTTTTGTCAACAGATTTAATGAGTTGCGCCATAGAGAATTCGGCTATTCCAAAAGAGAATCGTTCCTTGAAATAACGGTCTAATCCTTCTAATACCCGTCCATTAAAACCCACTAGTTTTTGGTAGTTGTTCATAATGTCTTCTAAGTCAGATGGCGCACCTAGGCTCACCACTTTCTCCACAGAGGCTTGAGGAGATTTGTACTGACTGTACAATAAGGCAAGGCCTCCTATAGAATGACCTATGACATATTTCGGTTGGTATTTTTTGATCAGTTCACTGGTACATGCTTCATAAATGGGGACATGTAAATGCGCCCCTGAAGAGGCTCCATGTCCGGGAGCGTCAAAACTAATGATATGAAATCCTTTGGCTTGAAGTTTTTCAATGAGGTTTCTCCACCTAAACGCATTGCTTTCCCAACCATGACAAAGCAATACCCTAGGTCCTTCACTATCTTTCCAATGGTAGGTTTGAATATGGTGGTCTGCCACAGAAACCATTTCTTTGTCAAATTGGTTGAGGTAGTCCTTTTGATGGGCTTGTAACTTTCCTTTTCTAGGCGTGCAAAATAATTCAAAGGCCTTTACAGCTGCTTTCTTTTTAGAAAAAATCGCAATAAAATTAAAGTATCTTCCGTAGGCAAGGGCTAGTATTTTTAGGGCTTTAGCACTCATATTAACGCTGCCAGCTAATCATTAGATTTTTAATAGGGGCTTCTTGAGGAATTTGAATAGCGTCCAAGGTTTCAATGGTTCCATATCTTAAATCCTCAGGAAGTTCTTTCCTGTCAATAGTCACGTACACTTCCGATCCTTTAAAAGAAATAATTACACTGCTAAAAGTGGTTTGGATATTATCTATGGAATAGGCATTTGAGACTTCTTTAAAAGTGCTTTCTAAACCAATTCCTTTATCTGTTTTATAACGTTTGTCTAACACCCTAATACTTCCTATAACAGAGATAGAATCCTGAACAGGATTTAAATGAAGTAATGGCGCTCCTCCTTTTTCAAAAACACTAATTCTAGATCCGATAAGGCCATTGGAAATAGCGATAGAATCTCCCACTATGGAGTCGTTGGCAAAAATAGCGTACAAGTCTTTTATGGCGTCTGCTTTGTGAAACTTGCCCACCTTTCCTTCAGAAATGGTGAAAGGATCATTTTTAGAGGAACAACCTACAATGGTTAAACCAATAACTGCAAAAAAGAGAACATATTTATTCATGAAAGAAGGCATTTAATTAGATAAAATAGTCCCGTAAAAGTAATCTAATTCTAATATCTTTGCGGCATGAAAGAGCAGGATATTTTGAGTGCGGTGAACAAGGGCATTTATTTGCCTTTAATGGAGGCGTTTTACACGATTCAAGGAGAAGGCTACCACAAAGGTACTGCCGCCTATTTTATTAGGGTTGGCGGTTGTGATGTGGGTTGTCATTGGTGTGACGTAAAGGAGAGTTGGGATGCTGAAAAGCATCCGCCTACGGCGATAGAAAAAATTATCCAAGACGCTAGTCCTTACAAAACCATTGTCATTACTGGAGGAGAACCACTTACTTGGGATATGGGACCTGTAACAGCTGGCTTAAAAAAAGCGGGTTTACAAACCCATATTGAGACCTCAGGTGCCTACGAACTAACAGGTGAGTGGGATTGGATTTGTCTTTCTCCCAAGAAAAATAAATTGCCTTTAGCACCTATTTACAAAGAAGCCCACGAACTCAAAGTGATTGTTTTTAACAAGCATGATTTAGAATTTGCCCAAGAGCAGGCCGCAAAGGTAGGACCTAATTGTCACTTGTATTTACAGCCTGAATGGAGCGTGAAAGACAAGGTAGTTCCTATGATTGTAGATTTTGTCATGGCCCATCCAGCTTGGAAAGTGTCCTTGCAAACCCATAAATACCTCAATATTCCTTAATCCCTTATAAGCTGAGCTTGGCCAGATAATTGTCCTGCGGACCTTCCATCACAAGGGCTGTATTAAATCCGTGGTATTGCGCTGCTCTAGCTAAGGTATTGTAGTCCAAATAGAGCCACGGAAATTCTGAGGTTGTTTGGTCTTTATAACGCATGGTAAAGCGAAGTTCTCCATAATAATCTACCTGGTCTGGTACCCAGTAGCCTCCATCTTCTTCATCGGATTCAAACATATAGAGAATGTCTGTCCCCTCCACTAGGATTTGCCCGTTAGGGTTTAAAAGTTTTTTAAGCTGCTCTAAAAATGGGCCCAAGCCTTTTAATGTCCCAGCCAGTCCTGTACCGTTCATAAGGAGCAGTACAGTGTCGTATTTGAGCTTGTGATCAAATAAATTTTCACAAAATACGTTTTTAATTCCCCTCAATCTACATACCTCTGCAGCGCCCTGTGAGATATCTAAGGCGGTCACCGCTTTGTTTTTTTCTTGGAGATACACCGAATGACTTCCAGCGCCAGCGCCTAAATCTAAGATAGCTCCCTTGCAGTTCTTAAGTGCTTTTTTTTCTAAAGCAGGCATTTGTTTGAAGTCCCTAAATAGGTACTCCAAAGGAATTTCATCGCTGTCTTCTAGATTGGAGTAAGTCAAAATATTTTCTGTGGCTATTCCGTTCCAATAATCTAATAAGGCGTTTCCAAAAACATCCATGGGCTTAAAATTTTTTGAGCGCTACAAATGTCTTATTTTTAACCCAAATGATCACGACTAATTTCATAAAGGCATTCTTTTTCTACCTATGGACGAATTTTTAAAAAAATTACCGAAACTAGCCAAGGAGTCTTCTAAAGAGACTGCTGCCTATTTTGCTAAACTCAAAAAAAAGCCGCCCAAGCAGTTGGATTATCTCATGCAAGATCTTCATGATACTGTTTTTGACACGGTAGATTGTTTGAGTTGTGCCAATTGTTGTAAGACTACAGGGCCCCTTTTTACCCGTGCAGATATTGATCGAATAGCCAAGCACCTAAAGATGAAATCTGCTCAGTTTGTGTCGCAATATTTAAAAGTAGATGAAGACAATGATTATGTGTTGCAACAAGTGCCTTGTGCCTTTTTAGGGGCAGATAATTATTGCAGCATATACGATCACAGACCTAAAGCATGTAGTGAATTCCCGCATACCAATCGCAAGAAGTTTCATCAGATTACAGCCATTACTCAAAAGAATATTCCTATTTGTCCTGCTGCTTACAAGGTAGTAGAGGCTATGAAAAATAAAATAAAGTTGTAATTTTAAAATAAAAAATAAAATTGGAACAGATTATCTCATACTTTGAAACCATTCCACCCTTGCATAGAAGCCTTATTTTGGTGGGAGGAATTGCCTTTTTCTGGATACTAGAATATATTTTACCTCTCTTTAAATTGTCTTATCACAAGGGCAAACATGCGGGTGTAAATATTTTTTTTACACTAACCACCATATTGGTGAATTTCCCCTTAGCTTTTTTATTACTCTATACCAGCGATTGGACTTCAGCAAATTCCTTTGGGTTGCTCTATTGGTTGCCCACCATGCCCTTGTGGTTAGAGGTTTTTGTGGCAGTCTTATTTTTAGACCTCATAGGAGCCTGGTTGGCTCATTTTACAGAACACAAGGTGATGGTTTTATGGGGCTTTCACTTGGTACACCATACAGATATGGAGGTAGACACTACGTCTGCTAATAGGCATCATCCTTTGGAGAGTGTGGTGCGTTTTCTTTTTACCTGTTTGGCTGTTTTTGTAGTAGGTGCTCCGGTGGCCTATATTATGTTGTATCAAGGACTTTCTGTGGTATTTTCTCAATTTAACCACGCCAATATAAAATTGCCTGCCAAAGCAGACGCCTTATTGAGCTGGTTAATTGTTTCTCCTAATATGCATAAGATTCACCACCACTATAAATTGCCTTTTACCGATTCGAATTACGGCAATATATTTTCAGTTTGGGACCGGCTTTTTGGTACTTTTTCAACCATGCCTGTAGATCAGATTGTGTACGGGGTAGACACCTATCCAGACCCTGAGGCCAATAAATCTCTAAAGGCCCTTTTGAAAATTCCTTTTAACGGGTATAGAAAGCCTACTATTCCTGGGGAGCAATAGCCTTTTAACAGCAATCCGTCTCTTCTTATATTCAAGAGGCTGAATTTCAAAAGAATCTTTTAATACCTGAGGTATTTGGCTCTAATTACTTTGAAAGCCTCCAAGTCCTTTTGCCAACTGTCTCTTATTTCTGTTGGGGTCATTCCTGCTTCAATTTGTTTTTGAAGTCTATCATTTCCTGCGTGTTTGGTAAATCCTGAAGTGAGGAAAAACGCCTCTTTTTTAGCGCTATTGGTGTACGCATCTATGAGCCAAGTGAGGTCTACCGCATGAGGCGGTTTTAGCGTAGATAAGTCTTTTCCATAGCAAATTTCGCCGCTGTGTTTTGGGTATTTGGCGCCAAAATTGGGTCTTGGGGTGTAGCTAAAGGGCATTTTTTTAGACAATTCTGGAGCGCCAAAGCGGGTGAATTGTGCTTCTGTTCCCCTTCCAGCATTGATGGTAGTTCCTTCAAATAATCCCAAACTTGGGTAAAGCGCAATGGATTGGTCGCTCGGTAAATTAGGCGAAGGTCTTATAGGGAGCGCGTAGGAGACCGCTCTATTGTAATTTTTCAAACCCACTACAGAAAGTGCTGGATGTTTTTCTGTACCCAGCCAGCCTTCTTCTGTATTCACCATACTGGCGTACTCCCCAATGGTCATTCCATATACCAATGGAATTGGCGTCATTCCCAGAAAACCCTGGTGGGCTTTTTCCATTGTTGGTCCGTCTACATAATGACTATTTGGATTAGGTCTATCTAAAACAAATAAAGGAATATCTGCTGCTCCACAGGCCTGCATGACCAATTGAAGTGTGGAAATATAAGTGTAAAATCGCACCCCTACATCTTGAATGTCAAATAGCACAAGATCAATGTTTTGTAAGCTTTCAGGGCTTGGTTTTTTTTGATTTCCATAGAGTGAAACGATCGGAATACCTGTAGAGGGATCTACGCCATCTGCTACCTTTTCACCAGCATCTATATTTCCTCTAAAGCCGTGCTCTGGTGAGAACACCTTGATAATATTAACTCCTAAAGACAGCAGAGAATCTACTAAATGGGTGTGCCCTTGCTTGTGGTCATTGGTTTTGAATATCACTGAAGTGGGGTTGGCTACCACAGCGATATTTTTTCCTTTGAGATAGGGTAGGTATGTGGCGGTCCTATTGGCGCCTACAATAATTTGATTTTCTTCTTGGCTATTGCAGCTGCTAAAAGGAATGCAAAGCATGAATAGAAGTATAAATAAAGTGCTATTTTTGGAAGTATTAAAAGGCTTACTCATTTGAATGTATCACTATTTATAGCCAAAAGGCTTGTTTTAGGAGGGCGTGGCAAAAACCATATCTCTGCACCAATCATTAAAATTGCCATTGCTGCTATTGCTATTGGCATGGTAATGATGCTCATTTCTGTAGCTACTGGTCTTGGATTGAATTATAAAATTAAGGAAAAAGTAGCTGCATTTAATGGTGACCTTCAAATAATTAGCTACGAGACCAATACGGCTCATATTTCTGGATCGCCTATTTCTAAAAATCAAACATTCTACCCCAACTTTACAGCTGTTTCTGGAATCACCCACATTCAGGGAATTATTACCACACCAGGAATTATTAGGACAGAAGAGACTTTTGAAGGAATTGTTGCCAAAGGGGTGTCTACAGATTATAATTGGAGGGCTTTTCAAGATTTTATCATCCATGGTCGTTTGCCCAATTATGGGGGGACACTCAATAATGAAGTGCTCATTTCTGATCTAATGGCTCAAAAATTGTCCCTTAAAGTAGGCAACACTTTTAGAACTTTTTTTATTAAAAATGATTCAAAAAATACGATCCCTAGTCAGCGTATTTTTAAAATAGTTGGAATATATGATTCTGATTTTGAGTCTTTTGACAGCAGTTATATTTTTGTAGACCTGAGGCACTTGCAAAAAATATCTGGTTGGGAGGCAGATCAAATAAGTGCTTTTGAAGTATTTGTATCGGATTTTGATCAGATAGAGGAAAAAACAGCAGCAGTGTATGCCGCTACTCAATCAGATTTAGATGTGCGTTCCGTAAAAGAACGCTATTACAATATTTTTGAATGGATAGCGCTATTCGATTTTAATATGATTCTCATTATCGGTATTATGATATTGGTTGGAGGTATTAATATGGTCACAGCGCTTTTGGTCCTTATACTCGAACGCACCCCTATGATTGGTATTCTCAAAGCTCTAGGGGCAGAAGATTGGACCGTGAGAAAAGTATTTCTATATCAGGCCATTTACTTAATAGGCTTTGGCCTTTTGGTAGGTAATTTTGTGGGTTTAGGTATCATTTATCTTCAAGATAGATTTAAATGGCTTCAGTTTCCGAATCCAAAAGAATATTACATCAGAGAAATCCCCGTATATATGGATCTATCTATTGTATTGGGGTTAAATGCGTTGGTGCTCATACTCTGTTCTTTAATGCTCATACTTCCTTCTGTTATAGTAGCCAAGGTTTCTGTAGTTAAAGCACTAAAATTTGACTAAACACTGTACCTGAATAAAACTAATTTAACTAAATTGAACGTCTAATGATACATACTACAACCATGAAAAAACCATTTTTAATAGCCCCAGTCCTGATAGTATTATTCAGTCTTCAATTGCTTCATGCCCAAAGGCTTAATAAAAAAGAAAAGCAATTGATCGCTACGGTGTCTGCAAATAATACAGCGGCCATCTCTTTTTTAGAAAAGGTGGTGAATATCAATAGTGGGACATTAAATTTAAAAGGCGTACAAGAAGTAGGAGCCGTTTTTAGTGACGCCTTTGCTTCCATTGGAATGCAGCCCAGATGGATTCCTATGCCAGATTCACTTAATAGAGCAGGCCATCTGTTTGTGGAAACGCCCGAGGTGAAAAAACCATCTGGCAAAAAATTGTTATTGATTGGTCATTTAGATACTGTTTTTGAAGAGAACAGCCCCTTTCAAACCTTTAAGCGCATTAATGACAGTATTGCTCATGCGCCTGGAGGGAATGATATGAAAGGTGGAGATGTGATTATATTGTATGCTTTAAAGGCACTGAGCGAACAAGGACTTTTAAAAAACACCCAAGTAATAGTCGCTTTTACAGGAGATGAAGAAAGTTCAGGAAAACCGCTTTCCATTAGTAGAAAAGACCTCATAGAGGCGGCCAAGCGCTCAGATGTTGCCTTAGGTTTCGAGACGTCTACAGGATTTAACTATGCCACGGTTGCTAGAAGAGGCTCTTCTGGATGGAAAGTAACGACCACCGGGAAAAGAGCCCATTCTTCAGGTATTTTTAGTGAAAGAACCGGTGCAGGGGCTATTTTTGAGATGGGAAGGATATTAAATGATTTTTACAAAGAAGTAAAGGGGCCAGACTTGCTCACCTTCAATCCCGGAATGATGGTCGGTGGAACCTTTACCAGTATAGATCCTATCACAGGAAATGCAACTGCTTTTGGAAAGAGCAATGTAGTGGCTCAAACCGCAACCGTTCAAGGAGGCTTGCGCTTTATTACCGAATCTCAAAAAGATAGTGCTAGAGTGAAGATGAGGGATATTATACAAAGGAACTTACCGCAAACGACTGCAGAAATATCTTTCACAGATAGTTATCCTGCCATGCCGCCCACTGCAGAAAACGAAGCTTTATTGACTCAATTAAATCAGGTGAGTTTAGATTTAAATCAGGGAGCAGTGCTGGCCTATGATCCAGGAAAAAGAGGGGCTGCAGACACCTCATTTGTGGCAAACTATGTAGCTTGTTTAGATGGTCTAGGGACCATGGGAACAGGCGCTCATACCCCACAAGAAACGGTAAACTTAAAAACTATTGAAGCACTTACCCAAAGAACGGCTATATTGATTTACAGACTTTTACATCCATAATAATATGTTTAAAGAAGCATTAGAACAACATTACGGTTTTCTTTTTGAGCCCGCATTAATGGAAGAAATTCTCAGGTTTGGGAGTTTAAAAAAAGTAGCTGCAGGGCAGCAACTTATTGAAATTGGGGAAATCATTACCCACATGCCTTTATTGCTTTCAGGAGCGATTAAAATCATGAGAGAAGATGAGAAGTCAGATGAATTACTTTTGTATTTCATAGAAAAAGGAGACACCTGTGCCATGAGTTTTTCATGTTGTATGGGCGGGAGCAAAAGCGATATTAGAGCGGTTGCAGAAACAGATGCAGAGATTATTATGATTCCTGTGGCACAAATGGAAGCTTGGATGAGCAATTACAAGACCTGGCAGCGATTTGTTTTAGACAGTTATCAGGCAAGAATGAAAGAATTGTTGCACACGGTAGACACTCTAGCTTTTCTACGCATGGACGACCGCTTGTTAAAGCATCTACAAGACAAAGCCAAAGTCACCGGAGATGACCATATTCACGCTACCCACCAAGAGATTGCATACGACTTACACACCTCAAGGGTAGTTATTTCAAGGCTTTTGAAAAAGTTAGAAAATGAGGGCAAAATTTCTATGCATAGGAACGACATTACCGTCATTGATTTGTAAGGTCATTCTTGGTAACAGATGTTACAAAGCATAGGATAAATTTTTTATATTTTTGAATCATTACAAAAAACCAATCTCATGATAATAGAACAAATTTATACCGGATGTTTAGCGCAGGGCGCTTATTATATTGAATCTAAAGGCGAAGTAGCCATTATAGATCCACTGAGAGAAGTAGGCCCTTATATAGAAAAAGCCAAAGCTAACAACGCAAAGATCAAATATATTTTTGAGACCCATTTTCATGCAGATTTTGTGAGTGGCCACGTAACCTTGGCTAAAGAAACAGGCGCTACTATTGTGTATGGCCCCTTAGCAAATCCGTCTTTTGATGCCCTTATTGCTACAGATGGTCAGGAGTTTACCTTAGGAGATCTTACTTTTGTAGTGCTCCACACTCCAGGTCATACTATGGAAAGCACCACCTTTTTACTAAGGGATACCCAGGGGAAAGACCATGCAATTTTTTCTGGAGACACCCTCTTTTTAGGAGATGTAGGGCGTCCAGATTTGGCACAAAAAGCGGCCCACATGACCCAAGAAGATTTGGCTGGAACACTATTCGACAGCCTTAGGACTAAAA
>JAQWFV010000069.1 GCA_029238555.1 Flavobacteriaceae bacterium
TGAAATCATTATCCCGGAACCTTTTTACGCTAACTACAATGGATTTGCAGCTGCAAACGATATTGCAGTTGTTCCTGTAGTTTCTAGCTTAGCCGAGAATTTTGCCCTACCCCCAATTGCTGATTTTGAAAGCTTAATTGGGCCAAAAACAAAGGCCATTGTCATTTGCAACCCAGGAAACCCAACAGGCTACCTCTATACAAAAGAAGAACTCGAAGCCTTGTCTGCTTTGGTTAAAAAGCACAATATTTTTCTAATCGCAGATGAAGTTTACAGAGAATTTACTTACGAAGGAGCTGTACACCACTCCATTTTAACATTAGAAGGAATAGCAGACTACGCTATAGTGATAGATTCTGTTTCAAAAAGATACAGCATGTGTGGTGCTCGTATAGGTTGTTTGGTCTCAAAAAATAAAGCGTTCATTCATACAGCTATGAAGTTTGCTCAAGCGAGGCTATCTCCTCCCACCTATGCGCAAATAGCCGCTGAAGCTGCTTTAGATACTCCTTCTTCATATTTTAAATCTGTAAATACTGAGTATCAAAAAAGAAGGGATGTATTAATCACTGGTCTAAAAAAAATTCCAGGAGTAGCTGTGGCTAATCCAAAGGGGGCTTTTTACTGTGTTGTTGCTTTGCCAGTAGCAGATGCTGATAATTTTGCCAAGTGGCTACTCGATTCTTTTTCTGTAGATGGTAAAACAATCATGGTTGCCCCGGCAGCTGGTTTTTATGCCACACCAGGCTTAGGTAAAAATGAGATTAGGATTGCCTATGTGTTAGAAGAACAGCAATTAATCATTGCTACAGAAATTCTAAAAAAAGCTTTGGAGGTTTATCCAAATTAATGAATGTTTCTAAAGACATATCCATTAAACCACATAATAGTTTTGGCATAGATGTCAATGCAGCTTACTTTTCTGAGAGTTACCATTTAGAAGATTTAAAAGACCTTCTGACAAATCGCTGCCATCCTAATGTATTTATTATTAGTGGAGGCAGCAACCTTTTGCTCACCAAAGACATAGATGCCCATGTGATTAAAATATGTCATAAGGGAATAAAACTAGTTACTGAAACAGAAAAAGAGGCTATAATAGATGTCGCAGCTGGAGAAAATTGGCACGATTTAGTCCAATGGTGTTTAGAACATCATTACGGCGGTATTGAAAATTTATCCTTGATACCTGGCTGTGTAGGTAGCGCTCCAATACAAAATATTGGAGCCTATGGCGTTGAGTTAAAAGATGTATTTGTGTCCTGTGAGGTCCTGGAAATAGAAACGCTTAAAACATTTACGCTCTCAGCTCAGGCCTGCGAGTTTGGTTACAGAACGTCTGTTTTCAAAACAGCGGCCAAAGGAAAATACGTTATTTTTTCTATTAGGATTCGCCTTTCTAAACAGTCCCATACGCTACAGACCAAATACGGAGATATTCAAAGGGTCTTAAAAGAAAACAATACAGATGAAAATCCCAGTATAAAGGATGTCTCAGAGGCTATTATAAGTATTAGAAAATCAAAATTACCCGATCCAAAAGTATTGGGGAATAGCGGTAGTTTTTTTAAAAACCCAACGGTTGACAGTGATTTTTTTAATGCTTTTCATGCTAAATGGCCAAATGCGCCATTTTACAAGATCACAGAGGATCAATACAAGATTCCTGCTGGCTGGCTCATAGAGCAGTCTGGATTAAAGGGATACAGAGAAAATGACGCTGGAATTCACGAAAAACAAGCTTTAGTCATTGTTAACTACGGAAATGCTAGTGGAAAACAACTTTTAGCGATGGCCCAAAAAGTCATTCAAACAGTCAAAGAAAAATTTGCCATACACTTAGAGCCTGAAGTAAATATCATTTAGCCAACATAGATGGGTATAGACACGACAATTGTTGGACTTTTAAAAGCTAAGGATGAAAAAGCCCTCAGTTTACTTTATGACAACTATTCAGAAGTGCTTTACGGCGTTTGTTTTCAGATATTAAAAGACACCTCAGCTGCAGAAGACGCCCTTCAGGACAGTTTTATAAAAATTTGGAAAAACAGCCATACTTACGATCAAAAAAAAGCTAAACTATTTACCTGGATTTTAAGAATTACACGCAACACTGCTATTGATTTATACCGAAAAACAAACAAAACAAAACCCTTAGAAGTCCAAATAGGCATAAGCACCGTAAATATAAAAGACCAAGGATTTGAAAGTGATCACCTAGATGTTCAAAATCATATGGATCGATTGGCACAAAAAAATAAAGCGGTACTAGAAGCTATTTTCTTTTTTGGCATGACGCAAAGAGAAGTAGCCGATTATTTAGATATTCCATTGGGTACCGTAAAATCTAGGCTTAGAATAGGATTAAAAGAACTGGGCAACATATATCAGTTTAAGCAATAAAAAATGGAAGAAAATACAGCAGCTATAATCGCATCTGGTGATCTTGAATTATATGTATCTGGAAGTCTGGATCCTCAAGAGGCCATTCGCATTGAAAGCCTCATTGAAAACAATCCTCATATAAAAGCACACATAGACCTATTAGAAAGCCATCTTTTAGAATTTAGTGCGCAATACAAAAAAACACCTGTAAAATCCTTAAAAGCCAATATTGAGCGACAGGTAAAAAGAATAGAGCGGTTGGCTAAATTTTCATGGGCTTCCATTGTTTTAGCTGTAGTAGTTTTTTTAATGACTTCACTTTATGTGTTCAAAGAGACTAAAAGAATGCGAACCCAGCAGTCTATAGTTAATGATCAGATTAAAGAACTCACTACAGATTTTGACCAAAAACTAGAAGATCTAAGGAATCAATTTATAGTACTTCAAAGCCCACAAACCGAGAAAAAAGAGCATGAATCTCAATACAATGAGGTCTCCTTTAATTTTTCTTCTTATCTCAATAAAGAAAAGAGATTGGGATTCTTACAATTCGACAACTTACCCAAGCTACCAGAAAGCATGTGTTTCCAAATATGGGTAAGTCGCAATGGGGTAAAAGAAAACATTGGAATTCTCTCAAAAATTGACAAACAACAATTAATTCAAATTCCTTTTAAAGAAAAGGGTACAATACATATCACTATTGAGGAAAAACCTGGGAATCCAAACCCTGACCCTAAAGCATCTATAGTCAATATACCTATTGGATAAGTGTGTTGCAATAGCATATTTTGTACCTTTGTAAAAAAAGATAACAGATGAAGTTAGTTTTCATTACAATTGGACTTTTAGGATTAGGTTTCGCTGGTATTGCCCTAAAAATTTGGGCCAAAAAAGACGGTGCTTTCTCAGGAACATGCGCCAGTCAAAGTCCTTTTTTAAATAAAGAAGGTGAAGCCTGTGGGATGTGTGGCAAACTTCCATCTGAGCAGGAATGTAGAAATGAAATAACTCCATAAAAAACCATTGATTTTAGCCCCCGAAAACATATCAAAAACCATTCAAAATGCTAAATCCGGACAGCAACTGGCTTTTAGTAACCTCTTGGATACATTTTGGAATGATGTGTATAGCTTTCAACTGCTTCGAACAAAAAATGAGTTAGAGGCAGAAGACATTACGATTGAAACTTTTTCTAAAGCTTTTGATAAAATTAATAGCTTTAAAGAAGAGTTTGTGTTTAAAACCTGGCTCATTACCATTTCAAAGAACCTACACATAGATCTCTTGAGGAAACAGAAAAGGAGCCTTGAAAACAATACTTTCTCTTATCAAAACAACACGGGAGAATCAGAGGTTTTAGACAGTACTCCTAGTGCTGAAGATCAATTAATACAGCAACAAAATTTAGCAGATTTACTCACAGAAATAAAAAAGCTAAAACCCGCTTATCAAAAAGTAATTAACCTGCGATATTTTAATGAAATGAGCTATGCTGAAATGGCATTAGAATTAGGTGAACCCGTAAATAACATTAAAGTGAAAGCACTTAGGGCAAGAAAATTATTGTCCGAATTGATTAGGAACAAGCCTTTGATTTAAGGTTTTTATCCCCATTGTTTATTATATTTGCTTAAAAAAAGATGGCTACCGATACAATAACACCCACTAAAGACAAGCCTAAGGCAGGAAAACCAAAATGGTTAAGGGTTAAACTCCCCACAGGTCAGAAATACACCCAACTTAGAAGTTTGGTAGATAAGTATGATTTACACACCATTTGTACTTCCGGAAGCTGCCCAAATATGGGGGAATGTTGGGGAGAAGGTACGGCAACATTTATGATCTTAGGAAATATTTGTACTAGGTCTTGCGGATTTTGCGGTGTTAAAACGGGGAGACCTGAATCAGTAGATTGGGAAGAACCTGAGAAAGTGGCACGTTCTATTCAAATAATGGGTATAAAACACGCTGTAATTACTTCCGTAGACAGAGATGACCTACAGGATATGGGTTCTATTATATGGGAAGAAACAGTGGGCGCTATTCGCAGATTAAATCCTAGCACAACCTTAGAAACACTTATTCCTGATTTTCAAGGAATCACAAGACATTTAGACAGAATTGTCAGGGCTAATCCTGAGGTGGTTTCTCACAATATGGAAACCGTTAAAAGACTCACAAGAGCTGTAAGGATTCAAGCCAAATACGAGAAGAGTTTAGAGGTACTAGCCTATCTTAAAAAAGCTGGGATTAACAGAACTAAGTCTGGTATAATGTTAGGACTAGGTGAAAGAGAAGAAGAGGTTATTGAGACCTTAAAGGATTTAAGAAATGCACAAGTAGACGTAGTGACCATTGGTCAATACTTACAGCCTTCTAAAAATCACCTCCCTGTGACAGAATTTATTACGCCTGAACAGTTTAAAAAATACGAAACCATTGGTTTAGAAATGGGCTTTAGACATGTGGAAAGTGGCGCATTAGTAAGATCTTCCTACAAAGCACACAAACACATGCTTTAACAGCATAAATCTAGATGAAAAAAATAAAAATAGGTATTAATGGGTTTGGCCGAATTGGTCGAACACTATTTCGCCTTCTAATCAATCACCCCTCTATTGAGGTGGTTGCAATTAATGACCTAGCCCCAGCAAAAACACTCGCCCATCTTTTAAAATATGACTCCATACACGGAGTATTGGATCAAGACATCGTGGGCTTGGATCACGCTATATTAGTGGCTAAAAATAAAATACCTGTCTTCAATGAAGCATCTATTGATTCCATATCTTGGCAAGAAACTGGTGCTGAAATAATCATTGAAGCAACCGGTAAGTTTAAAAGCAAAAGTTTGTTATCTCTACATCTAAAAGAGGGTGTAAAAAGAGTTATTTTAGCAGCACCTCCCGAGGAAGACACTATTCCAATGATCATTATGGGTATTAATGAGCACAGTTTAAAAAAAGGAGATCAAATTATTTCAAATGCTTCTTGCACTACAAATAATGCTGCACCCATGATAGCAATAATCAAGGAATTGTGCGGCATTTCAGAGGCTTACATCACTACGGTTCATTCATATACTTCGGACCAAAGTTTACACGATCAGCCTCACAGAGATCTCAGAAGGGCCAGGGCTGCAGGGCAATCAATAGTACCTACAACAACGGGGGCTGCAAAAGCACTCACCAGGGTATTTCCCGATCTTGCTGAAGTAATGGGTGGTTGCGGCATAAGGGTTCCTGTGGCAAATGGTTCATTGACCGATATTACATTTAATGTCATAAAACCAACAACTATTAATGAAATAAACACTACATTTAAAGAAGCT
>JAQWFV010000026.1 GCA_029238555.1 Flavobacteriaceae bacterium
AGACCTGAGCCTCCCTCTGCCCTGCTTCCGCTTTTGTCTACGCGGAAAAAGCGCTCGAAAAGTCTCGGAATATTTGTCCGCTCAATTCCTTCTCCATTATCTGTAATACGAACGATTACTTTGTTTTTAATCAGATTTTCAATAGATACTTCAGTGGTCCCATTTTCATGCCCGTATTTAATAGCATTTACCATAAGATTAATCAAAACCTGCTGTATTTTATCCTTGTCTGCCTTTACATATATAGGGGAATTATACACCCTGTCAAATGACATGGTGATATGCTTTTTTGCAGCCCTAATTTCTAACATTTCAAAAGCTTGCTGGACCAGTTCTACAATGTCAAAAGTCACCGGTACTAAATTTAAATCTCCCACCTCTAATTTGGTAATTAAATCCAGGTCTTTAATAATGTAAATTAGTCTATCTACGCCTTTGGCAGCTCTTTCAAGGTATTTTTTCCTGACATTCTTATCATTCATTGCACCATCTAGGAGCGTTAAAATATACCCTTGAACTGTAAAAAGAGGCGTTTTTAATTCGTGAGACACATTACCTAAGTAATCCTTCCTGTATTCTTCTGTAATTTTAAGGGTGTCTATTTCTACTTTTTTGTTTTGTGCAAAACGCTCAATTTCTTCTGTAAGCGTTTTCATATCTGTTGTTACAGGGATATTTGCTAAAGATTTAGACTCTAATAGAGATACCTCATCATATATCTTTTTAATTCTCCGGTAAATAAACTTCTCAACTCGGAGCTGAATGACTACAAAACAAATGAAAAAACTAAACAATAAATAAACCCCTAAAACACCCCACACTAATGAATTTACTGCTTGGAGAAGCAAACCTAAAGACAGCGAGAGTAAAATAGAAATGATCAAAGAAGACCGCAGTGCAAAGCGATAAGATTTCTTTAGTTTAATTGCCATAGATTGCTAAAGTACAAACTTATAGCCAACTCCTTTAACAGTTTTAAAGTTGCTGTCTCCAATTTTTTCGCGGAGTTTTCTAATATGTACATCAATGGTTCTTCCCCCAACAACTACTTCGTTACCCCAAACCTTATCTAAAATAACTTCTCTTTTAAATACCTTGTTTGGTTTTGAAGCTAACAAAGCCAGAAGTTCAAACTCTTTTCTTGGCAGAACCAACTCAACCCCTTTATGAATAATTTTATATTCCTCTCTATTAATAGTGAGGTCTCCTACACTAGTAATATCTTCCGATTCTATTGCTGCCGTTCCTTCATTAAATCTTCTGAGCAAAGCCTTTACCTTACTGACCAAAACTTTAGGCTTAATGGGTTTGGTAATATAATCGTCTGCACCAGCGTCAAAACCAGCCACCTGAGAATAATCCTCTCCCCTAGCGGTTAAAAAAGCAATTATAGTATTTTCTAGACTAGGAGTTGCTCTAATTTTTTCACATGCTTCTATACCATCCATCTCAGGCATCATTACGTCTAAAATAATTAAATGGGGTTGTTTTTTCTTGGCTTTAGCCACCCCTTCTACACCATTACTGGCAGTGTACACCTGGTATCCTTCTGCAGATAAATTATAGCTCACAATCTCCAAAATATCTGGCTCGTCGTCTACTAAAAGAATCTTAATGTCTTTATTATTCATGGTTAAAAAAGATGGTTAATGCTCAAAAGTAAATATAATACTTATATCTCAGACGGGCTTAACATTGATTTAATCTGTTAACATTTAGATAACTATACGCCTTTAAATTCTTAATCTAGACCTAACCTTTGAGAAATCATATATCACTTTATTTGCGCAAAATTTAAACGCATCATGAAGCACTTATTGAGCATGTTATTTTTTCTAGTAAGTTCTGTTGTTATAGGACAACAAACCGCTAGCATTGTTGGAGCACTTACTGACAAAGAAAACAATAACGAACCATTGGCATTTGCTAATATCCTTATTCAAGGAACAACCATTGGGACCACATCAGATTTTGACGGTCTATATGAGTTGCCAAACATTACTCCAGGGAGTTACAACATAATATTTAGTTATTTGGGATACGAAACAGTAACAATTGAAAATGTACTAGTTTCTGAAGGAAAAGTAACCACCCTTAATGTCCCTATGGGAGCATCTGAAGGAGTTGCCTTGGATGAAGTAGTCATTACAGTTAGTGCTAAGAAAGATTCTGAAACAGCGCTTTTACTTGATCAAAAAAGAGCCACTACAATTAAAACTTCCATTGGCGCTCAAGAATTGGCCAGAAAAGGTGTAGGCGATATAGCTACTGCTGTGACAAAAACAACTGGTATCTCAAAACAAGAAGGCTCAGGGAATATTTTTGTTAGAGGACTTGGGGATAGGTACAATATTACTACTCTAAACGGATTACCATTACCATCAAACAACCCCTCAAAAAAAAATATTGATCTTGGTTTATTTTCTACAGATATTGTAGAATTTATAGGAATTGATAAGACCTATAGCGCTGAAAATTATGGAGATTTTTCTGGCGCAAATATTGATATTGTCTCTAAGGATTACAAAGGAGACGGATTTGTTAGCTTAAAAGTTGGCACAGGAATTAATTCAGAGGCTACTAGTGTAGATACATTCTTTTTAAATGAAGGTCCTAATCAGAATGGGTTTTATACTAAAAACTACCCGGCATTTCCGCTAAACAATTATAATTTTGTGACCAGTTGGGACAGAACACAGGCCAATGAACCTATAAACACTAGTTTTAGCTTAAAGGCTGGAGACTCTTATGTTTTGGGAGAAGAAACCAAATTAAATGTTTTTGGAGTAGCCTCATTTGACAACGGATACAGCTATAAAGAGGGGGTTACAAGGGGTTCTGTAACAGTAGGAGGTATTGCGAGAAGAGATTATGATTACCAAACATTTGAGTACAACACCAATAGTACAGCCATGGCTAATATTGGACTCAGACACAAAAAGAATTATATCCAATACAATAGTTTATTTGTAAATACCTCTGCCCAAAACCAGCAAGAGTATCGCGGGGTAATAGACGCATTTGATTATGCACCAGAGGGTGGCGCCTTTGTTCAACGTGCTTCTTATGAAAGAACATCTCTTTGGGTAAATCAATTATTAGGGAAACATGAATTAAATGAAAGTCTGGATTTAAATTGGGGACTTTCTTATAACTTAGTAGAAAACAACATTCCCAACAGAAGGCAGAACACAATTTCTCCAAGCAATTGGGATATTCCAGAAGGCCCAAAATCATTTGCCGAAACATTAAACGGTGCAGACAACCATAGATTTTACCAAACTTTGGATGAAAATGAAATGGCTGCTAATTTAAACGGAGTATATAAATTCAAATACAATGAAGACTTAGGGAAACACGAAGGTAAATTGAGTTTTGGATATCAAGGAAAAATGAAAGAAGTAGATTTTGGGGCCACCCAATTTAACTTTAGAATTACTAAAAGAGATGCCAATAACAACAGGATTGTTCACCCTTTAATCACTGATGTTTACAACCTTGACAATTACTTTAATTTAGAAAATAGATTGGCTGGATTATTTTCTATTGAAACGTTTAGAGGAAATATAAATACACCAAATGCTTTAGATCCACAGACCTATTTTGGGAAACAAGATATCCATGCGGCATTTGCCAATTTAGAATTAACCTTGAACGAAAAATCTAGCTTTGTATTTGGTTTAAGGGCAGAAGACATTACTCAAGAAATTAGCTGGAGTACTTCTTTAGATCCAAATGGTGACACTAGCACATTAAATGCTTTTGAAATACTTCCTGCTTTGAGTTATAAATATGCGGTTTCTGAAAACCAAAATTTAAAACTCGCAGCTAGTAAAACATACACATTACCTCAATTTAAAGAAAGGGCTTTGTTTCAATTCGAAGAGGTCACTCAAGTATATTTTGGGAATCCAAGCTTATATGCTTCTAAAGATTACAATCTAGATTTAAAATGGGAATTATTCCCTTCAAATTCTGAAGTTATTGGATTGGGAGTTTTTGGTAAATACATCCAAGATCCAATCAACGATGTAACTGTAAACTCCGCTACCAACGATATTAGCTACGTAAACACTGGAGACAGCGCTAAGGCATTTGGAGCTGAATTCGAACTTAGAAAAGATTTATTCTCCAGTGAGAAAGAAACAGCAGAAGCTTTTCTAAAAACTAATTTAAGTTTTGGCCTTAACGTATCTTACTTACACACCAATCAAGAATTAGATGGTGACAAGGTGATTGAAGAAACTACTGCTGCAGATATTCTGGCCCTTAGTATAGATTTCACTAATGAATCAGATAGATTGTCAGGAGCTTCTGACCTATTAATTAATGGTGATCTTAGTTTCTCTAAACAATTTGCAGAAGACAAAGACCTTATGGCTACAGTAGCTTTCAACTATTTCTCAGACAGAATATATGCACTAGGAACGGAAGGGAAAGGAAACTTAGTAGACAAAGCAGTAGCTACGCTAGATGTTGTTTTTAAAGCATCTCTTAACAAACACTTGAGCATTGGACTAAATGGAATGAATCTCTTAAATCCGGACATAGTAAGATCTCAAGAAGTACAAAACATAGATGTACTTACTTACAAAAAAGGAACCAATGTTAATTTATCGCTATCGTATAACTTTTAGTTAATACAAGGATTACATATTCATAAAACCACATTAACGACTACTTTAACTAGTGGTCGTTCTTTTGTTAAAGAAATTTAATACAACCTAAAAATGAAAAAAACTATTTTAAAATATGTAGCGTTCTTATCGATAGTTACATTAATTGTATCATGTTCCAAGGATGAAACACCAAACACAGACAATGACGGTATTCAAAATGGGAACGAAACTGGAATAGATTGTGGTGGCTCTACAGGTGTGACCTGTCCTGGATCCGAAGTTCCTGGGGACAACACGCCAGATACTACTGGAGAAAATTTAGAAGGAGAACTTTCAGAAGCTAAAACGCTAGACGCTTCTAAAGCATACAATCTAACAGGGGCATATATTATTAAAGACGGTGGTAAATTAACCATTCCTGCGGGAACTGTCATTATAGCTACTGGCGGAACTTCTTCTTATATTGCTGTGGCACAAGGAGGTCAGATATTCGCTAACGGTACCGCAGCTAATCCAGTTGTAATGACTTCTGGGTCAGCCAACCCTACTTCTAGTGACTGGGGTGGTTTAGTGCTTTGTGGAAAAGCACCTACCAATGTGGGTAGTACAGCAACGTCTGAAGTAGGAGACCTTACTTATGGAGGAACTGTTTCAGATGATAATTCTGGAGTACTAAAATACCTTAGAGTAGAATATACGGGAGCTGCATTTAATTCTTCTAAAGAATTTAATGGAGTATCTTTCTTTGGGGTAGGTTCTGGAACTACAGTAGAATATGTTCAATCTTACAACGGTGGAGACGACGGTATTGAATTCTTTGGCGGAACAGTAAACGGTAAATATCTAGTGTCTACCAATTCTGAAGATGACGGTATTGACTTCGCAGACGGATGGCAAGGTAATGGAGATTACTGGTATATCTCCGGAGCTGCTAAAGCCGGAATTGAAGGATCTAACAATGGAGACAACAGTAGTGTAACACCACTAACAACAACGACACTTTCAAACATTACCGTAGTAGGTCCTGTAACAGAAGGTGCGCTGTATTTCAAAGAAGGTGGCGGAAAATTCACAATCAACAACTTTTACACCAAAGGAATTAATTTAGGAGTTAAAGTAAAAGATACGGATACTGATGCAGCCAACAGAATTGAAGCTGGAGATCTAAACATCACAGACATGCAGTTTGACACGCCTATTGATGGCTATAAAACTACAGATTACACTGGGGCTACTCAAAACTTTATCACAGAAGGTGTAGCTACTGGCGCCGGAAATAGCGCTGCCGCTCCTGCTTGGACAGCTGGCTGGACCAAAGGCCTATAATGACCTAAAACCATCATTTAGCTTTTATTATTTAGTTTTAAAACCCGGCTTCCAGCCGGGTTTTTTTTTGCCCTCTGCACAAATCAAGAGACTCGTTAACAACTCATTAAGACTGTCGTAACAAAAAAAATGTATCTTTATTGTGCTAAAAATGTTTTTTTTGAAAAAAGTCCTCTACATACTTTTATTCCTTGTGTTTGCCGCTGGTTTTGCACAGCAAAATGAGTCTGCAGAAATTCCTGGGCTAAAAATTTATCCCAATCCAGTGACCCAAGGCAAAGTATTCATTGAGACAGACCTCGTAGCCCCAAAAAAAATTATTTTATTTGACGTTTTTGGCACCCCAGTACTTGAGAAAATACTCAAAACAAAAGAGTTGGCCCTTCCAAAGATCAAGCCTGGTATTTACGTGATTAAAATCTTTGCTGAAGCAAAAAGCAGCACTAGGAAACTCGTGATCAAATAAAATTCCCTTCCTATTTTCCATCCATCCTCTCCGGATTTTCTTTCGAATAAAAGTTATATTTGTCTTTCTAATCTTTTATGGAACTGAGAATGCTTACAAATTTTATTGCTGAATTGAAATGGAGGGGTATGTTGCACGACGTCATGCCGGAAACTGAGGAACACTTATTAAGTGAAATGCGTGCTGCATATATGGGTATAGATCCAACAGCAGACTCTTTACATATAGGTCATTTAGTAGGGGTTATGCTATTAAAGCATTTTCAAATTGCGGGACATAAACCCTACGCATTAATTGGTGGAGCTACTGGAATGATTGGTGATCCGTCAGGAAAATCAAATGAGCGAAATTTACTGGATGAAGCCACCCTAAGACACAACCAAGCCGCTTTAAAAGAACAACTCTCTAGGTTTTTAGACTTTGATTCACAGGCGCCTAATGCAGCCGTTCTTGTAAATAATTACGACTGGATGAAAGATTTTTCTTTTCTATCCTTTATTAGAGACGTAGGGAAACACATTACCGTAAACTATATGATGGCCAAAGACTCTGTGAAAAAAAGGCTTTCCTCAGAAGCTGCTGAGGGCATGTCATTTACTGAGTTTACCTATCAATTGGTCCAAGGTTATGACTTCTTACACCTGTATAAAAACTTCCAGTGTACCTTACAAATGGGTGGGTCCGACCAGTGGGGAAATATCACTACCGGAACAGAACTCATCAGGAGAATTGGAGGAGGTAAAGGATACGCATTAACTTGCCCACTGATTACTAAAGCAGACGGAACTAAATTTGGGAAAACAGAAGGGGGTAACATTTGGTTAGACGCCAACAGAACCTCTCCTTATGCATTTTTTCAATATTGGCTAAATACTTCTGATGTAGATGCAGAGAAATACATTAAAATATTCACCTTACTAGACCAAGAAACCATTGCTACATTGGTTATTGATCACCAAGATACGCCTCATTTAAGGTTGCTTCAAAAAAATCTTGCCAAGGAAGTAACTACAGCAGTACATGGTCATGAAGCTTATGAAAATGCCGTAAAAGCCAGTGATATTTTATTTGGGAAAACTACTGCAGAAGCGGTAAAAGCCTTAGATACTAAAACCTTTTTAGCGGTGTTTGAAGGCGTTCCTCAAGCAGTACTGCCTTTTGCGAATTTGGAAAACGGATTGGATATGATCGCAGCTTTATCTGCTGAAACTGGCTTTTTAAAATCCAATGGCGATGCCAGAAGAGAATTAAAACAAAACGCCATTTCTGTTAATAAAGAAAAGGTGGGTGAAACGTATTTGATTCGCCAGAAAGACCTGATTGATCAAAAGTATGTGTTGCTGCAAAGGGGAAAAAAGAACTACTTCATATTAGTTTTTGAATAGGGTTTTAGAACACTATCCTCCTCATACAAAAACCCTCTTTAAAATTAGATTACAGTAAATACCTAAGTTAGTATTGGGCAAAAATCTAGGGTACCAATAAATTACAACCCCTAATAGCGGCATTGTCAAAACGACCTAAGATAGAGAAGCCTTTGTTTTTAAAAGTCTTTCCTAGGTCTTGGGTGGCAATAAATGCACAAGAATGTATATTGGCAAAATCAATGACGTTAACACCTCCTGTTTTTCTGTGACCCACATAATTAAAAGGGTCTTCCGTATCTCTGATCAGTATTTTCATCCATGGAGGGGTGTTAAAAATACCGTCTCCTTTGGAGTAGGCCTGAGATAGAAGCTCTGTCATTCCGTATTCTGAATGAATTTTAGAAACGCCAAAACCCTTAGATAAATTTTCGTGAAGCGCCTCCCTGATCATCTCTTTTCGCCTGCCTTTCATGCCACCAGTTTCCATCACAATAGTATTTTTTAAAGACATGGAATATTTTTCGCTAAAATCTAGTAAAGCAAAAGAAACCCCAATCAAAAATACAGGCGTGTTTTTGGACTCTAATTCTAATAAAGTTTTATGGAGCGCTTCATGATTATGTAGGTAGAAACCAGATTGAGGGTGGCCGCTTTTTGCAATGAGATCTTCTGCCATATAAATTAAAGAAGATCCCTCCCTCTCTAAATATGCAGGCAATAAAGCCAATACACAGTAGTTTTCTACAGGGCCATAAAAAATCTCAAAAGCGGCCATATAACTGGCTTCATAAAGCGATAGGTCGGGAACATAATGCTTTGATGTTTCAGATCCAGTAGTACCACTAGAAGTAAAACAAAAAGCCGACCCTGTATTTTTATCTACAGATTCAGTATCAGGAAAAACTGTTGCCGGTTCAAGAGGCTTCTGAGTAATCACCTGGTGGGTCTTAAAGAATGAAATAGGTAAAAAGGGAATGTCCTCAATGGTTTGAACTTGCTCAGGAGTCTTTTTGAGTAAGCTGCAAAATTCATGGTATACCGCATTGTATTTATATTGAAATGCAAATAATTCCAACGCATAGGCTTTAAATACCTCTTGGGTATTTTCTAAAGAAAAAGGAGTAGGAAAAATAGCTTTCATGGGGCAAAAATAGGGAATAAAAAACGTAATTTTGAGAATATGATACTCGTTACTGGAGGTACCGGCTTGGTAGGTGCCCATCTTCTTTTTAGCCTATGTGAAGACCGTCAGCTGTGTAGGGCTATTTACAGAGATGCAAAAGGATTAGAGGCCGTAAAGAAATTGTTTATTTCATACGGAGACCTTAACTTAGCTCGCTATAAGACCATAGAATGGGTCCTTGGAGATATATTGGACCTAGAGGGACTCCGCATTGCTTTTAAAAAAGTTAATACGGTATATCACTGTGCTGCCCACATCTCTTTTGATCCCAGTGCATACAAAACCCTTAAATCTGTCAATGTTACTGGAACAGCTCATATGGTTAATCTTGCCTTAGACTACAAGGTGAGTGCTTTTTGTTATGTGAGTTCCATTGCTGCACTTGGAAAATCAGATACCCAAAAACACATCACAGAGGAGACGGATTGGAACATTAGCGATCCAAATGTATACGCCCTTACAAAGTATCAAGCAGAACTAGAAGTATGGAGGGGTATTTGGGAAGGACTTTCTGCCACTATTATAAACCCCGGTGTAATTCTAGGTCCTGGATTTTGGAAAAAAGGGAGTGGTAAATTGTTTTCATTTGCTCAAAAAGGCAGTCCGTTCTATTTTCCTGGTGGCTCAGGTTTCGTTGGAGTTAAGGATGTTGTGAACGCCATGCTGCTAAGTGTTAGAACAAAAAAATGGGGAGAACGTTTCATATGCGTGTCAGAAAATATTTCATACCAGGAGCTATTTGAATATATGGCAGATGGATTTAAGTTAAAAAAACCAACCTATAAACTGCCTTTTTGGGTCCTTGAAATCCTTTGGCGCTTGGATTTTATTAAGGGTTTGTTTTTAAAGGGTGACAGAAAAATAACAAAACACACCCTAAAAGGGCTCAGATCTAGAGATTTTTACGATTCCAATAAATCCAGTCAAATGTTACCTATGGACTATACCCCTATTAACAAAGTAATTACAGAATGTTGTAAGCTATTTAAAAACAATACTCCCTAAAGGAACTTCAATTATTCCAGAGCGCTAGAAGCTTTAGCTGCCTCGTCGTAATTAGTTTTTAAGGCCTGTAGGCGTTTCTCTACCCTACGGTATATAATTTCGTATTGCAATGGCTTTGAGGCGTAATACAAGTCATTTTGAGCGTACACTGTACTGTCTATATCGTACTTTTTATAAATGTACCCCAATGGAGTAATAGATTGTTCTTTGAACTGAGACCTGTCTGCTGTTACTGCTGCATTTAACACGGCCATGTCATATACTATAGATTCCATTTGATCCAAAGACAATACTTTTTCTGGTTTAGGCACCACTTGGTTGCTACAAGAAAGTCCAAAAGTAAGCAGGGCAAAAAAGAACAATTGCTTCATATTAGTCTCTGTTAAAATTAAGCCTCATGGCATTTTTGTGATCACTTATCAATCCGTTGTCATAAGCCAAATGCCCATTGACAAAAGTTTTGTGAACGCTATTTGAAAAACGTGTCCCTGTAAAAGGAGACCAGCCACATAAGGCGACAATATTTTCAGCACCTACAGTCCAGGGGCTGTTGGGTTTTACCAAAACCAAGTCTGCATAGTAGCCCTCTCTTAAATAGCCTCGCCTGTCTATGTCAAAAAGAATAGCAGGATTGTGACACATTTTTTGAACCATGGTTGGCAAAGAAAGTACGCCTTGGTCTACCTTCTCTAACATTCCCACCAAAGCATGCTGTACAAGTGGGCCTCCAGAAGGTGCTTTGGCATACTTCTGCTGTTTTTCTTCTAAAGTATGGGGGGCGTGATCTGTTGCGATTATATCTATGCGATCATCTAATAAGGCCTCCCATAAACCCGCTCTGTCATTGGCTGTTTTAACCGCTGGATTCCATTTAATTAAGCTTCCTTTTTCTGCATAATCCTCCTGTGAAAACCAAAGGTGATGCAAACACACCTCTGCCGTAATTTTTTTGTCTTTTAAGGGAATGTCATTTCTAAATAAGGCCGTTTCTTTCGCAGTAGAGAGGTGAAAAACATGCAGCCTTGCGCCAGTTTCTTTAGCCAGTGCAACGGCTTTTGAGGAAGACAAATAACAGGCTTCTTCTGAGCGAATTTTAGGGTGGGCATCCATAGGAATGTCTTCACCGTAACGCTCCGTAAAAGCGGCCATATTTGCCCTAATGGTCCCTTCGTCTTCACAATGGGTGCAAATCACCAATTCGGTGTTTCTAAAAATACCTTCAAGTACTTTTTGGTTGTCTACGAGCATATTCCCGGTAGAGGATCCCAAAAATAACTTTACATTAGAAGTAGCGTTTTTATCCAAACGCTTTAATTCCTCTAAATTGTCATTGGTCCCGCCAAACGGGAAAGCATAATTGGCAAAGGAGCTTTGTGCTCCTAAAGCAAACTTAGCCTCTAAGGCTTCAATTGTTGTGGTTTGTGGGTTGGTATTTGGTTGTTCCATAAAGGTCGTTATGCCTCCTGCTATAGCTGCCCTACTCTCCGAATATATAGTGCCTTTATGCGTGAGACCCGGTTCTCTAAAATGGACTTGATCGTCTATAATTCCTGGCAACACCCACATGCCATTTGCCTCTACTACAGTAGCATTGGGATGAGAAAGATCTTTACCTATCTTTTCAATAAAGTGGTCTTTGATTAAGACGTCGGCCTGAAAGGCCAAACCCTCATTGACTAAAGTTCCATTCTTTATAATTGTATACCCCATTTTAAAAATTATTTTTATTAAAAATACTTTGCCATTTGAGCTTTAAAACGCCCACAATGGCTTCGCCAACTATGGCGCTACTCATCTTTGACTTTCCCAACTCCCTATCTTTAAAAACAATTGGAACCTCTTCAATGACAAAACCCAAAACATGTGCCCTAAATTTCATTTCTATTTGGAAGGCATAACCCACAAATCGTACCCGATCTAAAGGAATGGCTTCTAAAACGCTTCTGGTGTAACAGACAAATCCTGCGGTTGGGTCGTGTACCCTCATTCCTGTAATAAGTTTTACATAAAAAGAAGCTCCGTAGGAGATTAAAATTCTGTATAGAGGCCAATTCACTACATTAATTCCCTTTTTATACCTAGAGCCTACAGATAGATCTGCGCCTTGTTCGCAGGCTTCAAATAGAGCTATAAGGTCCTTTGGTGGATGAGAAAAATCTGCATCCATTTCAAAAATGTAGTCGTACTGTTTTTTTAAAGCCCACTTAAATCCGTGAATATAAGCAGTACCTAAGCCTCCTTTGCCGGTTCTTTCTTCTATAAATAGCTTTCCAGGGTACTTGCTTTGGAGGGATTTTACTTGTGTTGCTGTACCATCAGGAGATCCGTCGTCTACAATCAGAACGTGGAAATCTAGGGGAAGTTCAAAAACAGCCGCAATGATTTGGCTAATGTTTTCAATCTCATTATAGGTGGGAATAATAACAAGTCTATTGGACATGAAAGGCTTCTTTAAGCGCAAAAATAGGACATAAAAGGCGTAAAATGAGTAAGAAACTAGGGATTTATGTTTTTTTTATAGGTTGTAAATGTGATTACAAATTGAAAGCCCTGCAGTAATTATTTGTAAATTTGCGCACTAATCCATAGGAATGAAAGGGAATAAACAAAAGCTTTTTTGGGGGATTATTATCCTTATTGGTTTAGCCAATACCCTTCAGGCTATTTTCACTGAGCTTATTTATGACGAGGCTTATTATTGGTATTTTTCCAAACAACTAGATTGGGGTTACTTTGACCACCCCCCAATGGTAGCAGCCTTGATTGCCTTGGGAAATTTATTTTTTAAAGGAACTTTAGGCGTTAGAATCATTGGGGTTTTAAGTACTTTAGGAGTCTATGTTTTAATTTGGAACACTGTTTCCAAGACACATAAAAAACACCATATTGGGGCATTTTTTGTCCTGTTGAGTTCCATGACCCTCTTAAATGCCTATGGTTTTTTTACCTTACCAGATACGCCGCTACTCTTTTTTACAGCCTTGCTTTTTTATCTGCTGAAGTCATTTTTTAAAGGGCCTAACTGGGGCTTAAGTATTGCTCTAGGTTTAGTGATGGCTGCACTCATGTACAGCAAATACCATGCGGTACTAGTGATTGTTGGTGTTTTAGTTGGAGTCCCTAGTTTACTAAAAAACAAATATGCCTGGGCAGCGGTTGGAGTGAGTCTTGTAGCGTACAGCCCACATTTATATTGGTTGTATTCCAATGATTTTGTCTCGGTAGCTTACCACCTATTTGAAAGGCCTAATAGGGCCTACGACTTCTTTGACTTTGGATTGGGCTATTTTATTAATCTTGCGGCCATTTTTGGATTTTGCTTTCCATATATATACAAAACACTCTTTTCTGAGCCTAGAGACACTCCTCTTAAAAAAAGTTTGTTCGGGGTGATTGTTACCGTTCTGTTGTTTTTCTTTATTTCGAGTTTTAACAGACGTATTCAAACCCAATGGATGGTGGTGATTTGTATTCCCGCTGCGCTACTTGTTTTTGAGGCGCTTATGGCAAATCCAAAACTCAAAAGAAAATTATGGATCAGTGGCTGGATCAATATCTTTCTGATTGTATTTTTGAGAATAGGACTTGTATATGAGCCCTTATTGCCTATTTCTTACGAGGCGCACGGCAACAAGGCATGGACCACAGCTTTAAAAGAGGTGGTAGGAGATCATAAAGTGGTCTTTGAGAATTCCTATAGAAATGCCCCCATGTATGCCTTTTACACCGGAGGTGACACTTACTCTCTAAATGCGATTGACTACCGGCAAAACCAATACAACATTGATGGTTCTGAAACAGCTGTCCTTGGGGAAAAAGTAGCCTACATTACCAAAGATTCTGTAAGCGGCATAGATAATATTCCAGCTGATTTTTCTTTTGAAAAGGCTAAAGCTGTTCCCTATTACGGAACATGGATCTCCTCATTCAAGCCTTACAGTCAATTAAAAATTGTGTTGATTCAAGCCAAAGACAACAGCCTTGTTTTTGAGTTACAAAATCCATATTCTTTCCAAATTCCTGTTCAGGAAATCCGTTTCGGGCTTGCTTTTCTCAATGAATACAAGCAATTCCAATACCTTTCTGAATTTGAGGCTATTGAGCTTGTTTCAAAAAAAACTGGCTCTGTAGCAACTAACAATCTCAATAAAATAGTCATGCCCGGAGAAACAGTCACCCTTAAAGGCAAATACCATCTAAAAGATAGTGATTTAAGTATGGGCTATTTCAAACTAAGCATTTCCGCCAATTCAATGCCTTTTTTATTGGGGGCTAACTCACACAAATTAGCGACATGGAACTTGAATTGAGATTTCAGCACATACCCGATTGGACCATTGGATTGCTGTTTCTCTCCTTAGTGCTCATGAGTCTTTCAAAGCTAGTTTACCCGCAAAGGCATCTATCGTTTTCTAATTTAATTAGCCACAACAGATTCGTTTTTGTTTACAATAAAAAACAAGCTTTTATCCATCCTTTTCAATGGCTTTGGGGCTTATTCGCTGTTATAAATTGTAGTCTATTCCTTTTCTTTTTTGCCCCTATTTTCCTTAAAAATTCATCTGTAACCTATATAAATTATTTGACTTGCTTTGCGCTTGTATCTGGATTTGTTGTGATTAAACCTATACTTCAGAACATACATGGATGGCTGTTTGGAAACAAAAAATTTCTCAATGAAATTGTTTTTAAGAAAAATAGCTTCTTTAATTACGGGAGTATGGTCTTATTCACTGCAAATATATTATTCGCATTTACTCCTTTTAATGCTAAACTTCTGTTTTACAGCAGCTTATTTTTATTTGTCTCAGTGACGCTTATTGGTTGGATCTTAATATTAAGAAATTATCAAAAGTATATCCTACATAATGTATTCTATTTTATTTTGTACCTTTGCGCTCTTGAAATAGCCCCGTTTTTAATAATTGTAAGCATTTTTAATACGTGATTCCATGAAGGTAAAAACAATTTTAGTCTCACAGCCAGAACCAAAGATGGAGAACTCTCCATATGCAAGGCTTATTGACAAGGAAAAAGTAAAGGTAGATTTCAGACCTTTCATTCATGTAGAAGGCGTAGACGCTAAAAACGTCAGACAACAAAAAATAGACCTAAGCCAATTCACAGCAGTTATATTAACAAGTAGAAATGCAGTGGATCACTATTTTAGGCTGGCAGAAGAAATGCGATTCAAAGTGCCAGACAGCATGAAATATTTCTGCCAATCGGAAGCCGTTGCTTATTACTTACAAAAATATGTGGTGTACAGAAAACGTAAAATTTATGTAGGTAAAATGAATTTTGCAGACTTAGTGCCCTTATTTAAAAAATACAAAGAAGAAAAATATTTACTCCCTTCCTCTGACGTACTAAAACCAACTGTCCCTGAGGCATTAGATCAATTACAACTCGATTGGAAAAGAGGTGTTTTTTACAAAACAGTGATTAGTGACTTATCCGATCTAAGCGATGTTTTATATGACGTATTGGTTTTCTTTAGCCCTTCAGGAATAGAATCACTGCTCAAAAACTTCCCTGAGTTTAAACAAAACAACACCAGAATTGCTGTTTTTGGAAATTCTACTATTAAAGCAGCCACAGACGCAGGGCTAAGAATTGATATTAAGGCACCCACCCCTGAAACACCATCTATGACTATGGCGCTTCAAAAGTATATCAATACAGAAAACAAAAAATAATTGTTTTGTTCATAACTTATTTTAAGTAATTCTTTAAAAATATAACAATTCGCTATTTTTAAGAACGTATAAAACCGTTCTCATCATGCGAAATATTCTTTTAATAGGTGCTGGAAAATCTACTGCTTACCTCATTGATTATCTATTAGATCAATCAAAGAAAGAGGATATTTCACTTTGTATTTTAGACAGAGAGACCGCTCACATACCAAATCAAATAGCTTCTCATCCTGCACTTAGCATTGTAACTGCCTCTGTCACTGATACAGTGATTAGACAAAAACAGATTGCATTAGCAGACATTGTAATCTCTATGCTTCCTGCGCATATGCACATTTTAGTTGCCAAGGACTGCCTCAGTCTTGAAAAACACTTGGTGACTGCTTCCTATGTAAGTCCTGAATTAAAAGAAATGGAGGATCAGGTAAAAGAAAAGGGATTGATTTTCCTCAATGAAATGGGGGTAGATCCTGGGATTGACCATATGAGTGCCATGGCTTTTATGGACCAAATAAAAAACAAAGGAGGAGAAATTAAACTATTTGAATCCTTCACTGGCGGCTTAGTGGCTCCCCAAGAAAAACCAAATTTGTGGGATTATAAATTCACATGGAATCCAAGAAATGTGGTGATAGCAGGACAAGGCGGTGCCGCTAAATTCATACAAGAAGGCACTTACAAATACATCCCATATCACAAATTATTTAGGCGTACTGAATTCATGCACATTGAAGGCTATGGAAAATTTGAAGCCTATGCCAATAGAGATTCTCTAAAATACAGGACTGCTTATGGCCTAGAAAAAGCCCTAACACTATACAGGGGAACCATGAGAAGGGTTGGTTTTTCAAAAGCTTGGAATATTTTTGTGCAATTAGGACTCACAGACGACAGTTACCATATAGAGGAGAGTGAGCAAATGAGCTATAGGGCATTTATTAATTTATTTCTACCCTATTCCCCAACAGATAGTGTAGAGTTAAAAGTACGGCATTATCTAAAAATTGACCAAGACGACATTATGTGGGACAAGCTCATGGAATTACACCTATTTAGTGATCAACACTTTTTAACCAAACAAAATGGCACCCCCGCTGAACTACTTCAAGAAATCCTGGAGGCTCATTGGACCCTTGGCTTGGAAGAAAAAGACATGGTGGTTATGTACCATAAAATAGGCTATGAACACCAAGGGAAAATGAGACAATTAGACGCTCATATGGTGGTTGAAGGGATTTCTAAAACGCATACCGCAATGGCCAAAACGGTAGGTTTACCCCTGGCTATATCCTGTTTACTTATTTTAAATAAATACATTAACACGCCCGGGGTGCGTATTCCAATTGACTCAGAAAT
>JAQWFV010000035.1 GCA_029238555.1 Flavobacteriaceae bacterium
GTATCACAATTTTAATATTAAAGAAAAAGGTGCAAGCAGCCTGTTTACTTTTACTGTGAGCCCTCCTGAAAAAGACAGTGAAGTTCAGGGCTTATTCGAAGCGGCAACAAAAGAAAGCCAGTTCAATAAAAACATCGTAAATATTAGCTATGACCACATTCCCTCACAAGTAGTTCTTGAGACTTCTAGCACAAAATTTGTGAGACTCAACATACAAAAAAGAGGCAGTCATATAGGATATATTATGGGTGCAGGAGATAAGATTCCTGAAAGTCTGGAAGCTATAGGTTATGTGGTTCACCAATTAAACCCAGAAAATTTAGGGAGTTTAGACCTTTCTAAATATCAATCCATTATTCTAGGTATTAGGGCTTTGAATGTTATAGATGGTTTGGCACTAAATAAAAATATTCTTGGAGAATATGTGAAAAATGGTGGTGTTTTAATTAGTCAATACAACACAGCGGCCAGGAACTCAGACAATCTTTTTAAATTAGCCCCCTACCCGCTTTACCTATCTAGAGATAGGGTTACCAGAGAAAATGCCCCGGTTAGTTTTATAGATCCCAAGCACCCCTTATTATCTTTTCCCAATAAAATAGACGCTAAAGATTTTGAGGGATGGGTACAGGAACGTGGATTGTATTTTCCAAACAAATGGGACAAAGCATACCGCCCAATATTGGAAATTAAAGATGGTAATGAAGCGCCTACCCAAGGTAGTTTATTAGTAGCACCATTTGGGAAAGGGCACTTCATATACACAGGCCTGAGTTTCTTTAGAGAATTGCCTGCCGGAGTTCCTGGTGCCTACCGATTGTTTACCAATATGATTTCAATGCCACAAAACATTGAAAAACAATCCCTTAAAAATTAGATATGAGTCTATTAGATTGGAGCATCTTAATTTTTACACTACTTTTTATAGTGGGTTATGGATTATGGAAAACCAAAGGCAGTAAGGATGTAAGGGACTATGTACTTGGCGGAAAAGAGGCCAATTGGGCTACAGTAGGCTTGTCTGTCATGGCCACTCAAGCCTCTGCCATAACGTTTCTGTCTACCCCAGGACAGGCCTATCACGACGGAATGGGCTTTGTACAATTCTATTTTGGATTACCCTTAGCCATGCTAGTGATTATCCTGGTATTTATTCCTTTATACGATAGGTTACAGGTAGAAACAGCCTACGAATTTTTAGAGAAACGCTTTAATGGAGAAACCAGAACACTCACCGCACTACTGTTTTTGGTGCAAAGGGGACTCTCCGCTGGAATTACCATCTTTGCACCCGCCATAATTCTCTCTGCCGTATTGGGTTGGCCACTCAAACTCTTGGTGTTAATTATAGGAGGCTTAGTGATTCTTTATACGGTAAGTGGGGGAACAAAAGCCGTTAACGTCACGCAAAAACAACAAATGTTTGTAATTATGGGCGGTATGTTTGTGGCCTTTTACATGATTGTTTCTGGCCTCCCGGCCGATGTCAATTTCAGTAAAGCCTTCACCATTGCCGAACAGTCTGGCAAATTAGACGTCTTAGATTTTAGCCTCGATCCCAACAATAGATATACATTTTGGAGCGGTATTACTGGCGGTTTTTTCTTAGCGCTCTCCTACTTTGGAACTGACCAAAGCCAGGTCCAAAGATACCTTTCTGGAAAATCTAAAAAGGAAAGCCAATTGGGCCTAGTCTTCAATGGGATCTTAAAAATTCCCATGCAATTTTTCATTCTAGGGGTTGGGGTAATGGTATTCGTGTTTTTTCAGTTCAATGCCAATCCCATACATTTTAATCCAGCCGCTCAAAAAGCCATGGAAGCCCCTGAGTACATTGGCCAATACGAATCTCTGAAAACATCCCTTTCTAAGAATCAGTCAGAGCGCGCTACTTGGCAAATAAATTATTTAAATGCCTTGGAAGATCATAACACTGAAGTGGCAAATAAGGCCAACTTTATGTTGAAGGACTTGCAAAAAGAAGAAAAGGACCTTAGGATTCAAACCAAGACACTCTTAAAAAAAGCAGATCCCTCTATTGCAGAAAATGACAAAGATTACGTATTTATATACTACATCTTACACTATTTACCCAAAGGACTTATTGGGCTTTTATTGGCCGTAATTCTCTCTGCAGCCATGTCTTCTACCGCCTCAGAATTAAATGCCTTAGGCACTATAACGAGTATAGATCTTTACCGACGCTTCGCACCTGTGTCAAAGGACAAAGGCCACTATTTAAAAATGACCAAATGGTTTACTTTTGGATGGGGCATTATAGCCATAGGAATAGCCAGTGTAGCCAACCTATTTGAAAACCTCATTCAATTGGTCAACATCATTGGATCTATCTTTTACGGCAATGTTTTAGGGATATTTCTGTTGGCATTTTTCTTTAAGTACATAAAAGGAAAAGCCGTATTCTACGGAGCAATCATTACACAGATATTGGTCATACTTAGCTTTTATATGGACCTCATGTCCTATCTGTGGCTCAATGTATTGGGTTGTGTGTTGGTCGTAGCATGCGCACATCTGCTGTCTGTTTTTTTTAAGGAAAAACAAACAGCAGCTTAGCACGCTAGACTAATTATTTACGCCATTCTGCCAATGAATCTGTGTTCATTTTTACATAATCCATATTATTGGCCTCCACAGCTCCAGCCAAAGAAGCCTCTGCAGCTGCTATAGCTTTTTTGACCATACCAGCTTTAGCATATAATAAAGACTGTTGTCTCAATTGCCAAAAAGCAGGTTTTTCAATCTGTGCCATGGCAGTGTCCATATATGCCAAAGCTTGTTTTAGATCCTTATCTGCAGATAATAAATACACTGCAGCAGTATAGTAATCATTTGCAGTGGGCGCTTGATTTAATGTCTTTTCAATGGAGTTCATCACCATCTGATCCGTGGGAACACTAAATGGCACTGCCAATAGCGTATTTTCCCAGTGAATTTCTAGATAGGCCCCGTTAAGGGAAATTTCATTAATGTTCATTGAAAAAGAAGTCATGGTTCTTTCTGTTTGCTGAGGAATTATTGTAGCTGTAGCCACAACTAATGATGTATCCCAAACAGCTGGCGCACCCCAATTATCGTTTTTACGGTATAAAAATACCTCCCATTGGCTTGGAGCTGGCTTAGTAAATACAGCATAAGTTCCCGCTTCTAGTGTAGTCCCACCAAATTCAAAAGGAGTATTCACAGCAAAAGTACTGTTTGCATTGGCGCCTGTTCTCCATATGGCATTATAAGGAACTAAATTACCCATGACTTTTCTTCCCCTCATGGCAGGTCTGGAATAATTCAGGGTCACCTCACTTAAGCCAACGGTTTGATTAAGGCTTACTGAAGGACTTGGCTGCGGTGCAACGATTTGAGAAAACCCTTCAAGAGAGGTAATCATCAATAATAAAAGGAGTATTCTTTTCATGATATTATATTTATGTTCAATCCAAATGATTGTCAAAGATAGCGATAAACGAAGGAATAAATAGCTGAAAATGTTTAACGTAAATTACTTTATAGTTAAACAAAATTGTATCTTTGTTTTAAACATATTTTAGACCTATGCAATTATACCAATTACACGCAAAACAATGTATTAAAACGGATATACAGACTGCTTGGGAATTCTTGTCAGACCCTAAAAACCTTCAGAGAATTACGCCTGAAGCCATGGGGTTTAACATCCTAGCTGGTGCAGACAGAAAAATGTTTCCAGGCCAAGTCATTCATTACACCGTAAGCCCTTTTCCAGGAGTTACCACCAAATGGGTCACTGAGATAACACATGTAGAAAACGGAAAGTACTTTGTAGACGAACAACGTTTTGGCCCTTACGCTTTATGGCACCACAAACATTTTATTAAAGAAATTGAGGGCGGTGTAGAAATGGAAGATATAATTGATTACAAAATTCCTTTTGGAATTTTAGGTCAAATGGTGCACCCCATCTTAGTTAAGCCTCAGTTAAAAAAGATATTTGCACACAGAGAAAAAGCACTTAAAGAATTATTTGGTCAATTACCTACCCCAACAACCCTAAGTTTAAAAAAGATTTAATTATGAAAAATATTGTTATTATAGGAGGCTCTCATGGCATTGGACTTGAAACAGTAAAAATATTGTCTCAAGACCACCAAATACATTTATTCTCAAGAACTGCTCCAGAAGTTTCATTGCCACATGTAAACCACAACGTATTTGATGTGCTTACAGACGCCTTTCCTATAGACCAAATCAATACACCCATAGATGGATTTGTATACTGTCCGGGCTCAATAAACTTAAAACCGCTTAAAATGCTTTCTAACGAAGCATTCAGAGCAGACATGGAAATAAATTTCTTTGCTATGTTACCTATTGTTCAGGCCATTATGCCAAAAATGAACGAAGGAAGTAGTATGGTATTTTACAGCACTGTAGCAGTAGCTATGGGTATGCCCTTTCATGCCAGTATAGCAGCTGCTAAAGGAGCTGTTGAAGGTTTTGTGAAGTCTATTGCCGCAGAGAATGCACCTAAGCTAAGGGTGAATTGTATTGCACCATCATTAACCAATACCCCATTGGCTGGACGTTTATTAAACAACGATAAGAAAAAAGAGATGATGGATGCAAGGCACCCTTTAAAAAGAGTGGGTACAGCCAATGATATTGCTGAAATGACTGCATTTTTACTCTCAGACAAAAGTAGCTGGATGAGTGGACAAATCATTGGATTAGACGGTGGAATGGGTAGTTTAAACGTACATTAGTAAGCGTAGAATAAAAATATTATTAGCACAACTAATATATCTATGAAGGAAGAAATTGTCATTTTTTGGTATAGAAGGGACTTGAGGTATAATGACAACAGGGCATTATCTAAAGCGCTTTTAAGTGGGAAAAAAGTGCTACCTATCTTTATTTTCGATACTGACATTTTAGACATGCTTCCGGATAAAGACCCTAGACTTCAATTCATTGTTCAACAGCTAGAACAAATAAACCAGCATTTTAAAACGTCTTTTCAATCTGGAGTGCAATCCTACCACAACAAACCATTAGAGGTTTTTAAATCATTAATAAACACCTCTCATGATTTTAAAGTGTGTGGGGTGTACACCAATGAAGACTATGAGCCCTACGCAATACAAAGAGATTTAGAGGTTAAAAACTATTTAGCCACTAAATCAGTTGATTTTCATGCCTTCAAAGACCAGGTTATTTTTGAAAAAGATCAGGTTACTAAAGAAGACGGTACACCTTATGTAGTATACACGCCTTACAAGAATAAATGGTTAAGTATTTTTGAACAGCAACATCCCCAAGGATTTCAAGCGCTAGACATGCCGCTTGAAAACCTCTACAAAATAAATACCAGCCTTCACGATATGAAAGCCTTAGGCTATTCTGAGGCAGACATTGAGGTCCCAAATTATTCGGTTAGTGCAGCGCTCATAGAAGCGTATGAGGCGAAGAGGAATTTCCCGAGTATAGAAAACGGCACCTCTAAATTAGGCCCTCATCTTAGGTTTGGTACGGTATCTGTTAGGGCCCTTGTTCAAAAAGCCAAAGCACAAAAGAATCAAGTATTCTTGAGTGAACTCATTTGGAGGGAATTTTTTATGCAAATATTATGGCATTTTCCCCACACACCTACAAAGGCATTTAAACCTGCTTATGACCGTATTGAATGGAGAAATAATACAGTAGAATTTGAGCGCTGGAAAAATGGTACAACAGGCTATCCTTTGGTAGATGCTGGAATGAGAGAACTCAATGCTACTGGAACTATGCACAACAGGGTTCGCATGCTCGTGGCTAGTTTTCTTTGCAAACACTTATTGATTGATTGGAGGTGGGGCGAAGCTTATTTTGCAGAAAAATTATTGGATTTTGAATTGGCCAGTAATGTCGGAAACTGGCAATGGGCTGCTGGTTCTGGTGTAGACGCTGCCCCCTATTTTAGAATTTTCAACCCCACCACCCAGATAGACAAATTTGACAAACAGCATATTTACCTAAAAAAATGGGTGTCAGATTTAGGTGAAATCACCTATCCTAGTCCAATGGTAGACCATAAAATGGCCCGAGAAAGGTGTCTTGACACTTATAAAAAAGCTTTGGCTTAAAAATGGTTGTAGTTTGGTTTAAAAGAGATTTAAGACTAGAAGATCACGAACCACTCACTAAAGCTTTGGCCAGTGGAGAAAAGGTACTACTACTCTACTCTTTTGAATCATTTTGGACTCAAGATCCGCATTACAGCAAATTGCACATAGATTTTATTCAAGAAGGATTAGAAGCCATACAATTAAAGCTAAAGGAATACGGGTCTAAAATTTTAATCCTTTCAGATTATATCCCAGAAATTCTTGAAAAAATTCATTCCCAAGAGCCTATCACAGCCTTATATTCTCATATGGAAGCGGGAATGGATATTACTTACACAAGAGATAAGGCAGTAAAAAAATGGTGCACTAAAAACAGTGTTCATTGGCATGAATTTGCCCAAAATGGTTTATGGAGGGCGCTAAAGAACCGTCAAAAATGGCGGGAGCACTGGATTAGTCAAATGAAAGCACCCATTCACACCCCCAGCTTTCTTCCAGGCACCTATTATAGCTCAAAAGAAATAGATCAATTAAGTGCCGTGCTAGAACTAACTCCTTTAGAGTTAAACATTCATCATAAAACAGGCATTCAAATTGGGGGAAGTTTAAATGGATGGAAATACTTGCATAGTTTTATCACCAAACGAATTAGTGGGTACCAAAAGTATTATTCTAAGCCATTAGAATCTAGACTTCATAGTGGTCGAATTTCTCCCTATCTGTCTTGGGGAATGCTCTCTACCAAACAAGTACTTCAGTATGTTACTCAAAATCAAAAACAAGTGGGTAATAAACGAAATCTCAATGGCTTTTTATCTCGATTGAGCTGGCAGGCACATTTTATTCAGAAATTTGAAATGGAGCCTAGTATTGAGTTTGACGCAGTGAACAAAGGCTATGCAACGCTTAATAAGACGGTAAATCCTTCCTATCAATTAGCTTGGCAACAAGGTAAAACAGGAGTGCCTATGGTAGACGCTGCCATGAGATGTCTGGTTCAAACGGGTTTTGTAAATTTTAGACTCAGGGCCATGTTAGCCTCTTTCTTTACCCATTTACTCTGGCAACCCTGGCAAGACTGCTCGCCACATTTAGCGCAACACTTTTTAGATTTTGAACCAGGAATTCATTTTCCCCAACTTCAAATGCAAGCGGGTGAAACAGGGATAAATACCATTAGAATATACAACCCAGTTAAAAATGGATTGGACCATGATCCTAAGGGCATTTTTATAAAGAAATGGGTGCCAGAATTGGCTTTAATACCGGAAGCTTATGTGCATGAGCCATGGAAAATGCCTCCATTAGAAGCAGCTTTTTTAAATTTTACATTGGGTAGCGACTATCCAGCACCTATTATAGATCTCGAAAAGAGTAGAAAGCATGCAGCAGACCAGTTGTGGGGATTAAGAAAAACGAATCTGGTCAAATTAGAAGGGAAAAGAATTTTAAGCACACATGTGGTCCCTAAAAAGCCCCGTAAAAAAACAAGCTAAGTTAAACTTTTACAATAAGGTATTTTTTGTAACTTACTTTTGTAATAAATAACAACCAAACAACCATGAGAAAAAAAATTATCCTAGGCCTTTTAGCCCTAACTACACAAGCAATTTTTGCACAAAAAATGACTTCTCATAAGAAGGCTATTATAGCCTCTGTAGAAAAACATGAACAAGCATTAATTGCCGTAAGTGACTCTATTTGGGCACTAGCAGAAACAGCTTTTCAAGAAGACCAATCTGCAGAAATCCTGGCTTCTTATGCAGAAAAAAATGGATTTAATGTCACCAGAGGTGTCGCTGGAATACCCACCGCATTTACAGCTACTTATGGCTCTGGAAGCCCTGTAATTAGTGTGCTGGGAGAATTTGACGCATTGCCCGGAATATCTCAAAAAGCACAACCCGAAAAAGAAGCCTTGAATCAAGGAGCGGCGGGGCACGGATGTGGTCACAATTTATTTGGTGCAGGCAGTCTAGGAGCAGCCATAGCCGTTAAGGAATTGATCGAGGCAGGAAAAATAAAAGGTACCGTAAAGTTTTTAGGAACGCCTTCTGAAGAAAAATTTTTCGGAAAAATCTGGATGGTCAAAGCTGGCCTTTGGGACAACGTAGACGTGAATATTAGCTGGCACCCTTCTGCAGATACCAAAGCAGATGTACAGAGCTCTTTAGCTTTGATTGATTTTAAAGTAGAATTTTATGGACAAGCGGCACATGCCTCTGCAGATCCATGGAATGGACGTTCCGCGTCAGATGCATTGGAATTATACACTTCAGGAATTAATTACTACAGAGAACATATTAAACCAACTGTAAGAATACATTACCACATACAAGACGGCGGTCAGGTTGTGAATGTAGTACCAGACTACTCAAGGTTATGGGTAAGGGTAAGAGACTCTAAAAGATCTGGTATGAAACCAGTTTACGAAAGGGTTCAAGCCATGGCAGAAGGGGCTGCTATCTTAGCCAATGTAGATTATAAAATATCCCTAATTTCAGGAATTTACGAAACATTGGTCAATAGAACTGGCGGTGCTGTAATGCAGCAAAACTTAGAATTATTAGGTCCCTTATCCTACACTGAAGCAGAAAATGAATTTGGTAAAAAGATACAAGCAGCTACCGGTAAACCACAAGTAGGTATGGATAGCGCTATTAGACCTTTAGAAGAAACCAGAGAGAATTCTGGAGGTGGCTCTACCGACGTTGGCGATGTAAGTTGGAATGTTCCCAATATTAATTTAGGGGTTACAGTAGCCCCAAAAGACACCCCTTGGCATTCGTGGGCAGTAGTTGCCTGTGGCGGAATGAGCATTGGTCACAAAGGAATGATTCACGCTGCCAAAGCTATGGGAATGACTATGGTAGATTTATTTAACAGCCCAAAACTAGTCGCTAAAGTAAAAGCGGAATACAAAATGCGAAAAGGAGATGAAGTTTATGAGCCTATGATTGACGGTCCCGCACCTATAAATCAGTAAAATAAATATGATTTTATCTAAAAAAGACCTCCAATTCTTTATATGTTTTGGGGGTTTATTGCTACTAGACTCAAGCTTAAGTCATTTTGAATTAAGAAGTTACAGATATGCCACAAAGCCACTAATCATGATAAGCTTATTGGCTTATTTTATCTCAAAAAAGGCTCATATATCAAAAAAAATATATCTCTGGGGGGTCTTCGCCATAATAGCTTCTTGGGCTGGAGACGTCTTTTTAATGTTTCAAGAGTACAACGGACTCTTTTTTATAGCAGGACTTGGGACTTTTTTAATGGCACATATAGGGTACACAGCTATTTTCCTATCACAAAAAGGAGCGAAAAAAAACCTTATACAATTCGTATTATTGGCTAACTACGCTTTAATTATGGGGTATCTAATACTGCCTAAAGCTGGGGACTTAAAAATACCAGTCATAGGGTATATTATAGCTATTTCTGCCATGGCATATACGGCACAAATTAGAAAAGGAAGCGTGAGTAAAGCCTCCTATATATCTGGTATTTTGGGTGCTAGATTGTTTTTGGCATCGGACAGCTTGCTGGCCTTATCCATGTTTTTAGACCACTTTCCTAAGGTAGACTTCCTTGTGATGTTAAGCTATGGTTTGGCGCAAGCTTGTATAGTCTATAGTTTAGTAAACAGCACTAAAACTACAACCTAACAATATGGGCGCCTATACTTCTAAGTCGCTCATCTATATTCTCATAACCTCTGTCTATTTGCTCAATATTGTGAATAGTAGATGTCCCATTAGCGGAAAGCGCTGCAATTAAAAGCGATACTCCTGCTCTAATATCTGGAGAAACCATAGTGGTTGCTTTGAGCAATGATTTAAAATCATGTCCCATAACTGTAGCCCTGTGCGGGTCACATAGAATGATCTTAGCGCCCATGTCTATCAGTTTGTCTACAAAAAACAACCTGCTCTCAAACATTTTTTGGTGTATAAGTACTTCTCCCCTTGCCTGTGTGGCAGTAACCAAAAGAATACTCAACAAGTCAGGAGTCATGCCTGGCCAAGGTGCGTCTGAAATGGTAAGAATAGAACCATCAATATAATTTTGAACCGCATAACCATCTGTGTGAGCTGGAATATAGATGTCGTCTCCTTTTTGCTCCATAGTAATGCCTAGTTTTCTAAATACTGCAGGGATTTGTCCCAGCATATTCCAATTTACATCTTTAATAGTGAGCTCACTTTGTGTTATGGCAGCCATTCCAACCCAGCTTCCAATTTCAATCATATCTGGAAGCATTGTGTGGGAAGCACCGTGAAGCGTTTCTACCCCTTCTACAGTCAATAAATTAGATCCAATACCGCTAATTTTAGCCCCCATCTTATTTAAAAGGGTGCATAATTGTTGCAAGTAGGGTTCACAAGCTGCATTGTAAATGGTCGTGACACCTTCTGCCATAACAGCAGCCATTAGTATGTTAGCGGTACCTGTAACAGAAGCCTCATCTAAAAGCATATAAGCCCCCTTTAATTTAGACGCTTCTACACCGTAGAAATGCTCTTCTTGGTTGTATCTAAATTGAGCACCCAACTTAATAAAGCCTTCAAAATGAGTATCTAACCTTCTGCGGCCAATTTTATCTCCTCCTGGTTTTGGAATATATCCTTTGCCAAAACGCGCTAACAATGGGCCTACTAACATAATAGAGCCTCTTAAACCTTTACCGTCTTCTTTATATTGTGGTGTTTGAAGGTAATCTAAATTAACGTCGTCTGCTTTAAAAGTATAACTGCCCTTAGCTTTCTTTTGAATTTTAACCCCAAGGTCTTCTAACAAAGAAATGAGTTTGTTCACATCAATAATATCCGGGATATTATGAATAGTCACTTCCTCTGCGGTGAGTAGTACGGAACATAAAATTTGTAAAGCCTCGTTTTTTGCACCCTGTGGGCGAATACTTCCTTGGAGTTTATGTCCTCCTTCTATTTTAAAGGTACCCATTAATTAAATTTTTAGTAGCGCTTTTTTGACCTATTGTTATTGTTGTTACTGTTGCTTCTTTGCTTTTTATTCCTATTGTTAGGTACGGACTTTATAATTTTATTTTGCAAAAATATATCTGTGTCTGTAAGTAGCTCCCCTGAGGCCTCAAGGTTAATTTCTCCCTTACTCAGTTCCGTTAGATGCTTATAGATTACACTGTCTTCTACAGTGTCTTTGTTCCAGTTTAAGAAACACTTTTTCATGTGATTCGCAATAGTGTATTCCAAACCAGAGCGTTTGTCTCCCTTTTCCCAGCTCGTGGCTACATCTATCATCCTTTTGATATTATTGCCATAAAACCTGTATTTTGGGAAATTTTGAGGGTAATCTAAAGGCTCAGGTTTTTGCTCTAAAAGTTCTTTTGAAGTGATTGGAAAAGGGGAAGGCACATCTAATTTAAAATCAGACATAATGAATAATTGGTCCCATAGCTTGTGATTAAACTCTGGCACATCTCTTAAATGAGGCTGTAAATTACCCATTACACTTATAATAGCATTCGCTACTTTAATGCGTTCTTCTTTATCTTCTATAGTGATAGCATGGTCTACCATTTTCTGGAAATGTCTTCCATATTCAGGTATAATAAGCTTTTCACGCTCTGTGTTGTATTCTAAATTATAAACTAATTCCAAATTGTAAGGTATTAAGGGAAAGATTATAAAGCCAACGCTTTATGGACTGCAAAATACTAAAAAATTAGAAAGTCTCCTAAGTGCTAGAGCAATATTTGATTTTAAAAATAACACCCATAATAGTGTCTAGGAATCATGTTTAAATTAAAGAGAAATGACTCCTTCAATTTGCGCAACAGCCCTGTAATTTGCTATTACAGCTTCTGGATTTTTGACCACTAACGAGACTGAAATACTCGTGAAAGATCCTTTTGAAGAAACTCTAGAAGAAATCTTTGCAGATTGATTTTTAAAAACTGTCTCAATAGCAGCAACCTTTTCTGCATCTGAAGGTACAATGAATTTGTATAGATAGGGTGCGGGCCATTGGGTATTTAAAGCGAGATTATCTTCTAATCTCTTGTAAAAGTCTGCGGTCTTTTTATCTTCCAAATCAATCAATATTTTAGGCAAATATACGTCTAAATCTTAGGTTTTTTAGCCAATTAAGTGTGTTTTGTGTAACTTGTGCCCCTAATTTACAGACCTGTTTATGGCTAAAAAGATTGTGTTTGCTGGCGGTCCAGCGACGGGAAAAACTACATTGATCCAAGCTTTGGAACTCAGGGGATACGCATGCGCTCAAGAAGTTTCTAGACAAGTCACTTTAGAAGCAAGAGAAAATGGCATATCACAATTATTTGTTTCTGACCCACTTTTATTTAGCGAAAAGCTATTAGAGGGTCGCATTAATCAGTATATAGCGGCACAGGAACACAAAGCCTCAATGGTTTTTTTAGACCGAGGATTACCTGAAGTTGTTGCTTATCTAGACAGAGGAAACACCCCTTACCCCAATTATTTCAGCGAGGCCTGTGAAGACCACAAATACGACCATGTTTTTATTTTTCCCCCTTGGGAAGAAATATACACTTTAGACAATGAGCGATATGAAGACTACCAGGAAGCTTTAAAAATTTATCCTTTTTTAAAAGCCGCCTATGACCGATTTGGTTACGAAAGTATTATCTTACCTAAAGACACTGTAGAAAACAGAATTTCTTTTGTGTTGGAAAACATATAGCAATGGCTAAAGACCCCTATGAGATTCTTAAAAAGTTCTGGGGCTACGACACTTTCAAACAGAATCAATTAGAGATTATTAAAGATGTTTTAGCTGGATCAGATGTACTGGCACTTCTTCCAACAGGCGGAGGGAAATCTTTGTGCTTTCAAGTTCCAGCACTAGCCTTAGAAGGTTTGTGCGTAGTTATTTCTCCATTAATAGCGCTCATTCAAGACCAGGTGAATAGACTTTCTAATCAAGGGATAAAAGCCATAGGTCTCACCGCTGGAATTTCAAGGGACAGACTCATTGAATTGCTAGACAACTGTGATTATGGGGGAGTGAAATTTTTATATATGTCTCCAGAAAGATTGCAACAACCCATGGTATTAGAAAGGCTTTCTAGAATGAAAATTAGTCTCATTGCCGTAGATGAGGCACATTGTATTTCTAGTTGGGGGCATGACTTTAGACCAGCATATCTCAAATGTACTTCATTGAGAGCTATCACAGATGCCCCAATGATTGCACTAACAGCGACAGCAACTAGGAAAGTACAAGAAGATATTGTTAGCAATTTATCTTTAGAAGGGGTGAAAATTCACAAGGCTTCTTTTTTAAGGCATAATATCTCCTATCATGTCACACAAGTAGAAGACAAAGGATACTATCTCAAAGAGATTTGTTTCAAAGCCTCCCAAAGTGTTATAGTATATGTCAATAGCAGAAGAATGGTGGGTGTACTGTTTAACGAATTAAATAGCGCAGGATTAGGTGTAGCCACATACCACGGAGGGCTTTCAAAAATTGAAAGGGAAGCAGCTCTAAGCAATTGGATCAAAGACCACGCTAAAATAATGATCGCTACAAATGCCTTTGGAATGGGTATAGATAAAGGTAATGTAAGTGATGTAATTCATTTTCAAATTCCTGAAAGCCTAGAAAATTACTACCAAGAGTCTGGAAGAGCTGGCAGAGACGGAAAACCAGCAAATGCAATAATTCTTTGGGCTACGCCCGATGTCACTCAGCTTAAAAATCAATTCATAGACCCCATGGCTGCGCTCAAAGAAGTGCAGTTGGTGTACCGCAAATTAAATGCCTTTTTGCGTATACCCTATGGAGAGGGAAACGACCAAACCTATCAATTTTCTTTTAATGGATTTGTATCTCAATATGCGCTAAAGACGCTTAAAACTTACAACGCCTTAAAAACTCTAGATCAATTTGGCATTATTCGATTAGAAGAAAACTTTGACAAAAGGACTACAATAAAGTATGTATGTTCCAAAGAACAGCTGTATGATTACATGGATTCCAATGAGAAAATGAAGCCAATAATTCTAAATCTTTCCAGAACCTATGGGGGTCTTTTTGAGTTTGACACAAAAATTGACCTTCATCTCTTATCCAAAAAAACAGCTAAAAGTATCGCAGACATTCAGAGAGATTTAGAGCAATTACACAAAGACCACCTTATAGCGCTAGATGCATACACAACAGATCTTAAAGTAGTGTACCTACTACCTAGAGAAGATGAGAGAACCCTAGCACCTTTCGCAGAACGAATTGAAAACACCTATCAAGATAGAATCGAAAAAGTCAACGCCATGATTTCCTATGTGACTCAGTCCACCCAATGTAGGAATAAAGTTCTGTTGGATTATTTTGATGAAAAATCAAAGGAATGTGGCATATGCGATTATTGTAAGCAAAAAACCATCCCACAAGAGCTCCTATTAAATGATCTTTGTGAGGCTATATTATCACTTTTAGAGGAGAATAATTTCACTTCAAGACAATTAGTAAGTACCTTAGAAAAACCCAAAGAATTGGTGTTAAACAGCATTCAAAACCTTTTAAAAGAAGGACACATTGAAATAAATAGTCAAAATGAATATGTCAAAAAATAATATGCCCATCGTATTTATGGGAACACCAGGATTTGCAGCCCATATTTTAGAAACACTAGTAGAAAACGGACAAAATATAGTAGGTGTAGTTACGGTGGCTGACAAACCAGCTGGAAGGGGTAAAAAATTACATGAATCTGAGGTAAAAAAAGTAGCACTTAAACATCAATTAACGCTATTACAACCTCCCCATTTAAAAGACCCCATATTCATTGAAGCCTTAAAGGCATTAAATGCAGCAGTATTTGTTGTGGTGGCTTTTAGAATGCTTCCTGAATTGGT
>JAQWFV010000046.1 GCA_029238555.1 Flavobacteriaceae bacterium
CGCGGCCGATGGTCCTGAGAACTCTGTCCCAGCAATGGGGTGCGCTGCCAAGTAATTTCTTCTGTTGGGATGGTCTTTAACCGCCTCACACAAGCTGGCCTTTGTGGAACCGGCATCTACTACTACAGTATGTGCAGACACCTGATCCAATACGAGCGGCAACACTTTTAAAGTGGCGTCTACCGGAATAGCTATAAACACCATATCTGCCTTTGCCACATCTTCTAAACGCCCTATCTCATCTATCACACCCAAGGACAAAGCTTCCTTTAAGTAGTCTTCCTTTTGGTCAATCCCAATGCGTTTCACCTCAGGATAATGTTCCTTGATGTCTTTAGAAAAAGAACCTCCAATTAAACCAACTCCTATGATACAAACTACTTTCATACTTAATTCTTCACGCGTTCAATAGCTTCTTTTATTATCGTTTTGTCTACACAAAGAGAAAAACGAACATAGCCTGCTCCGCCAGCTCCAAAAATGGTTCCTGGGGTAATAAATAAATCTTTTTCATGTAACAATGCCTCTATAAAAGCTTCTGCATCTGTTAGGCCCTCTGGTAATTTAGCCCACACAAATAAGCCCACCGCCTTTGGATCGTAAGTACAGCCTAAAGCGTCTGCCAACTCATAGGTGAGTGCCCTTCGCTCCTCATATACTTTATTAAGTGCTGTATACCAATCGTCAGCAACTTCCAATGCCGCTATGGCTCCCTTTTGTACCGGATAAAACATCCCGGAATCCATATTACTCTTCACCTTCAGCACCGCATTAATAATGGCTTCGTCTCCCAACACCATTCCTACACGCCAGCCAGCCATATTAAACGTCTTACTCAAAGAATTTAACTCCAATACATGTCCTTTAGCGCCTGGAATGGATAAGATACTCTGAGGCGCCTTGTTTAAAATAAAACTATAAGGGTTGTCATTGACCAAAAGAATATCGTGCTTTTTGGCAAAGGCCACCAATTCGGTAAGTGCTGCTACAGAAGCTACTGCTCCAGTAGGCATATGAGGGTAAGACAGCCACATGAGTTTCACCTGAGTGAGGTCTAACTGCTCCAAAGCGGCTATATCTGGCAACCAATTGTGCTCAATAGAAAGCCTGTAAGGAATGACCTTAGCGCCTACCAAATCAGATACTGACTGATAGGTAGGGTATCCTGGATCTGGAATTAGCACTCCATCTCCTGGGTTTAAAAAGGCCATACTAATGTGCATGATCCCTTCTTTTGAACCCATCAATGGCAAAATCTCTGTGGCTGCGTCTAAAGAAACACCAAACTGTCTTTTATAAAAAGACGCCATAGCTTCTCTGAGCTCGGGCAGTCCCTGATAGGACTGATACTGGTGGGCATTCTCCGCGGCCGTGGCAGCTATTAAAGCCTGGGTAACCTTAGGATCAGGTGCCAAGTCTGGACTCCCAATGCCCATATTAATAATAGGTTTTCCCGCTGCCATTAGGCCCCTAACCTCTCTTAACTTTCTAGAGAAGTAGTATTCTTGTACCGTATTTAAACGTGTGGCTGTTTTCATAATTCTCTAGCATTTGTATATTCTCCCAATACCCTAAACTCCGTAGCCATTATTTCTAAAATAGCCCTTGCTTTGGTATAGTCTTCATACTGATCAAAAGTAACGTCTACAAAAAAAGCGTACTTCCATGGAAGGTCTATTACTGGAAGTGATTGTATTTTTGTTAAATTTAAATGGCAGTCACTCATCACATTGAGCACAGCAGCCAAACTGCCCCTTTTGTGATCTAACACGAAACGAAGCGATGCTTTATTAATACGCTCTTGAGGAATTTCCTTAGAGGTGGTTTTCACTATAATAAAACGGGTGGCATTGTTTTTAATGGTCTGTATGTCAGAAGCCAAGACTTCTAGGCCATACAATCCAGCAGCAACTTTAGGTGCTATAGCCGCAATGCCTTTTAGCTGACCAGATTGAATACGCTGCGCAGTTTCAGCAGTATCTACATCTTCTACCAATTGAATGTGCGGGTGCTTTTTAAAAAACTCATGACACTGCAATAGGGCCATAGGATGGGAATGTACCGCCTTAATATCTTCCATCCTTTGCCCCGCTAGGGCCATAAGGTGGTGGTGAATATTTAAGTAATACTCTCCAATAATATGTAAATGATGGTTATACACCAAAGCGTAGTTTGGAATAATAGAACCCGCAATGGAATTTTCAATAGCCATAATGCCCTTATCTGCACGCCCCTCCATAAGTTCCTGAACCAATGCCGGAAAAGACATACAAGGAAGCATCTCCTGGTCTGAACCATAACAATCTATGGCCACCTGATGGTGGTTAGATCCCTTTATGCCTTGAATGGCTATTGTCATTTTTTCTTTCATTTTTAATCAAAAAAAAATCCCGCAACAGCGGGACTCTTAATAAGGTATATCGTTCACAATATCCTAGAAAAGCCCCGTACTTCTATTAAAATAGAAGTAGAAGTAAAAACGGTTCCAGAAATTTGTGCTAAGTGTCATATTTTCTTTTACAAAAAGCTAATGTAATTATTATATTTAAAACACAATGAATTCCATTGATTTTTTTTGAATTCTACCATTTAAGCGATTTATATTAAGGAATTTCGGCAAAATCAATTTTAAAACTGAGAATAATAGAATTAATACTGCCCAGCTTTAGAGCAAAATTTAAAACACCTCAGCAGCTATGGCTTCTATATTACTAGATTTACCCATGGAGTAATAATGCAAAACGGGTACGCCGGCAGCCATGAGCTCTTTAGACTGTGCAATAGCCCATTCAATTCCTACCTGTCTTATAGCGGCTTTGTCTTTTGCGTCAGAGACTGCGTCTATAAGGTCCTGAGGTAAGTCTAGACTGAATACCTGAGGTAAAAGTTGTAGGTGTTTTTCTACTGCAATGGGTTTAATACCCGGAATAATAGGTACCTCTATGCCCATCCCTTTAGCGGCTGCTACAAACTCAAAGTATTTTTGGTTGTCAAAAAACATTTGGGTCACTACGTAGTCTGCGCCTGCGTCTACTTTTTCTTTGAGCCTTTTAAGGTCTTGTTGTAAGGAAGGTGCTTCCATGTGTTTCTCTGGATACCCCGCTACACCAATACAAAAAGAGCTCGAATGGGCACTTTCAATTTCTTCATGCAGGTACTTTCCAGCGCCCAAATCTTTTATTTGCCCTACTAGGTCCTTGGCATAAGTATGCCCCCCTGGAGTGGCTTCAAAATAACGTTGGCCGGCCATGGCATCGCCCCTAAGGGCCATAACATTTTCTATCCCTAAGTACTGGCAATCTACCAATAAGTATTCCGTCTCTTCTTTGGTGAAACCACCGCAGAGTACATGAGGAACCGTGTCTACCCCATACTTATGCTTTATGGAAGCGCAAATACCTACGGTACCTGGTCTCATTCTGGTGAGTTTTTTCTCCAACAGACCTTCTTTCTTTAAATAGACAAATTCCTCTCTAGAGGTTGTCACATCTATAAAAGGTGGGTTAAAGGCCATCAGTGGGTCTATATTGTTGTAAAGCTCCTGAATATTCCCGCCTTTAACGGGGGGGACTATTTCAAAGGAAAATAAGGTGTTCCCTTTTGCGGCTGCTATGTGCTGGGTAATCTTCATATCTATACGTCTGCTAAATTTGGGGCCAACCATTTCTTGGCGGTGGCTAGAGAAATCTCTTTTCTAGAGGCAAAATTTTCCAATTGGTCTTGGGTAATCTTACCCACACCAAAGTATTTCGCTTCTGGATGGGCAAAATAATACCCTGATACAGAGGCTGCTGGCCACATAGCCAAACTCTCTGTTAGACTAACACCTATCTTTTCTTCTACCTCGAGTAGTTCCCAAAGCGTGTTTTTCTCTAGGTGATCTGGACAGGCTGGGTATCCTGGCGCAGGCCTAATCCCTTTATACTCCTCGGCTATTAATGCCTCTGGATCTAAAGATTCTTGTGCGGCATACCCCCAATGTGACTGTCTCACTTCTAAGTGCAAGTATTCTGCAAAGGCCTCTGCTAGTCTGTCTGCCAAGGCTTTTACCATGATGGAGTTATAGTCGTCTAAAGCAGCCTGATAGGTCAAAGCCATTTCTTCTGATCCAAAACCTGCGGTCACACAAAATGCACCCATATGGTCTTGAACCCCTTCACTTGGAGGGGCTATATAATCTGAAAGGGCTCTGTGTGCCACCCCTTCTTTTTTCTTGATTTGCTGTCTAAGGGTCCTAAAAATATAAGTGGTATTGGCGTCTTTTTGAACAGAAATGTCGTCTTCGTTAGAGCGCTCTGCAGGGAATAATCCAAAGACTGCTTTTGCCGTAAATTTCTCTTCAGAGATAATTTTTTCCAACATGGCTTGGGCTTCTTCAAAAAGAGCAGTTGCCTGTTCTCCCACCACAGCATCTGTTAGAATGTCTGGGAAACGTCCGTGTAACTCCCAACTTCTAAAAAATGGAGTCCAATCTATAAAAGGCACTAAGGCCCTTAAATCTTGATTTTCAATGACTTGAGTGCCTAATTGATTGGGCGCTGGAGCAAGGTCCTTTTTGAAATTTAACTTCAATGCGTTCTCTCTTGCCTCTGCTAGAGACACATATTCTTTGGTTTTAGACCTGTTTAGGAATTGATCTCTAAACTGATCGTAGTCTTGTTTTAGTTTGGCTTTATAAGAAGCTGAAGTATCTGGTTGTAGCAAATCTCCCACCACGGTCACCGCCCTAGAGGCGTCATTGACATGCACTACCGTTTGGCCGTACTGAGGCGCAATTTTCACTGCGGTATGTGCTTTGGAAGTAGTGGCACCACCAATAAGTAACGGCATAGTGAAGCCTTCACGTTGCATGGCTTCTGCCAAGAAAACCATCTCATCTAAAGAGGGCGTTATAAGCCCGCTGAGTCCAATGGCGTCTACCTGGTGCTCTTTTGCTGCAGCAATAATTTTATCTGGTGGCACCATTACCCCCAAATCTATGATCTCATAATTATTACAAGCCAATACCACACTCACAATATTTTTTCCAATATCATGCACATCTCCTTTCACGGTGGCCATGAGTATTTTTCCAGCAGATTGTGAGGCCGTAGCGTCATAATCTACTTGTAGTTTTTTAGCTTCCTCAATATAGGGCAGCAAATAAGCGACTGCTTTTTTCATGACCCTGGCAGATTTTACTACCTGTGGCAAGAACATTTTTCCACTACCAAAAAGATCTCCTACCACATTCATTCCTGTCATTAAATGACCTTCTATGACTTGAATAGGTGCAGACACAGCATTCCTAGCCGCTTCTACATCTTCAATAATATAGGTGTCTAAGCCTTTTACAAGCGCCCTGGTAATTCTATCTTGAAGGGGTTCTTCTCTCCAGGAGAGATCTACTTTGCTTTCTTTTTTAGTGCCTACAAATCCCTCCGCAAAATCTAATAAGCGTTCGGTAGCGTCTGCTCTTCTATTGAGAACAACGTCTTCTACATGCTCCAAAAGGTCTTTTGGAATATCTGAATATACCTCCAACATGGCAGGATTTACAATCCCCATATTCATCCCTGCTTTAATAGCGTGGTATAAAAAAACCGAGTGCATGGCTTCCCGCACTGGATTGTTTCCTCTAAAGCTAAAAGATACATTACTCACCCCACCACTTACGGACACCCCGGGAAGGTTTTCTCTCACCCATTGGGTCGCTTTAATAAAGTCTACAGCATTTAATTTATGCTCGTCCATTCCTGTTGCTACAGGAAATATATTTAAATCGAAAATAATATCTTGGGCGGGGAAATCTATGCGTTCTACCAATAAGTCATAAGACCGCTTGGCAATTTCAATCCTACGTTCGTAATTGTCTGCCTGCCCTACCTCATCAAAAGCCATAATAATTACAGCAGCACCGTAATTTTTTATTTTTAGGGCTTGT
>JAQWFV010000062.1 GCA_029238555.1 Flavobacteriaceae bacterium
GGCATTTCCAGCAGCAATGCTAATCCCAAAAATAGCCAAAGATTTTTGAATGGCTATGGGGTAGAGTCCTATGCCTCCATTGGTGGCAGACATAGCAAAAGCACCCGCTACAAAGGCCACTAGTAATGCGGAACCGCCCAAGGATTCGGTTTCTGGTACGGTGAACTTTATAACCCAAAACATGCCCACATAAGCGGTCCATATAAATAATGTATGGGCTATAAAGCGCCATTTGTGTTTCATTTTAAGTACGCTAAATACCCCAGATAATAAATCAGATACCTTAGCTTTTAAAGTAGCTATCACTTTATTCTTAGACCGCATTAATACCCATAAAGTAAAGCTTCCAATAATGATTAGACCCGTAGATATGTACCCAATTTTAGTCCAGGAAATGCCTTTTTGTGCAAAGAAATCTAATAAGACGTCTGTCTGTAAGATTAAACCTAGAACGACCACTAAAAGGAGCATGAATAAATCTATCACACGCTCTGTAATAATAGTGCCAAAGCCTTTTTGAAATGGCACATTTTCATAGGTAGTAAGCGCAGTAGCCCTTAAGATCTCTCCTGAGCGTGGAATACCTAAATTGGCAAAATACCCCATTAAAATGACCAGAATATTGGAGATTAGTTTGGGTTTGTAGCCTAATGGCCCTAAGAGGTAATTCCATCTAATCGCTCTGGAAACATGGCTAAGCAAACCTATTATGAGAGATAATCCTACCCATAAAGGATCTGCGGAAATAATATAGTCGTAAATGAGTGTTCTGTCTGCTGCTGAGGTAATTGAATAAGTGTACCAAATTAAAAACAAGCCAAAAGCGATTGGGCCAAATGTTTTGAGAATTTTTAATAGGTTTTTTTTCAAATTTTAAAGAATCAGCGAATCATTTTTGAATAGTCAATAGTTAGGTCAGTGTATTGTCTGCTTCGTTAGGAAAAACAAGAGCGGGAGAAAATTTCTTAGCCGCTTCTATATCCATAATACCATAGGTAATTAATATAAGCACATCTCCTACAGCTACTTTTCTGGCAGCCGCACCATTCAAGGTAATCTCCCCACTTTTTCGAGGCCCAGGGATGGCATAAGTTTCCAAGCGCTCTCCGTTAGTGTTGTTCACTATTTGCACTTTTTCTCCCGAAACAATGTTGGCAGCGTCCATAAGATCTTCATCTATGGTAATACTTCCAATATAATTTAGATCTGCTCCGGTTACTTTAACGCGGTGAATCTTAGATTTTACTACATGTATTTGCATAGGGCAAAGATATGAATTTTACTAATTTTAAGTAAGGCTATAGGCCTATATTATCTAGAAGTCTTACCCCCTTGAAATCTACCGCTGTAATAATTCTGGTGTTTTCAGGGGTAGTGAATGTTTTTATAGGTTCCAATGTATGGGCATTTACAAATTCAAAATAAAAAACCACAGCGCCCTCCACCGCTTGGATCTTTTTTACAGCTGCTTGAGTAATGTCACTTAAAGGTTTTTTAGCGGTTGCGTTATTCACCGCTTTTTGTAGTGCCTCATAAATTACAGACGCTTCTTCTCGCTCTTGAGGCTTGAGCCTTTCATTTCTGGAACTCATGGCTAAACCATGGGGCTCCCTTATGATAGGGCAACCTATAATTGTAATGGGCAATGATTTTAAACGCACTAATTCTCTAATAATGGCCAATTGTTGAAAATCTTTCTGTCCAAAGTACGCTCGACTAGGACGTACCAATGCAAATAGTTTTTCTACAATAGTTCCAACCCCCATAAAGTGACCAGGCCTATCTGCGCCTTCCCATCTGCGGTCTAATCCATTAAAAGAATATGTTTTTGTGTTTAAACCCTCTGGGTACATCTCCTGGGTTGTGGGGGTAAATAACAGCAAGTCTTCTGAAATAGTTTTTAGTAGGGCAATATCCGTCGCTAATTGTTGGGGGTATTGCACCAAATCTTGTGGGTTGTTAAATTGTGTAGGGTTTATGAAAATACTAACTACAACAGTTTTATTTTCCCTTAAAGCCTGCTCAACAAGACTTAAATGACCCTTGTGAAGGGCACCCATAGTGGGAACAAGCCCTAGGCTATTTCCCTGTTCTCTGGAAATAGAAAGCCTTGTATTTAAAGATTTTTCACTGGTGAATAGGTCCATAGTTGTGTATAAAACGGGAGCAAACTTACTATAAATACGGCTAATCTCTATAATTTTTGTAATTTTGCCACTTCCCAAGGGAATTTATTAAAACACATGCTGTATGAATGGTAAAAAGATATTGTTTGTATCTTCAGAATTAGTGCCCTATCTACCTGAGAACGAAGTGTCTCAAATGTCATATGAGGCGCCAAGAATGGTGAACGGAAATGGTGGGCAAATTAGAATTTTTATGCCTAAGTACGGTAATATAAACGAAAGAAGGCATCAGCTTCACGAAGTGATTAGGCTTTCAGGAATGAATTTGGTGATTAATGACATGGATATGCCGTTAATTATCAAAGTAGCCTCTATTCCTAAAGAACGCATTCAGGTATATTTTATTGACAACGAAGAGTACTTTAAAAGAAAGGCAACCTTTACAGATCCTAAAGGTGTTTTATTTCCAGATAACGACGAACGGGCTATTTTCTTTGCAAAGGGTGTGGTGGAGACCGTTAAGAAATTAAATTGGACGCCAGATATTATTCATGTTCATGGCTGGATGGCTTCTTTGCTGCCATTATACCTTAAAAAATTCTACGCAGACGAGCCACTTTTTTCCGAGAGTAAGATTGTGACTTCTGTGTATAAAAAAAGTTTTGAAGGTTCTTTAGACAAAGACTTGTCTAAAAAAATAGCCTTTGACGGCATAGGTCAAGAAGACTTAGCGGTACTTGAAACCCCTGATTATAATAATTTGTTAAAAGTAGCAGCCAATCATTCCGATGCGATTATTTTAGCTGCTGAAGATCTTTCAGAAGATCTGACAAACCACATAGCCAACCTCAAAAAACCAGTGTTACCATATGTACCTCTTCAAGGATTTGAAGAAGCCTATGCTAATTTTTATAACACGGAAGTATTAAAGTAATTTACATGAGCGGTATTAAAAGTTCTCTGACAAAAGTAAGCACACTTTTGTTGGTAGCCTTAGGGTTTTTATCTTGTCAAGACACCATAACATTAGAAGGAGAGGGTATTATTAGCGGAGCCGTTTTTGACACAAATCAAGCTACCTTTAACGTTTTTGTTTCCAATAAATCGGTTGCTGCAGTCCAGACCAACAAGCTTCCTGTATACCAATTGGGTCACTTTAATCACCCGGTATACGGAAAAACTTCTGCTTCTGTTGCTACTCAGTTGCGACTTCAAAATAGCCAGGGGAACCCTACTTTTGGGTTCTACAGTCAGGAAAATGAAAATACGGCTACCACTAGGGAAAACGAAACGGTTACAGCCGCTTATTTGTATTTGCCTTTTCTGCTAAACAGCAGAGCAGATTCAGATTTAGACGGCTTAATAGATATCTATGATATTGATCCAGAAGACGCTAGTAGTGACACTGACGGAGACGGCGTTACAGATATTACGGAAAACAATACCGGTACCGATCCTTTAAATCCAGATACGGATGGAGACGGGATTAATGATGGGGAAGACACGGAGACCGCGTCTAATTTATTTGCCAGGTCTTTTGATTTGGACAGTATTTACGGAGACAGGGAGACCCCTTTTAACCTAAAGGTTAAAAAGTTGGATTACTTTTTAAGAGATTTGGATCCAGCCTCTGATTTCATCAATACCCAAGAATATTTTTCCGATCAATCTTTTGATCCTTCGTTTACGAGTGACGTTTTGTTCGACGGTCCAGTGACTATTTCAGACAAAGAGTTTTTGTTTTACAACGAAGACGATCCAGATACCACGGAGGTAGATGAATCACTTGAATTAAGTAGTAGATTGAACCCCGGAATTAGAATTCCCTTAGATGCCGCTTTTTTTCAGCGAGCAATTATTGATAAGGAAGGTTCTTATGACTTGATCAGTCAATCTAATTTTGCAGCATATCTGAGGGGCTTGCATTTGTCTGTAGCAGAGCAAGAAGAAATTTTATTGCTGATAGATTTTACCAAAGCCAATATCAGTATTGAATATACCTATGATTCTTATGATTCAGAGGGTGTGAAGACAGTGAATGAGACCACTTACACCATGAGTATGCTCACTGGAGGTGGCAGCAGTCCAATTATTGGTAATGCCGTAAATACCTTCCACAATAGCGCTTTGTCTCCAGAAGTTTTAGCGTCTTTAAACAGCACAGAAAATGCGTCTAGAATTTATCTTAAAGGCGGTGCGGGATTATTCAGTGAGTTAAAGCTTTTTACTGCTCCAGAGGAATGGGCTGTTATGGAACAAATTAAAGCCAATAGATGGGTGGTTAATGAAGCCCGTTTGGTCTTTTACGTAGATCAAAATGCTTTGGCAGGTACTTCTTTGCCAGAGCCACCTAGATTATATCTCTACAATGCAGAGACAAAATTGCCTATCATGCGTTTTAGCACAGAAGTGTATGAAGACGACACTCCTTTAGGTGTGTTTAAAAATTACGATGGTATTCTTCAGTCTGAAAACGGTAAAGGCACTAAGTACTCGGTGAGAATTACAGACCATATTAATAATATTATATTAAGAGACTCTACCAATGCTCCTTTAGCACTTGGTGTTACCTCAGACATTCGTGTAAACCTGGCTTCAACGGCTAAATTTACCAGTGGAGAAACAGACAAACTTCCAGTGATGGCTACTACCACACCACTTGGAACAGTTTTATACGGTAACAATGTAAGTGAAGAAATAGCGAGCAAAAAACTGCAATTAGAGATTTTTTACACCAAGTCTAATTAATAAAACCACCTACTTATGTGCGGAATTGTTGGCTATATAGGACATAGACAAGCTTACCCTGTTATTGTGAAAGGATTGTCTCGATTGGAATATAGGGGCTATGACTCTGCTGGAATTGCCTTATTTGAGAATGGTGCCATTCAGTTATGTAAGACCAAGGGAAAGGTTTCAGACTTAGAAGATAAATCGGGGAAAATTAAAGAAAGTCAAGCCACACTTGGTATTGGCCACACCCGATGGGCTACCCATGGTGTCCCAAACGATGTGAACTCCCACCCACATCTTTCGAATTCAGGTCAGTTGGCCTTAATTCACAACGGTATTATAGAAAATTACGACGCCATTAAAACGGAGCTCAAATCTAGGGGCTATGTATTTCATTCAGATACAGATACCGAGGTGTTGGTGAACCTCATTGAAGAGGTGAAGAAAAAAGAAGGGGTAAAGCTAGGTAAAGCAGTGCAGTTAGCCCTTCAGGAAGTGGTAGGCGCTTATGCGATTGCTGTTTTTGATTTGGAGAAACCCGATGAAATAGTGGTAGCTAAGTTGGGAAGCCCCTTAGCTATTGGTATTGGAGAGGGAGAATTCTTTGTGGCATCGGACGCCAGTCCATTTATAGAATACACTACTGACGCACTGTATTTAGAAGACCATCAAATGGCTATTTTAAAAGTAGGTAAGAAAATAAAATTGCGTTCCATAAAAGACGACCTGCCTACAACCCCTCATATTTTAGCCCTGCAACTCTCTTTAGACCAGATTGAAAAAGGAGGTTATGACCATTTTATGCTCAAAGAGATTTATGAGCAGCCAAAGGCCATTCAAGATACCTATAGGGGTAGGCTCAGACCAGAAGACGGCTTGATTAAAATGGCCGGAATAGACGCACATTTGGATCGTTTTTTAAAGGCCAATAGAATAGTAATTGTAGCCTGTGGTACTTCTTGGCATGCGGGACTTGTAGCGGAATACATTTTCGAGGAATTGGCTCGAATTCCTGTGGAGGTAGAATACGCCTCTGAATTTAGATATAGAAATCCCATTATTGGGCCTAATGATATTGTGATTGCCATATCTCAATCAGGAGAAACAGCAGACACCCTGGCTGCCATTGGACTGGCCAAAGAAAAAGGCGCCTTTGTCTTTGGGGTGTGCAATGTGGCTGGCTCCTCTATTGCAAGGGCTACTGATGCCGGTGCTTACACCCATGCAGGACCAGAGATTGGAGTGGCTTCTACCAAGGCGTTTACGACCCAAATTACGGTATTGAGTCTTATGGCACTCAAGTTGGCTAAAGAAAAAGGGGTCCTATCTACCACAGATTTCCATACCTATTTAAATGCCTTGGCGCAAATACCCGCTCAGGTAGCTTTGGCCTTACAGGCCGATGCCGCAATTCTAGAAATTGCGCGTATCTATAAGGACGCCACTAATTGCCTGTATTTGGGAAGAGGATTTAATTTCCCTGTGGCATTAGAGGGTGCACTTAAGCTCAAAGAGATCAGTTATATTCATGCAGAAGGGTATCCGGCTGCAGAAATGAAACACGGACCTATTGCCCTAATAGACGAGCAAATGCCAGTGATTGTGATTGCCACCAAACGAGGTCATTACGAAAAAGTGGTCAGCAATATCCAAGAGATTAAGTCTAGAAGTGGTAAAATTATCGCTATAGTGACCAAGGGAGACGTCACGGTAAGGGAACTTGCAGACCATGTGATTGA
>JAQWFV010000076.1 GCA_029238555.1 Flavobacteriaceae bacterium
TCATCTACGTAACGGATACGACCATAAAGATCTAATAACCTCCAATGTAAATAAGCGCGTAATACTTTAGCCTGAGCCATTAAGTTAGCGTCTAAGTTTCCATTTTCAATTGAGTTGTTCACCTGAGCAATAGCGTTGTAACCACCATTCCAAGTATCTTTGATAGGTCCGTTAGCAGCTGTTTGTGTGTGTCTGTGAATATCTAACCAGATTCCACCGTCATACCAGTCACCTCCTTTTTGGGTTACGGCCATTTCATCAGAAGAAACGGATTGTACAGAGAAGTACCCTCCGTGTCCTGCAGTTCCAGTTCCTCTTAAGGCTCCGAATGCAGAAGTAAGTCCGTCAGACACAGTAAAGGCACTACCACTGAAAGACTGATTGGTTACCCCGTCTACAGTAAAGTCAGTAGTCAAATCCCCTACCAAATCTTCCTCTAAATCAGTACAAGAGTAAGTTAAACTTACGAGTCCTATACCTAAAAGTATTTTGTTAAAAGTTTTCATATCTAATTTTTTTTTAAAAGTTAATGTTAAGTCCTACAGTGAATGTACGTGCAGAATAGAAGTTGTTTCTTCTGTCCATACCTGGAGCTAACACATTTCCATTGTCTGATAAAGATGGTTCTGGATCAGATCCAGTGTACTTTGTTAAAACAAAAGCATTTTGAACGTTTAAAGATAAAGTAGCTTTGTCAATAAGACTGCTATTTAAGTTTAAGTTTCTCGCTACTGTTAAGTTGTCTAATTTAAAGAAATCTGCTTTCTCTACATATAAAGAAGAGAATTGCGCATTTGTGATTTCTGGGTTAGCTAACTCAGTATTGATGTAGTTATAAGATTTTTGTGAACCAACTCTTGGCTCATAAAATACACGGAACGTGTTCACTAAGCTGTGTCCGAAGGCTCCTCTAAAGAAAGCATTTACAGACCACTCACCAAAAGTAATTTGGTTGGTCCATCCCAATTCAAAATCAGGAGTACCTCTTCCTACTACAGCGAAATCTGCGTCGTCGTTTAACATGTTAGCTTGGTTGGTGTTAATAACACCATCTCCGTTAACATCTACGAAATTTTGAGAACCATTAGTCACAGTTCCATCCCATACTGGCGCATAGATCTGTCCAATTTCTTCTCCTACTTTAACACGGATGGCATAAGTATCATTTTGACCAGGTGCACCTAAGTTAGCAAAACGCTCTTGTTCAGAAACATATTCATCTAAGATAGTCTGGTTTGTAGACCACACAATTCCAGTGTTATAGTTAACACCATCTCCTTTTACTAAGTCGTAGTTAACGGCCAATTCAACTCCTTTAGAAGTCACTTGTCCAGCGTTTTCAAATCTTCTGTCAAAACCATAAACAGTAGCATCTACTTGTCTGTCTAAGATGAAATCACTAGAAGTTTGCTCGTACAAGTCTAAAGAAGCAGACAATCTATCTGTACTAAAATCTAAACCAAAGTTAATCTCAGATTTTTCTTCCCATTTAAGGTCAGGATTAGCAGCCCTTACTAAGAAAGTGTTTCCTCCAGAGGTACCACCACCGGCCCATCCAAATCCTCTCACTTCCTGAGACAATCCGTTTCCAGAAGGTACGTTACCCGTTACCCCGTAAGAAACTCTCGCTTTTAACTGATTAACACCTTCAAGATTTAAGTATTTGTTTAAATCTGTTCCAAGTCCAATTGCAGGGAAAGTACCGTATTTGTTACCTTCACCAAATTTAGTAGAACCTTCTCTTCTCACAGAAGCGTTTACAAATAAATTGTCTCCAATAGTTAAGTTAGCTCTTAAAAAGTAAGCTTCAATTTCATTGTCTGGAGCCATGTCAGAATTAGCACCTACAAAACCTTGGTTAAGTAAATCCTGTCCTAATTCAATAGCGTTAATATAGTCAAAATCTCCAGTTGGGAAATCTCCAACAGTCACTGAGTGAGAGTTAAAGTTTTGTTTTTGGTAAGAATACCCTCCAGTTAATACTAAGTTAGAGTTACCGAAAGACTTATTCCAAGTAGCGTAAGCTTCGTATAATCTAAAAGTGTACTCATCGTTGTACAATGTAGCAGAACCTTTTCTAGAAGGAGATGCAGCACCACCATTCCAAAGTGAAGTTCCTCTGTAGTACAATCTGTTTCCATATTTAGACAACTGATTCGCTGCGTTGAAATGAACGTCTAAATCATCAGTTAAGCTATAAGTAAAGTTTGCAGAGTAGTTGTACTCTACTTTTTTACCATCGTTAATGTTTTGATTGGCAATAGAAACAGGGTTGAATGAGTCAAACAAACCTAAAGTTTCAAAATAACCACCAAATTGTTCACCGTTAAATGCATAAGGAGCATCTACTGCTAAAACAGGCGCAGTTGGGTTGTACAAAGTAGCATAACGCAACGCTTCACTGAATCCATTTTGTTGGTTTCTATCTGTAAAAGATGAAGAGAACTCAATTTTTAATTTGTCATTCAAAGTTCTTGTAGAGAAGTTTAAACGCGCATTCATTTGAGTAAAGCCATTGTTTGCTAAGATACCCTCTACATCTCTGTAGTTGGCAGAAACACGGTAGCTAGTAGAACCATTACCACCAGACATAGATACGTTGTGGATGGTAGAAGCAGCAGTTCTTGTTACTTCATCCAACCAGTTGGTTGTTGCACCTAAGTCACGACCGCCAGCAGCTCTGAACTCATCTGCAGACATTACATCTATAGTATTTAATCTGTCAGCAGAAGAATACTGTACATTGTAAGAAATCTTAGTTTCTCCAGCAACACCAGCTTTAGTTGTTACAAGAATAACCCCTGATGAACCACGAGATCCGTAGATCGCAGCTGCAGAAGCATCCTTTAAAACACTAATAGAAGCAATATCACTTGGATCTACGTTGGCTAAAGAAGCCCCAATAACTCCATCAATTACTACTAGTGGAGAAGAATTCGCTCCAACGGTAGAAAGACCTCTCAAACGAATCTGAGCGCCAGCGTTAGGGTTTCCTCCTTTGTTGTAGATCTGAAGACCAGCAACTTTACCTTGTAGTAATTGAGAAGGGTCGTTTACCTGTCCTTGGTTAAACTCTTCTTCTCCTACAGATACTACTGCTGAAGTAATCTCCTTTTCTTTTTGACCTCCATAACCAGTAACGATTACTTCATCCAATTCATTGTTGGCTACCAACACTACATTAATAGTAGTTTGGTTGCCTACAGCAACTTCTTGCGCCGTGTACCCTACATAAGAGAACACTAAGATGTCGCCGCTTCCAGCTTGAATGGTAAAGTTACCATCAAAATCTGCTGTTGTTCCATTGGCAGTACCTTTAACGACTACAGATGCACCTAATAAAGGACCATTGTCGTCAGAAACATTACCAGATACTGTCTGTGCTTTTGCCAAGCCAAAGCACATAATGGCTCCAACTAACAAAAAGCTTTTGAGTAGCATAATTTTCATAAATAGTTAATTTTAAGTTTAGTTAATTTTAGTTTAAGCGTTAAACATATGTAAATTTTCTGTTAAATAGGAAACAAAAACAGGGGAAAAAAGTTACGAAAACGGTTTCGTGTTAATAACTATAGCGTTTTGTTAATGTGACAATACACATAGCGTTACATTATTAGGCTCGTAAAAAATTGATCTGCAATTGTTTTTTTAACATAAAATCCCCTCAAATATAGGAAATTAATAATAATAGATCCTATTTTTTTGGTTTAGCAGCCTATTTTTTTTAACCTTTTCTTAACTTATATCTTAAAATTAACTTCCCTATTGTTTATCCTTATATATAAGAATATTAACTTGCACTAAAATCTGAGACCTTTTGAAACCAAAAATCACCCTAAAGGACATTGCTAGAGAATTAGAAGTGTCTATCTCTACCGTGTCTAAGGCACTAAAGAACAGTGAAGAAATTAGTAGGGATACTAAAGACAAGATTCAAGCCTTTGCCAAGTTGTATAATTACAAACCCAACAATATTGCAGTGAGCTTAAAAAATAGGCGCACCAAAAACATTGGAGTGATTATTCCAGATATTGTACACCATTTTTTTACCACGGTGATTCGAGGCATAGAAAAGTACGCCAATGCAAAGGGCTATAATGTGTTGGTCTGTGTCTCTAACGAAGGCTATGAGCGTGAAGTAATTAATATGGAGCTCCTCGCTAATGGTTCAATAGACGGATTTATCATGTCGCTTTCTACAGAGACCCAACAGAAAAACGACTACAATCATATTAAAGAAGTCACAGATCAAGGTATTCCTATGGTTATGTTTGACCGAGTAACAGATCGTATTAACTGCGATAAAGTGGTTATAGATGACGCACAAGGGGCTTTTTTAGCCGTGAAAAAGTTTGTGGAGAGTGGTAAGAAAAAGATTGCATTAATCACTACAGATGACTATTTAAGTGTGGGAAAGGCCAGGACCCAAGGTTATAAAAAGGCCTTGTCCCATTACAATATTCCCCTAGAGGAGTCTTTGATCTTAAAGCTACCCTCTATGGAGGTAGAAGCCTCTGCTTTTGACACTTTTTTTAAGACCCAAAAGGTCGATGCCGTTCTTTGTGTCAACGAAATATTCGCCATTCACGCCATGAGACTCGCACATGGAATGAATAAACGAATTCCTGAAGACATCTCTTTTATAGGTTTTACAGACGGACTACTCTCTAAATTTGCCATGCCATCTTTAACTGCTATAGCCCAACACGGAGAATTAATGGGTGAAGAAGCTGCTAGAATGCTCATAGAAAAAGTAGAGACAGAAAATGAAGAGGACACCTTTAACACCACCGTATTAGAACCTACTTTAATAGAAAGGGCCTCTACCTTATAGTGTATTAAGAACCCTTACATCTCATTTCAAAAAACTAAAAAAGCAGCTTATTTTATGCCCACAGGATTTATATTCGATTTAGACGGCGTTATAGTAGACACCGCCAAATACCATTTTAAGGCATGGCAGTCATTGGCCAAAAACCTCCAATACAATTTCACAGAACAAGATAACGAACAATTTAAAGGGGTCTCTAGAGTACGCTCTTTAGAACTGCTATTAGAAATGGCCCAATATAAAGCGACAGAAAAGGAAAAGGAACAGTGGCTCATAGATAAAAACACCCACTATTTAGCCCTCATTTCCCATATGAATAACAGTGAAATTCTTCCGGGGATTACTGAAATATTAAAAACGTTAAAAGCACAACAAATTCCAGTTGCACTAGGATCAGCGAGTAAAAACGCTCAGCCAATTTTGGAAAAGGTAGGGCTTTTGTCTTACTTTGACGTGCTGGTAGACGGCAACGAAGTAACTATGGCTAAGCCAAATCCGGAAGTGTTTCTAACAGCTGCCAAAGGCTTAGGGGTAGCGCCTGAGGATTGTGTGGTTTTTGAAGACGCCCAGGCTGGGGTAGCAGCTGCAAAAGCAGCTAAAATGACCTGCGTGGGAATTGGAGACCCTGCAATACTATTTAATGCAGACCATTGTTTTACCTCTACTGCTGAAATAACCCCATCATTTGTTCAATCATTAATTGCATAAAAACACCATGAATCAATCTTATATCCTACCAAATGCTTGGTCCCTAATTGAAGAGGGTTTTGATCCAAGCCGTGTAAAATCTTCAGAAAGTCTGTTTAGCATAGGTAACGGTGCTATGGGCCAAAGGGCCAATTTTGAAGAGTATTATTCAGGACCAACTTTTCAAGGTAGTTATATAGGTGGGGTGTACTATCCAGATAAGACTAGGGTAGGCTGGTGGAAAAATGGCTATCCGGAGTATTTTGCTAAGGTGCTGAATGCGCCTAGTTGGATTGGGATTTACATTAAAGTCAACGGTCAGGATTTAGACCTTTACACCGCCAAAGAAGTTCACGCTTTCAAAAGAGAACTTCAGATGCAAACTGGGTTATTGTTACGATCTTTTGAACTGACCCTTACAGATGGAACTCACTTGCGGGTAGAAAGCACTCGTTTTTTAAGTTTGGCTCAAGACAGTATTGGTGCTATTGAATACAAAGTCACTTTATTGGAGGGTACTGCAGACATTGAGGTCAAAAGTTTTTTGGACAGTGGTGTAAAGAATGAAGATTCCAATTGGGACGACGCTTTTTGGCAGACTACTTCGGTAAAAGCAAAAGAAAACATTGCTCTTATAGAAGCCCAAACCAATAAAACAAACTTTAAAACAGCCACTTATCAAGCCACAGAAGTTTATTTAAATGCTGCTGAAAAGATAGCTCCAAGCCAGACCATGGAAGGAGAATTGGCCGTGGGTCACCTGTATAAAGCAGCCCTAAAGCATGGAGATACAATCACTACCTATAAATACGGGGGCTATATTCTAGATCGCAAAGTGTCTGGCACTTTAGAATCCGCTGTTTATGAAGTTGCAGGCAGAGCGACATCGGCCGGTTTTGAGGCCTTGAAAGCCGCCCAAGCAGATGCTTGGAAAGCCATTTGGGATAGGGCAGACATTGTCATAGACGGAGATGTTAAAGCCCAGCAGGGAATTCGCTGTAACATATTTCAGCTCAATCAAACCTACACTGGAAAAGATGCTACTTTAAATATTGGTCCGAAAGGATTTACAGGAGAGAAATACGGGGGAAGTACCTATTGGGATACCGAAGCCTATTGCATTCCTTTTTACATGGCTACAAAAGACCAAAAAGTGGCTAGAAACCTCCTTCAGTACAGGTATAATCAATTGGATAAAGCCATTGAAAATGCGACTAAATTAGGATTTTCAAATGGTGCCGCATTGTATCCTATGGTCACAATGAATGGAGAGGAGTGTCACAATGAATGGGAAATAACATTTGAGGAAATCCATAGAAATGGCGCTATAGCTTTTGCTATTTTTAACTACTACAGATACACAGGAGATTATAGTTATATTCCAGAAATGGGATTGGAAGTGCTTATTGGAATTGCGAGATTTTGGCACCAACGGGCTACCTTTTCAACGGCTAAAAATGCCTATGTAATTCTTGGGGTTACAGGACCTAATGAATACGAAAATAATGTCAATAACAATTGGTATACCAACTACTTGGCGAGCTGGTGTATTGCTTATACAACCACTCAAATTCAGAAGGTGAAAGATGGGTATCCTGAGGATTATAACAGGATTATGGGGGTCACAAAATTGAAGGGTGCTGAGATAGATCAGTGGCAGAAAGTCTCTAAAAACATGTATTATCCAAAGGATCAAGCTTTGGACATATTCTTGCAACAAGATGGGTTTTTAGATAAGGAGTTGCTTCCTGTAACTGAATTGAGCAAATTAGACCGTCCCATTAATCAAAAGTGGAGTTGGGATAGGATTTTAAGGTCTCCCTATATAAAACAAGCAGACGTACTTCAAGGGTTTTACTTTTTTGAAGACCAATTTAGTTTGGACGCTCTAGAACGACATTTTGATTTTTACGAACCTTTTACGGTACATGAATCTTCGCTTTCCCCTTGCGTGCACTCTATTCAGGCTGCTAAGTTAGGGCGCATGGAACAGGCCTATAATTTCTATCTCAGAACGTCTAGATTGGATTTAGACGATTATAACAAGGAGGTAGAGGAAGGACTTCACATTACTTCAATGGCTGGAACTTGGATGAGTATAGTAGAGGGATTTGCTGGAATGAGAATTGTAGAAGACAAACTTTCTTTTACCCCTAGAATTCCAAAACAATGGAAGAATTATTCTTTTAAACTCAACTTTAGAAATAGAATTATCCAAGTGAGTGTGGGAGCTGATAAAACTATTTTTGAACTTAATGGAGATACAGAAATGTCTATTAGGGTTTCTGGAACCAGACAGGTTCTTTATCCTGGAAAGCCTTGTGAAGTACTACGGTCATGATAAAGCAATTTTCACATCATACACTGATCAATAGGTTTCTTTGGGTTTTTTTAGGGATAATGTTATATTCATGTACAATGGGAAAAACTGAAAATCCTATGATTATAGGGCACAGGGGTGCAATGGGTTATGAAACTGAAAATACTATAGCTTCTATTGAAAAAGCGGTAGCGTTAGGAGCACCTATGATAGAGATAGATGTTTTTCAGATTGCCAGTGGTGAATTGGTTGTCTTTCATGACAATGAATTGGATCGCTTGTCTAATACTTCAGGGCCTATTACTTCCTTTACATGGGAAGCACTGCAAGAAGTCGTTTTAGAAGGAGGTCATAGCATACCCCTTTTACAGACTGTTTTGGATCAATTGGCTGGAAGGGCTGCATTGAATATTGAACTTAAAGGCCCTAACACCGCCGCTCCAGTGGCTAGTTTACTAAAAGCGTATCTTTCTAACGGTACTTGGAAAGAAGAAGATCTTTTGATTTCTAGTTTTGATTGGAACTTACTGTTGGAAACAAGGGACTTTCTTCCTGAGATTTCTATTGGTGTCCTTACAGAAGCGCATCCATTAGAGGCTATTCCAACGGCTAAAGAACTAAGTGCGCTGTCAATTAATCCCTATTACAAGGATTTAGATGCCGCTATTGTAGCTCAAATTCATGCAGCCGGTTTTAAGGTATATACCTGGACGGTGAATGCTCCAGAAGATTTAAAAAAAGTAAAGAAATTGGGTGTAGACGCTGTTTTCACGAACTTTCCTGACCGTTCTTTTTAATGATAGATGTGGCCATTATAGGAGGCGGTGCAGCGGGATATTATGCGGCTATTCAGACCGCTATGCTCAATCCTAGCTTGAGAATTGCCCTATTTGAAAAAGGAGCTTTAGGCTTAGAGAAAGTGAAAATATCGGGCGGGGGTAGGTGTAATGTCACCCACGACGCAATGGAGCCAGATGACTTAGTGACCCACTACCCCAGAGGTGAAAAAGCCTTGCTGGGACCTTTCCATCATTACGGTCCAAAGGAAGTGATTGCTTTTTTTGAATCACAGGGGGTCCCTTTAAAAATTGAATCAGATGGAAGAATGTTCCCTGTGGCCAATACTTCTCAAGCAATCATGGATTGTTTTACTTCTTTGAGGATAAAGCTAGGGATTAGCTTATATTCAAAAACTGCGGTTAAATCCATTGAACCACTTAATGCGTCTGGCTGGAATATTATTACAGCAACAGAAACTTACTGTGCCAAAAAGGTCCTGATGGCCACGGGGAGCAGTCCCAAAATGATTCGAATGCTCCAAGAATTAGGACATGGGGTAGAAGCTGCAGTACCCTCTTTGTTTACTTTTAATATCAAAGATCCAAGAATTGAAGGTTTGGCGGGTTTAAGTACTCCTGCAGTGGTACATTTAAAATTGCCCGGTGTAAAGCAGAAAAAAGCCCTTCATGCTCAGGGTCCCTTGCTTATTACCCATTGGGGACTTAGTGGACCTGCTATTTTAAAACTCTCTGCTTGGGGTGCGCGTTTGTTAAATGGATTGGACTACGATTTTACTATAAGTGTCAATTTTTTACCTGAGTATAAACATGCGCAAGAGGTCCTTGAAGCGCTGCATACTTTAAAGAAAAAAGATTCTAAAAAAACACTGATGAAGTGGGTTCCATTTGGACTTCCCAAGCGTTTGTGGCAAAGTTTGTTAATGCATATAGCAATTCCTTCGGATTTAATTTGGGCCAATATGACAAAAACCCAACTTCAATCACTGTCAGAAATCCTAAGTGCGTCAGATTTCGAAGTTAAAGGTAAAAGCACTTTTAAAGAGGAGTTTGTGACTGCTGGTGGTATAAAATTAAAAGAAGTCTCTTTTACAGACGTTCAAAGCAAAAAATTTCCAGGTTTATATTTTGCTGGGGAACTTTTAAATATTGACGCCATTACTGGGGGGTTTAATTTTCAGAATGCATGGACCACCGCTTATTTAGCAGCAAAAGGAATGGTGCAAAGCCTTGAGGGATCTAATTAAGCCACCAAATAGCAGTGTTTAAAGCAGTGGCAAAAGCCACCCAAGCCATGTAAGGAAGTAGCAGATAGGCTGCTTTTGGAAGGACTATTTTAAACCATTTAAAATTAAACAACAGCAAAACATTCAGGCCTAAGATTACAACCAAGGCTATTAAAGGATTTTTTAAGCCAAAAAATGTAATGGACCAAAGTGCGTTGAGTAAGAGTTGAAATAAAAAATGGTAGAGGGCAGTTTTCACCCAAACATGATAGTATCCCTTTGCCCAAACCAATCCCGCAGCTATACCCATCATAATATACAAGATGCTCCATACGGGTGCAAATACCCAGTTGGGTGGGTTAAAAAAAGGCTTTTCAAGGCCTACATACCAATCATTCACAGAACTTTGGGTAGCAAAACTAGATAAAAAACCCACCAAAAGACAGATCGTTACGGAGATGAAGATATAGTATAAAGTTTTTTTCAAGGGGCAGTCATTTTTAAGTGTACTAAAATACCAAAAATAAGCATGCTTTGTTTATTTATATTACTTAAAAGCTTCCACATAATAGATTCATATGCTGTATATTTGTGGTAAAATTTTTCTATGGAAGCTGTTGGCTTTATACCTACATCTCAACAAGTAGTAATCACAGACAAAACAGTCACTTGGTCTGCTCCAAGTAATATTGCTTTGGTTAAATACTGGGGGAAATACGATCCTCAAATCCCAGCAAATCCTTCCCTTAGTTTTACCTTAAACCATTGTAAAACAAAGACTTCAGTTGCTTTGGCTCACATAAACATAGAGAGTGATAAAAGCGCTCAGGAATTTTCTTTTGAATTTTCTTTTGAAGGTGCTCCAAAGCCAGATTTTCATCCAAAAATAGCGTCTTTTTTTGCCAGGGTGGTAGACTATTTACCCTTTTTAAAAGCGTATCATATCATCATTCACAGTGAGAATACCTTTCCGCATTCTAGTGGAATAGCCTCGTCTGCAAGTGCTATGGCAGCACTTTCTCTCTGCTTACTCGAGTTGTCAAATGAATTTCCCTCCAATAATAAAAATGATTTTTCAGAAGCATTTTATGCAAAAGCTTCTTTTTTAGCAAGACTCGGTTCGGGTAGTGCTGCTAGAAGTATTAGAGGTCCTTTAATGCAATGGGGAAAAACAGCTGTTTTTGAATCGAGTCAAGACTTAATAGCAGTGCCATTTAACCAAGAATTAGCACCTATTTTTAAAAATTTCCAGGACACTATTTTACTGGTAGACAAAGGAGAAAAGCTGGTGAGCAGTACAGTCGGTCACGGTTTAATGGAAAACCATCCTTTTGCTGAAGCAAGGTTTCAACAGGCCCATGATCAATTGGCCGTATTGACTCAGGCCTTGGTCTCTGGAGATATGAAAAAGTTTATAGGTATAGTGGAGTCAGAGGCATTAACGCTTCATGCAATGATGCTTACAAGCAATCCTTATTTTATTTTGATGAAGCCTGGAACCTTATCCATCATTGAAAAAATTTGGGCTTTTAGAAAATTGACCCAAATACCGGTTTGTTTTACTTTAGATGCAGGAGCAAATGTGCATCTGTTATATCCAGAAATGCATAAAGAGCAGCTGCTTCAATTTATTGAAAACGAATTAGTTGTACATTGTCAAAATGGACAGTATATTTGTGATCAGGTAGGAAGTGGAAGCACATCTCACACAGAAGCACCTTAAAAAATTACACCCTATGAAAGGCCCACTTTTTTACGCGAAGATTTTACTTTTTGGAGAGTACGGGATTATTAAAGATTCTAAAGGCCTTTCCATCCCTTATAATGCTGCAAAAGGCGCTTTAATTATTCCTAAAAATGCAGCAGAGAGTCATTCGAGTTCTAACCAAAGTTTGGCTGGATTTGCCAAGCATTTGGCTGCATTACAAGAAAAAGATCCAGCGGTGTTTTCTTTTGATTTAGACCGCTTACAACAAGACATTTCCAATGGATTGTATTTTGATTCTTCTATCCCTCAGGGATATGGAATTGGAAGTAGCGGAGCTTTAGTCGCAGCTATTTATGACAATTATGCACAACGCAAAATCACTGTTTTAGAGAATTTAACCCGAGAAAAATTACTTGAACTAAAAGAACTCTTTGGAACAATGGAATCTTTTTTCCATGGAAAATCCTCAGGTTTAGACCCATTGAATTCCTATTTGAGCTTGCCTATTTTAATACATGCTCAAGACCATATAGCTTCTACGGCCATTCCATCTCAGCACACTGCGGGTAAGGGAGCCGTTTTTCTTCTAGATTCAGGTCAAGTTGGAGAAACCGCCCCAATGGTTCAATTGTTCATGGAGCAAATGAAGCAAGAGGGTTTCAGAAACATGCTTAAAGATCAGTTTATAAAACATACAGACGCTTGTGTAGAAGACTTTGTCAATGGCAACGTAAGCTCTTTATTTTCAAATATTCGTCAATTGTCTAAGGTAGTCCTAGACCACTTTAAACCGATGATTCCAACAGAATTTCACGCGCTTTGGCAAGAGGGACTAAAAACAAATGATTACTACTTAAAGCTATGTGGCTCTGGTGGTGGAGGCTATATATTAGGGTTTACGCCAGATCTCGAAAAAGCCCAAAAAGCCTTAAAGAATTACCATTTAGAAGTCGTTTATAATTTTTAATTCCAAATTATGGCCCAAAGTCCTCTATCGCGGTTCGCTTTAAAGGGACTCGCATTTTTTTCTGTGCTTAGAGGGTACAACATAGCCCTAATAGTATTGGCTCAATACCTGTGTTCTATTTTTATCTTAGCCCCAGATAAACCTTTAAAAGCACTTCTTTTAGACCCTGATCTAGCATTATTGGTCTTGTCTACGGCTATAGTCATAGGTAGTGGTTACATCATCAACAGTTTTTACGATGCAGAAAAAGACCTCATAAACAGGCCTAGGAAAACACTGTTAGACCGTCTTATATCCCAACGTGCCAAAATAACCGCCTATTTCACAGGAAATTTTATAGCTGTTTTTATGGCCAGTGCGGTATCTTTCAGAGCAGTGGTGTTTTTCTCTGCTTACATTTTTGGTATTTGGCTGTACTCTCATAAGTTAAAGAGAATCGCTTTTGTGGGAAACCTAGTATCTGCTAGCTTGGCGATTACGCCATTTTTCACGGTGTTTGTGTATTATAAAAATCTGGCTCCTGTGATCTTTGTTCATGCCGTCTTTCTTTTTCTACTCATCTTGGCCAAGGAAATGGTCAAGGATTTAGAAAACCTCACTGGAGACCTCACTCAGAATTACAAAACAGTAGCGGTGCGCTATGGCACTAGATTCTCTAAGTACTGTATTAGTTTGTTACTCATTGCCACCGCCCTACCGACCTATGCATTGATTCGCTATTTCAATGTCGGGGCTATGGATGTATATTTTAAAGGGACATTTATTTTGGTCATCTTGGCAGTAATTGCCCTTTGGTGGGCCCATCAAAAGCAACATTATCTAGGCATTCACAACCTACTAAAGTTCATTATAGTGGCAGGTGTTTTTGGTATCTTATTGATAGATCCAGACCTATTATTACGCAGGTTTATTTAATCGCTCCAATCTAAAACAATACACTACCTTTGCACAAAATAAGAAGCAATGGGGCGTAATAATTTTGACGGCGATAAAAAAGCCTCTGGACGTGGGTCTGGAACGTTTAGAAAAACGAGTAGTGCTAGGGGAAACTCCCCTATAAAGAAAGGGAACAGTGGTCCTTTTAGCAAAAGTGGTTCGGAGGAGCCTTCTTCTAATGCACGTTTAAAGCCAGCTGGGTCAAATAAAAAAGGCTACAGAAAGACAGTCAATAAAGACACATTTGCTAGCGGTACACAAGCAAAAGGACCAAAATCAGTAGCTAATACTCCGGCTAAACCAGCCAAAAAGGTAGACGACAATTCGATCCGTTTAAATAGGTATATTTCAAATTCTGGGGTGTGCTCTAGAAGAGAAGCAGATATTTTTATTGCTGCCGGAAGTGTCAAAGTCAACGGAAAAGCAGTCACTGAAATGGGCTATAGGGTAGCTCTTTCAGATGTGGTTAGCTTTGACGGTATTACCTTAAATCCTGAGAAAAGAGCCTATATTTTATTAAACAAGCCCAAAGATTTTGACAGTGCTTCCACAGATGCATCGCACCCTAAATCTGCCCTTGGCTTGGTTGCAAATGCCACCAAATCTAAGATCAAACCCGTGGGTCGTTTAGACAAATCAGCCTCTGGATTGTTACTCTTCACCAACGATGGTGAATTACAAACCAAACTCACTAAGCCAAAGAATGGTTTTAGAAAAATATACCACGCTACTTTGGGTAGGTCCTTAAAAGCAGACGATCTTGAGAAAATCAGAAAAGGAGTTGTTTTAGAAGACGGTCCTGTTCGTGTGCATGAAATCTCTCCTATTGAAGGAGCTCCTGCCACTGAAGTAGGTATTGAGATTCTAAGTGCTAAAAATAACATCATTAAACGATTGTTTGAGCATTTGGGATATGAGCTCATTAAATTAGACCGGGTGGTGTATGCAGGTCTTACGAAGAAAGACCTACCAAGGGGTCAGTGGCGTGCCCTTACGGAGCAAGAAATTATTAACTTAAAAATGATTCAGTAAGCTTCATTTTTAATCTATAAAAAGAGCGGCCTTGTCAAAACAAGGCCGCTCTTTTTGATTTAGATTCATACCTAAGTCTTATTAAAAATCGCAAGCACGGTCCATTTTCGCTTTAATCTCCTCCAAACACAAATTACCCATACTTCCTTCATGGGTGTGGTGGAGGTCCTTTTTGGATTGGTAGGTCCCTTCTGCGATCAGGGCACCCATTGCCTTGTAGGCATCTCTAAAGGGCATTCCCTGGAGCACCATTTCATTGAGGGTGTCTACAGAGTACATGGCGTCGTATTTAGGGTCTTGACCCAAATCCGTATTAGGAACCACCTCCTTTAAAGCAAAATGCATGAGGTCTAAACAACTTTGTAATTCGGTGATAGCAGGGAGCAATACTTCCTTTAAAAGCTGTAAATCCCTGTGATACCCACTGGGTAAATTTGCCGTTAACTGGCTTAATTGTGTGGGTAGGGTTTGAATTTTATTGCATTTTGCCCTAATCAATTCAAAGACATCAGGGTTTTTTTTGTGAGGCATAATACTAGATCCGGTAGTCAGTTGGTCTGGGAAGCTTATAAAATTCAGGTCTTGACTCATATACAGACAAATATCCATGGCTAATTTTCCCACGGTAGCGGCCACTGCACTCATTCCAAATGCTACCGCCTTTTCTGTTTTTCCCCTACCCATTTGAGCTGCTACTACATTGTATTTAAGGGTACTAAAACCCAGTTTTTCTGTGGTCATTTTTCGGTTTATTGGAAAAGAACTCCCATAGCCGGCAGCACTTCCAAGAGGGTTTTGATCACATACCTTATAGGCTGCTTCTAGAAAATAGACGTCGTCTGTAAGACTCTCCGCATAGGAAGAAAACCAAAGGCCAAAGGAAGAAGGCATGGCCACTTGCAAGTGGGTATATCCCGGTAAAATAAGCCCAGCATGTTTTTCTGCCAATGAAATTAATAGGTGAAACAAGTCTTGACTGCCTGTTTTGATCTCTTGAATTTGATCCTTTAAAAACAATTGCATGGCCACCAATACTTGATCGTTTCTGGATCTAGCTGCATGAATTTTTTTCCCCAGGTCTCCCAATCGCTCCGTGAGTAAAAATTCTATTTTAGAGTGAACGTCTTCAAAATCCGCTTCAATTTCAAAAGTACCTACGGCAATTTCTTTGCCAATTTGTGCTAAAGCAGTGATTAAATTTGTGGCTTCTTCTGCCTCAAGCAAACCCACAGAGGCCAACATTTCTGCGTGCGCCATGGAAGCTTTTATATCATAAGGTGCTAAAAATAAGTCTAGCGCCCTGTCATTTCCAACAGTAAAAAAATCAATTTTTTCATGGGTGCTACCCCCTTTATCCCAAAGTTTCATAAGCGTTATTGTGTTAAATAAGTATTTAAAAGTGAGCAGTATATTTCAATGCCCTGGGCAATTTCATGCCTGTAAATAAATTCATCTGCTGAATGCGATCTGGTACTATCTCCAGGCCCTAATTTCATGGAAGGACCCGATATAGCCGCTTGGTCAGATAGTGTGGGAGAGCCATAGGTTTCCCGACCCATATTTTTTCCAGCGATCACTAAAGGGTGGTCTGGCCTCACGGCCGACGATCCAAGCCTCAAACTTCTCGCCTTTAGCGCTAGAGGAGCTTCTTTTTGTAAGAGTGCATTTATTTCTTCATTTGAATAACAATCATTGACCCTAACATCTACCACCAGTCTTACCTCTGCTGGGATTACATTGTGTTGGCTCCCCCCTTGAATCTGAGTCACGGTCATTTTAACGGGTCCCAAAAAATCAGATACTTTTTCAAAGGCGTAGGTTTCGAACCAATTCAACACCCCGGCAGTTTTATAAATTGCCTGATCCGAATTGGGATGTGCCGCATGAGAGGGCGTTCCTTTTATGACTCCGTCAAAAACAACGAGCCCTTTTTCTGCAATGGCCAAATGCATTTGGGTGGGTTCTCCCACAATGGCCATATCTATTTCTGGCAGTAGGGGTAATACTGAGTTTAAGCCATTAGGGCCAGAGCTCTCTTCTTCTGCAGAAGCGACTATAATAAGGTTGTGTTTTAAATCTTTACGCTCATAGAAATGTGCAAAAGTACTCAGTAAACACACCAAACAGCCTCCTGCGTCGTTGCTTCCAAGACCGTAAATTTTTCCGTCCTTTTCAATGGCCTTAAAAGGGTCAAGAGTGTAAGCGCTATTAGGTTTTACCGTGTCATGGTGAGAGTTTAATAACAGGCTGGGTTTTTTAGGATCAAAATGCTTGTTAAAGGCATATCTATTGTGCCCACTCTTTTGGTAGGAGATTCCTTTTTGTTCAAACCATGCTTCAATGCGCTTGGCTGTATGGGCTTCTTCTGAAGAAAAAGAGGGGGTTTCAATCAGAGATTTTAATAATTGAACGGCTTCTTTTTCATAGGTGCTTAAGTACTCCATTTAATTCTTTTTTAATAGGGTAAAAGGGCCTTTATTGGCCAACATATCTTCATTTCCAATCCCTGCTTTATTGACGCCTTTTTCTAAGGCATGAAATCCATTAGTGAGTTTAGGAATCATTCCTGAGTGAATAATCTCTTGATCTATGAGTAGCTTCATCTCACTAATGCTTAAGTTAGGAAGTACTTCTAGGGGCGTTTCACTCACCAATACGCCTGGTTTCTCAAAGCAATACCACAGATGTGTTTCATATTTCGCTGCCATAGCTATAGCTATTTCTGCGGCGATGGTATCTGCATTGGTATTGAGTAATTGTCCCTTACCGTCATGGGTTATGGCACAAAAAACAGGGCAAATCCCATGTGACAAAAGCGTTTCTATTAAAGAGGTGTTCACCTTTAAATGGTCTCCCACAAATCCGTAATCTATAGGCTTTGGGTTTCTTTTTACTGCGCTAATACTATTGCCGTCTGCCCCACTAAGACCTAAGGCATTACAATGGTCTGCCTGTAGTTGAGCGACAATTGTTTTGTTGGCGCTTCCAGCATAGGTCATGGTAATGACTTCTAAAGTTTCTTTTGGAGTACACCTTCTACCATCGATCATTTTGGTAGGAACCTTAAGTTTTTTGGCTAAGGCAGTGGCAGATTTACCTCCTCCGTGCACCAAAATTTTAGGACCAGATATTTGACTAAAAGCCTTACAAAAGTGCTTTAGTGCTTTAGGATCTTCTATGACGCCTCCGCCAATTTTAACCACTGATAGGGTGTTTTTTTGATCTTCCATGGGCGTGTAATTAAGGCCTTATTTTTAGTAATTCTCTAAGTACCCACTGTGCCGCATAGGTCCTATTGTTGGCCTGTGCTAACACCAAACTTTTGTCTGAGTCTAAAACGGCGTCTGCGATCACTACATTTCTTCTCACTGGCAAACAGTGCATGCACTGTGCATTCCCGATCTTCTCAGAAGTGATGGTCCATGAGGGGTCTTCACACATTACTTTTCCGTAGTCCTTAAAACTACTCCAGCTTTTCACATACACTACCTCTGCTCCTGCTAAGGCTTTCTCCTGGTCGTGTTCAATGGGTGTGTTTCCTGTAATCAGAGGATCTAGCTCGTAGCCTTTTGGATGGGTAATACTGAAATCTATATGGAGCCGCTTCATAGCAGCTATAAAACTATTGGCTACTGCATGGGGTAGTGCCCTTGGGTGTGGCGCCCAACTCAATACCACTTTGGGTGCAGTGCCTTCTTTTTTTAGGCTAGGCAATACTTGCTCTCCCAATTGTTCTGTAATGGTAATGGCGTCTGCAAAACCTTGTAAGGGATGGTCAAGTGCACTTTCTAAGTTAATGATAGGAACGCTAGCATGTTTGGCAAAGCCTAAAAGCACTTTCTCTTTTTGGTCTTCTTCACAACTTTGTAATTCAGCAAATGCCCTCACACCAATCAGGTCGCAATAGCCAGATAATACTCCAGCGGCTTCTTTAATATGTTCTGCCTTTCCACTATTCATGACGGCTCCGTCTTCGTATTCCAATTGCCAACCTTCTTGTGAAAAATTCATTACCATGACCTCTAAGCCCAAATTTTTAGCTGCTTTTTGGGTGCTTATCCTCGTTCTTAGGCTGGCGTTAAAAAACAAAAGCCCCAAGGTTTTATCTTGGCCTAGTGTTTTGTCAGATAAAGGATCTTTTTTTAATGCAATGGCCTCTAAGATGGCTTTGTCAAAGTCTGGTATGTCTTGAAGGGATAAATAATGCTTCATAAGGGCTTGTTTAAAGTAAGATTGAATTTCGGTTTTGTTTTATACTTGTTAAGTGGTTATTTAAAGTAAGATTGAAATTCAGGTTTGCTTAATACTTGTTTTGTGATATCTTAAAGTGAGATTGGAATTCCGGGGTGTTTAATATTTCTTTTAAGGCATAAAAAAATTGCGCTATTTGTGCTTTTGTAATATTAAGTGCAGGCAGAATTCTCAAGACTTTCTTGTCTTTAGCCGCTCCAGTGAATATGTGGTGCGTATACAATAGTTCTTTTCTCAGTGCAGCAATCTCAAAAGGGAAGGCCAATCCCAACATGAGTCCCCTTCCTTTTAAAGAAATCTCAGCAGGGAAGGTTTTCATTTGTTCCTTTACATAGGCCTCCATGTCCAGGGCCTTTTTCACAAGTCCTTCTTCTTCTATGACTTCTAATACCGCCAAAGCTGCACTGCATGCCAAGTGATTTCCGCCAAAAGTAGTGCCAAGCTGCCCGTGAACTCCCTTGTATTTAGGATGAATTAATACCCCACCAATGGGAAAACCATTCCCCATTCCTTTGGCAATAGGAACTAAATCAGGGGTTATTCCATGATGTTGAAATCCAAAAAAGGCTCCTGTCCTCCCAAAGCCAGATTGTACTTCATCTGCAATGAGTAGGGCCCCATGCGCTTTGCAAAGACTTTCAATAGTTTTAAAAAAGTGGGTCGTGGGTTGGTCTAAGCCACCCACCCCTTGAATAGATTCAATAATTACAGCACAGACGTCTCCTGTAGAGAGTGCTTCTTTTAGGCCGTCTTCATCATTGAGGGCCACAAAAATAACCTCGTGCCCCTGGTTAATGGGGGCTTGAATAGCTGGATTGTCTGTGACAGCAACTGCCGCTGAGGTACGGCCATGAAAACTGTTTTTAAAGGCCACCACCTTAGATTT
>JAQWFV010000100.1 GCA_029238555.1 Flavobacteriaceae bacterium
ACGTCTATAAAATGATGGCTTCTCAAGTGAGTTTTAACGACATTTTACAAGCCATTGGAAATGGAAATATGACGCTTTCTGCTGGTAATTTAGTGAACTCAGGGCAGCGAAGAACCATTAGAATTTTAGGAGAAATAGAAAGCCCTAAGGCGCTAGAAAATTTTATCATTAAGTCTGAAAATGGCGCGGTCTATTTAAGAGACGTTGCCAACATTACTTTTAAAGATAAAGAAAAGACCACTTATGCCAGAAAAGAAGGCAGTAGCGTGGTCATGTTGGAGGTAAAGAAAAGGGCTGGAAAAAACATGATCCAAGCCGCAGATGAAATTAAAATTATTGTAGCCCAGGCGCAAGAAAACTTCTTACCTAAAGATTTAGACGTAGTCATTACAAATGACTCCTCTTCTAGAACCTTAAATCAAGTAGACGACCTGGTCAACAACATTATTTTTGGAATTCTGTTGGTGGTTACGGTGCTCATGTTCTTCCTAGGTTTTAGAAATGCCTTATTTGTTGGTTTTGCCATACCCATGTCTATGTTCATGTCCTTTGTAGTACTATCACTCTTAGGATACACCCTAAATACCATGATTTTATTCGGGCTCATTATGGGACTGGGAATGCTGGTAGACAACGGAATTGTTGTAGTAGAAAACGTGTACAGACTAATGTCTGAGGGCGTTCCAAGAATTGAAGCCGCCAAACAGGGTATTAGTGAAATAGCCTTTCCAATCATTATTTCTACCGCCACAACAGTAGCGGCCTTTGTTCCTTTAGGACTATGGCCTGGAATATTTGGGCAGTTCATGATTTATTTCCCCATCACCTTATCTGTGGTATTAGGTTCTTCTTTGTTCGTTGCCATTTTTATGAACTCCATGTTGGTCTCTAAATTCATGGAAGTAGGAGACAAAGAACTCAGCCGCAAACAACTCATTAGAATTTCATTGATTTTGGGTGGTTTTGGACTGTTCATCCTTGTATTCGGTGGTGCTATGAGAGGCTTGGGAACTTTAATGATCCTAACAGCTGCCTTGTTTTGGGCATATAAATACGGAATTAAAAGATGGGCCAATAAATTCCAAGCAGGGAGTTTGGTCCGTTTTGAAAACTGGTATGAAAGACAACTAAAAAGAGCCTTAACAGGTAAAAATGTGTATTGGTATTTTGGCTCTACCGTACTACTCCTCATTTCTGCTTTTATGTTTTTTGGCATGTCTGTTGGGGCAGGAAGAACCAATATTGAATTCTTTCCAAACAATACCCCCAACCAAATCATTGTCTATATAGAATACCCTCAAGGAACAGATATTGAAAAAACCAACACCATTACCAAAGACATTGAAAAAAGAGTGGCTGAAGTACTCAACGCTCCAGAACAGCTAGACAATGGCTATAATTTCTTGGTAGAGGCCAGTGTGTCTCAAGTTGGAGAAGGGGCTGGAAACCCTCAAACAGACGGTGGTTCTAGTGCAGAGATGCCCCATAGAGGGAAAATTACTGCCTCTATGAGAGAATTCAAATACCGCAGGGGAATGGATACAGAAGTACTTAGAAAAAAAGTACAGGAAACCCTCAAGGGCGTTTATCCTGGTGTGGCTATTTCTGTTGAAAAAGATGAGAATGGACCACCAGCAGGCTATCCGATTAATATAGAATTAGAAGGCCCTGACTACGACGCATTAATTGTCGCAGCAGAAAAAATGCGCAACTATATTAACACCAAAAACATTCCTGGTATTGCAGAACTCAAAATAGATGTAAACAAAGGAAAGCCCGCTATGTTGGTTAGGGTAGATCGTGAAAAAGCCGGAACATTAGGTGTAGCGGTAGGCCAAGTAGGCATGCAACTCAGACGTTCTCTTTTCGGAGAAAAGGCTGGTGTGTACAAAGAAGATGGAGAAGATTACGACATTAATGTGCGTTTTAAAGAGGACCTGAGATACAACAAAAGCGCCCTTTTTAATCAGAACATCATCTTTAGAGACCAGGCTACGGGTCGTATTAAAGAAATCCCAGTATCTTCAGTAACCACGCAAAAAAACACCGCAGCTTTCTCTGCTATTAAACACAGAGACAGTAAAAGGGTCGTGACTGTATATTCTGGTTTAGAACCAGGTTTTACTGACGCACAGGCTATTGTGAATGAGATTCAAGCACAAATGCAAAACTATCAAGATATTCCAGAGGACATTCGCATAGATTACACCGGACAAATTGAAGAGCAAAACAAACAAATGGCCTTTTTAATGGGCGCATTCTTTTCAGGATTGGGTCTTATTATGCTCCTGCTCATCTTCCAGTTTGGTGGAATTTCTAAACCCCTTATTATTATGATTGCTATTTTCTTGAGCTTCATTGGGGTATTCTACGGTTTAATCATCACCGGATGGAGTTTTGTGATCATGATGACTATGGTGGGGATTATTTCTCTGGCAGGAATTGTCGTGAACAACGGAGTGGTACTGTTAGATTACACTCAGTTACTCATAGATCGCTTTAAAGTACAGCACGGTATAGAAGACAACCAATTGCTGTCACAACCAGATGTAAAATCTGTGATCATTAAAGCAGGTAAAGCCAGGTTAAGACCTGTGGTACTCACCGCCATCACTACTGTATTGGGACTTATCCCGCTGGCCATAGGACTGAACATAGACTTCTTTTCTTTATTTACCAGCCTAGATCCTAAAATATATATAGGGGGAGACAATGTGATCTTCTGGGGGCCATTGGCTTGGACGGTTATCTTTGGATTAATTGTAGCGACCTTCCTTACCTTGATCATAGTGCCGGTGCTCTTCTTTATTAGCTACCGCATTAAAATAGGCCTATACAAAAGCCGTGTGGTGGCAGAAGTAAAAGTCTAATCAATACACAAATACATAAAAAAAGGCCTACCAATGGGAGGCCTTTTTTGTAATCGTTAGGTTAGGGGACTTACTTATTCAACACTACCGTCCCTTTATTGTTCCACTGCGTTATAGCAGCCATTTTATTGTTGATAAAATCTACCTCTTTTAAGGCTTCTCCTTCCCAGAAAAACCATTTTCCGGTCTTGGCACCTTGCTGGTAGGTACCCATAGCCAATTTATTTCCCTCTCTACAGAACATGGTCCACTCTCCGTGTAGTTTTCCCTCTAAATAAAAACCTGTTTGAGCAATTTGTCCGTTCTCATGAAAGAAAGTGGCCTTGACCATTTTTCCTTCTTTTTCATAAATAGGCTTTGGTGCTTGTGCAGCCATTGACATTCCAGTCAACAATACTACTAATAACAATAAATTTTTCATGTCTTAATTTTTTTAGGGTGGTACTTAAAAAGCCAAATTAATCAGTCATTTTCATCTTATATTCTGTTTGGCAATACCTAAAGATATAAATATTTTACAATTTAGAACCATTTGGGTAACATTTAGTTTACATTGAATTAACATTAGAGTGTAAAATATTGATATGCAATTATTTAGATAAATACAAAAAGTAAGTAAATTCTTACCTTAATATAAATTAAGTCTAAAAAACGCTTTGCTTCACATAACTTATTAAATTTGTAACCTTATAAGAAATAGCATGTATAGAAGTCACCACTGCGGCGCACTGAGCGCAAAAGAAATAGGACAAACCGTTCACTTAAGCGGATGGGTTCAAAAAGTAAGGGATAAAGGATTTATTGGCTGGGTAGACCTCAGAGACCGATACGGCGTAACACAGCTTATATTTGACGCAGAACGCAGCGCACCAGAATTATTGCAAGCCGCAAAAGACCTGGGCAGAGAGACCGTTATAAGCATCAGTGGAGAGGTGATTGCGAGAGACAATGCCAACCCACAAATGGCTACAGGAGCCATAGAAATATTGGTCCAGGAACTCAAAGTGCTCAACACATCAAAAACCCCACCATTCACCATAGAAGATCAGACAGACGGAGGAGAAGAACTGAGGGCCAAATACCGCTATTTAGACATTAGAAGAAATCCGGTCAAGGAAAACCTCATCTTTAGACACAAAGTGTCTATGGAAGTGAGAAAATTCCTTTCAGACCAGGGATTTATAGATATAGAAACCCCCTATTTAATTAAATCTACTCCAGAAGGGGCTAGAGATTTTGTGGTGCCCAGCCGCATGAATCCAGGACAATTTTACGCCCTTCCACAATCCCCTCAAACCTTTAAGCAACTGCTCATGGTAGGAGGAATGGACAAGTATTTCCAAATTGTGAAGTGCTTTAGAGATGAAGATTTAAGGGCAGACCGCCAACCAGAATTTACGCAAATAGACTGTGAAATGGCCTTTGTGACCCAAGAAGATATTTTAAATGTATTTGAAGGGCTCACCAAGCATTTACTTCGTGAAATTCACGGAATAGAAATTAGCTCATTCCCGCGAATGACTTATGCCCACGCCATGAAAACATACGGTAACGACAAACCAGACATTCGTTTTGGGATGGAGTTCGCTGAATTAAATGAACAGGCACAGCACAAAGAATTTCCTGTATTCAATGCTGCTGAATTGGTAGTGGGAATAGCGGTTCCGGGTGCAAACACCTATACCCGAAAAGAAATAGACGCCTTGATTGACTGGGTTAAAAGACCACAAGTAGGCGCCAAAGGGCTGGTATATGTGCGTTGTAATGAAGACGGCAGCTATAAATCTTCTGTAGATAAATTTTACGATCAAGAAGACTTGGCCGCTTGGGCAAAAGCCACTGGCGCCCAAGCTGGAGACCTCATTTGTGTACTCTCTGGAGACACAGACGCTACCAGAGCACAGCTGTCTGCACTGAGAATGGAAATGGCCACAAGACTAGGACTCAGAGACCCTAAAGTATTTGCCCCATTGTGGGTCGTAGACTTTCCACTCCTAGAAAAAGATCCAGAAACAGGTCATTTTCATGCCATGCACCACCCATTTACCGCCCCAAAACCAGAACACTTAAGCCTTTTAGACACCAATCCAGCAGCGGTTAATGCCAATGCCTATGATTTGGTGTTAAACGGAAATGAAATTGGCGGTGGATCTATTAGAATTCATGACCGAGCCACCCAATCAAAAATGCTCTCCTTATTAGGATTTAGTGAAGCAGAGGCCAAAGCACAGTTTGGATTCCTCATGGACGCCTTTGAATACGGTGCACCTCCCCACGGAGGATTGGCCTTTGGCTTAGACCGTTTGGTCGCTATTCTGGGCGGGCAAGAAACCATCAGAGAATTCATTGCATTCCCTAAAAACAATGCAGGAAGAGACGTCATGATAGACGCACCAGCAGCCCTAGACCAAGCCCAATTAGAGGAGCTTTTTCTAGACAGCACAGCGGCTAAAAATGCCTAAGAACAGGTCCAGACAATAAATAAGACCAGGCTCAGACAATAAATTAAAGGCTTCTCAAAGAGGTCCCAACATGGAAGCAAAGAAAAAAAATCTCCTGACCCGCTTTCTCATTTGGCGGGCCAAACACATTAGCAACAAGCAGTTTATATACCTGCTAAGCATGCTCATTGGGTTTACTTCAGGAGTAGGCGCAGTTATTTTAAAAAACGCCACCCACTTTTTCCAACACCTCTTGGAAGGGCGTTTGGTACAGTACTACCACCAAGCATTTTACTTTGTATTCCCCCTACTGGGACTGGGACTGGTGTATCTGATCATCAAATACGGCATTAGACAAAAAGTAAGTCATGGCATACCCTCTACCCTCTTCGCCATGGCCAAGAGAAAGGGGATTATGAAACGCTATCAAATGTTCGGTTCTGTGCTCACAGCGCCCATCACCGTAGGATTTGGAGGATCTGTAGGACTAGAAGGACCCACAGTAGCCACAGGAGCTGCCATTAGTGCCAATATAGCGCGCCTGTTACACATGAACCAATCCACCCGAAATTTATTGATCGGTTGTGCAGCAGCCGGAGCCATGTCCTCCATATTTAAAGCACCTATAGCCGCCATCATATTCGCCGTAGAGGTATTTGGCTTGCAACTCACCATGGTCTCGCTATTACCCCTCCTACTCGCCTCCATAACCGCTATAATCACCTCCTATTTTTTCTTTGGTTCCGATATTCTTTTGCCAGTAAAACTGGCCGATGCCTTTAGCCTATCCGACGTTCCCTACTTCTTGATCCTAGGAATAGTCGCTGGCGCCACCTCTATTTACTTCACCACCGTCTATGAGTACGTGCAAAAAGGTTTTGACCGCATACCCAAACCCCTGCATAGAATGCTCGTGGGTGGAAGCTTACTCGGGGTGCTTATTTATCTCATTCCGCCCTTGTACGGAGAAGGTTTTGAGGTCATAAATAGCCTATTAAAAGGAGACAGTGCGGCGGTACTCAAGGGAAATTCCTTTGGTTTAGACGCTCAAAATATCTGGATGGTCATGGGGCTTTTAGTGGGCTTGGTATTGTTTAAAATTCTGGCATCGGCCCTGACATTTGGCGCCGGTGGTGTGGGGGGCATTTTCGCACCCACCCTCTTTATGGGCGCCGTCATGGGCCACGTACTGGGAAAATTCATGAACCAAGTAAACCTTTTTGGGGGTCAGGTATCCGTAACACAATTTACCCTAGTGGGCATGTGCGGTCTTATGGCAGGCGTGTTACACGCACCCCTCACAGCCATATTCTTAATAGCAGAACTCACCGGAGGCTATGAGCTTTTTATACCCCTTATGATCAGTGCAGCAATGGCCTACACCATCACCAAATACGTTCACCCACATTCGGTGTACACCATGGAATTAGGGCGCAGGGGAGAGCTCATTACCCATGACAAAGACCAGGCGGTGCTCACACTCATGGACATAGAAAGCGTCATTGAAAGGAATTTTATAGCCCTAAGCCCAGGACAAGATTTGGGTCATATGGTGCAAGACGCCATAGTGAAGTCCAATCGAAATATCTTCCCTGTAGTAGATCCTGAAGGCGTTTTATTAGGTATTGTCCTTCTAGACGACGTTCGCCCAGTCATGTTCCAAAGAAGCCTCTATCACGAGATAAAAGTACGGGACCTCATGCAAAACCCGCCGGCGATTATAGATGTAGACCGAGATAAAATGACCGAAATTATGCAGAAATTTCAAGAGAGTGCTGCCTGGAATCTCCCGCTGGTAAAAGACGGAAAATATCATGGCTTTATCTCAAAATCCAAACTGCTCACCGCCTACCGAAGAAAACTCATCCACTTTAATTTTTAGTACTCAAGCCACCCTTAAATACTTTTTAAAAACCACTGTTGAACCCTTATAAAAAAAACTATGCTCAGTAAAAGAAGTCTCATTGGTCTATTAGCCATCGGTTGCCTCAGTGCCATTGTCTATGGTCTTATCATACAAGAAAGCCAGCCAGTGGCTGGAAATTCCTATATAGGATTTGGGGTCCTTTTTTTATTTTTAGTGGCCATGCCCCTATTTATTTTCACAGAAGGCAAAGGGAAAAAAGTCAAGGACTATATGCTTACCGAGGAAAATATTAGAAAAATGCAAGCCAAATCAAAAAAGCGACCAAAAAAAGAGGATAAAGTTTAAAAAACCATTGAAAATTCGCAATTCTTCAATTTTTTTAAACCAATTTATTCACAAGACATTAAAATTCAGTACCTTAGTTGTAATATTTATCTCTAATTCTAATTGCAATGACTGGAACAGTAAAATTTTTTAATGGATCAAAAGGCTATGGATTCATTACCAATGACGAATCTGGCAAAGACACTTTTGTGCACGCCACTGCCTTAAACGGCCTTCAAATTAACGAAGGAGACAAGGTTTCGTATGAAGAACAAGAAAGTGAAAAAGGAATGACCGCTGTAAATGTAGCGCTCTTATAAGATACATTTTCTTTACCGTATTACAGCGGGCACACCCATAAGACCCCCTGAAAATTCAACACCCCAGAACAAACTTCTGGGGTTTTTTTATGGGATAAACAGCCTTAATTATCTCTTTTTAGCAAAAAAATCTTGTAGTAATTGAGTGGCCTCTGTGGCCATTACACCGCCAATAAGCTGAGTTTTGGGATGTAGAGGGCTGGCATGAGCGGTATCTTTACTTGGATCATCAGTGTTTTTTTTGGCAAAAGCACTAATGCCGCCGCGTTTGGGGTCTGAGGCGCCGTACACTACCTTGGAGATTTGAGACCAGTATAGGGCGCCGGCGCACATGAGGCAGGGCTCAAGGGTCACATAAAGGGTACAATCGTGTAAATACTTACCGCCCAAATGGTGGGCGGCGGCGGTAATGGCCTGCATTTCTGCGTGGGCAGTGACGTCTGTGAGTTGCTCGGTGAGGTTATGTCCACGGGCTATAATGCGGTCGTTGGCCACTACCAAGGCCCCTACGGGGACTTCGCCTTTTTCAAAGGCGCGCGCCGCCTCTGCAAGAGCAAGCTTCATAAAATAAGCATCTGTAAAAATAGGTTCCACCACACAAAAGTACATTTTTTATGGATTTGAAAATAATGTACCTTTACCCCCTTATTGTACTGCTTCTATGGCCCATCTTAAAGACATTAATGATCCTGCAAGCCTCCGCAATTTAGCGGTAGGAGAATTGCCCTTATTGGCCCAAGAACTCAGGGACTTTATTATTGAAGCAGTGGCTACCAAGGAAGGACATCTGGGGGCCAGTCTAGGCGTAGTAGAACTCACCCTAGCCCTACACTATGTGTTTAACACCCCAACAGACCCCTTAATCTGGGATGTGGGCCACCAGGCTTATGGCCATAAAATCCTAACAGGCCGCAGAGAAGCCTTTGAAACCAACCGCCAGTGGAAGGGCATCAGCGGGTTTCCCGCTAGAGAAGAAAG
>JAQWFV010000115.1 GCA_029238555.1 Flavobacteriaceae bacterium
GGCCAAAGGCATGAAGTTCTCTGTCTCTTTAGAGGCATAACCAAACATCATTCCTTGGTCTCCTGCGCCTTGCTCTTCTTTAGCACCCCTATCTACTCCTTGATTAATATCCTGAGACTGCTCGTGTATTAAAGAAATAACTCCACAAGAGTCTCCACTGAACTGATACGCTCCTTTGGTATAGCCAATTTTGTTAATCACATCTCTGGCTATCTGCTGAACATCTAAATAAGTATTGCTCTTCACCTCACCTGCCAATACTACTTGACCAGTGGTTACTAGTGTTTCACAAGCCACTTTACTTTGTGGGTCAAAAGCTAAAAAATTGTCTAAAAGGGCATCTGATATCTGATCTGCAATTTTATCTGGGTGTCCCTCACTCACAGATTCTGAAGTAAATAAATAAGCCATAGCATCAATAATTAAAGTGTGCGAGGGCGAATTTGACTTGTTAGCGGGGTTTTTTCACCACATAGAACCTATGGTGAACTGCTTTAGCACTTTTTTTTACATCAGCCTTAGCTTAGTAAAGAGGTTGCAATCAGTCAAATCCTTCCTCTTAATAAATATGAAGCAAATGTATAACAGCTTTATTTTATAATCAAAAAAATAGGCGCTTTTTTTCTATAAATCGTATTTGAGCTTGAAAACCACATACCTAGGTTGCACCATATAAGCAGAAGAACTGATGAATAAATCATTGAATCCATCTTGATTCAAAGCCTCCGTATTCAGCGCATTGGTCACTTGAATATTATACTCCCATTTGCTGTCTTTCTTTTGATAAGAGAGGTTGGCATTTAAAAAAGCATATTCATTGTCTGCTGTTTTTGCGGCATCTCTATAATGGTAATAATCGTAATCTGCGGTGAAAATAAAGGACTTTAAAAACAACATATCTAATTTTGCGAAAGGCCTGTCGGTATAAAAAGTACTCAATCTTCCTGCATTATTGTAGTCATTCACGGTATAGGAGTAACCTAGTTCAATATTGGGTGCAGATCTAAAATTAGTGGCCATAGAACCTCTATAAGTCTGCGTAAAAGACTTAGACACCCTAGGAGTATTGTTTATGACATTGTTTAAAATAGACTGAGAAAAGTTGGCCCTACTACTCACTTTAATTTTTCCGAAGGTTCTTTGATAATTCGCTGAACCTGTGAAAGTCTCGTCTGGTAGTGCGGCATTAATAGTGGTATTTACCTGATTAATTCCTGTAATGACCCCAGCATTTTTAAAGGCATCTATCCTTTTATTATACGCGAAATTGGCAAATACATTTTGAAAATTAAACATATTAAAACTGAAGAAATTTAAACTAGCGCTGTGGTATAGTGCACTTTCTAAATCTCTATTTCCCTGATAAATAGCGTTATAATTGCTAAACACATAGCCAGCTGCCAAATTATTAATATCTGTAAATTCCCTAGCAATACTGTAGTTCAAACGAATATTTTCAGACTTTCTCATTTGAAAATTCACAAATAAATCGGGTACAATATTGGTCAGATTGTCGGTCACCGAACTGCCCAATTGGGTATTGGTTGCCTTGTAGGTGTGCACATTAAATCCTGGATTAAAGGTGAATTTTCCAGAAATTACCTTATAATGAAAACCAGCATAGAGATCCTGAAAATCAAAGCTTACCTCATTTTTAAACAAATCATCCTCTAAAGAAGCCGTGGTATTCCCCTCTAGTAACTCGAAAATAGAAGACTGAAAGGACTGCTTACTCAGCGTAGTTCCTAGACTAAAATTTAAATTACTCTTGGGGCCAGTCACTAAATAATAATCCAGCTTGGCGTCTAATTTATTGGTGGTGACTTCCTGTCCTTGATTAATATTAAACCCAAGTCCATTTCCAACCAATGGCAATACACCATTAAAGGGCTCCTGCGTTCTGACCGCATTGTAAAAAGGATCTTCCTTTTGGTACATATGTTGCCCTTGAAAGGCAAAAATATGAGCATCTGAAAGGGTATAATACAGCCCGGTATTCTGGGTCACTGTAATAGGATCCTGTGTTTTGTTTTCCTCAATATCTTCATCTACTATAGCCCTAGAAGAAAGGAGTCGTTGCTCCTCTTGAGATGACTGTTTCAATAGCACATCATAATCCCACTGCAAAAGAGCAGACGGTTTATAACGAGCACTTAATTTACCCAAGCCTAAAGTTGCTTTCTGATCCGTATTGGTAGTAGATTGCTCTGTCTGGTCAGACACTATAAACTGCCTAGAGGTAATGGTTTCCAAAAGGGTTCCTGTATAGGAATATATGGCAAAACCGCTGAGATCTAAGGCAGGTGTTGCTGCGTAATTAAAATTAGCTGCCCCAAATTTTGTGTCTATAGATTTAGCCCTATTGTTCTGTAACAATGAAATACCCAATGAATTATTGGTGGCGTTAAACTGAGTTCCTCCGGCCCTACTAAAATTGGCCATACCCCCTGTGAAATTAAAAAAATCTCTAGGTGTAAAGGGCAGCTCTCCAATGTTGTTCACATCTGTGATGAGGTTTACAGAAAACTTTGGGCTGTAGTAAAAGACTTTTGGGTGTGCCAAGAAGGTATTGTCCAAACCTTTTCCTGCGGTAATTTCTCCAAACCAAAAACGTTCCTTCCCTTCCTTGAGCTTTATATTAATAGCCACATTGTCTTGGTTATTCGTAACTCCGCTCAATTGGCTTACCTCAGAATAATTCCTGAGTACCTCTACCTTGGAAACCGCATTGGCTGGAATATTCTTTGTGGCTAATTTGGTGTCTCCGTCAAAGAAATCCTTGCCATTCACCATAATCTTACCCACTTTTTTACCCTCAGCCTCTATTTCACCCTCGTCATTTATTTCTAGGCCTGGAAGTTTCTTAATGACGTCTGCTAACTTTTTCTCAGTGCCACTCACAAAAGAATCTGTATTGTAAACAATAGTATCGCCCTGAATGGTCACCGGTATTTCATAAGTGAGCTCTACCTCATCCAAGGCCTCTGCCTGAGCTTCTAAAACAACATCCTTTAAAAAATCTTGTAAGCTAGTAGTCACCAAATACTCTTTAGGGGTAAAACCAATATAACTCACTTTTACCCTATAAGTGGTATTGGCGTTCACGACAATTTTATAGCGGCCATTTGGATCTGTAATCCCAAAGCCATCTAGGGCCTTAGTAGCTTCATTAATGGCCACCACATTGGCCATATCTAAACCAACACCCGTGGAATCTTTAACGACTCCTGTGATAGTTACTTTTTGTGCTTGAACCAATTGTACTAGGCCAAACACGAGTGTAGCCAAGACATATTTTAAACTTTTATTCATTAATTGCGAATCATAATTCTTGTACCTCCAGACCTTCCTCTACCTCTAAATTGTTCCGACATTTCCAATGCCTTTTTAGCCATGGTCTCTTGGTATTCTTTTTGTGAAATTTTCTTACCCTTTTTTGGGGCCTCAATGGCTATTTTCTCTTTAGGATTGATCGTTATTTTAGAACATAAAATAGCCGTTCTTCCCTCTGAGACTTCTAAAATAAGACCTGGCAAGCCCCAATACTCTCCAGGCCCTTGACTAATGGGAATATCCAAGGTATACCATGCCGTTACCGTTACTTCACTAGGAATTTCTATTCTCGAGGCCAGAGAGTTATTTGTTTCTGAATCACTTTTTTCATTGGCTGCTGTGGTCAAGGAATCCCTACTAACCCCTGCAACTCCGTCCTTGGCTTGTGCTGAATTCTTGCCTGTCCCTGCTGTCCTTTCACCTCTTTGCACGGGTCTCATTCCTCTGAAAGCAGCTCTCATAGTGGTGTCTAATTGTTTTACAGCAGTAGCTTTATAACAAGTATATTGACCTATTTGCTTGGTTTCTGCAGTTAAAGTCCAAGCCAATGGCTTTAAGGTATCTTCTACCAAAAAAGGCTTTCCAAAAATATCTGTTTCATTGGTGTAGGTCTGAGCCTGAATGTCCTTGTAGTAAACGCCAGAACCTCCACCAAAACCCATAAAACGCATACCCGGACCTCCAGCACCAGGTGCATCTAGTTTCTGCTCTTCCTCATAAGTAGAAGCTGTTCTATTGAAATTCAGGACAAAAGTCTTTTCTAGCATAGATTTCATGCGCTCCTGAATCATTTTTTTCTGGGCTTCAGGCATCTGTCTACCTCCGAAATTCATGTCTACCGTGGACTTAGACATATAGGTAGCCGTCCCTTGAAAATCTTGGGCTACTCCAACTGTTTGTGCAATTATGACTAAAAAAAGCGTCTTAAAAAATGTGCTCATAATGATTAAGTGTTTAGCCTTTGACTAAAGGATTGATCATAAGTTTAATCTAAAGTCAAAAAAAACACATCCAAAATAGAAGAAAGCCCTTCAACCTAAAATGGCAAACACTTTTAGTCATTTAGATTTTATAAAATTGCAGAAAATAGGTATCTTGTTGCCCCCCTTAAAAAGGGACCATGACCTAACAAAGACCTAATCGTATGCATGTAGCTATTGCTGGAAATATTGGCGCAGGAAAAACCACGCTCACCAAATTACTCTCTAAACACTATAAATGGGATGCGCACTTTGAAGAAGTAGACGATAATCCATATTTAGATGACTTCTACAATCAAATGGAAAGATGGAGTTTTAACCTTCAAATTTTCTTCCTCAATAGCAGATACAGACAAATTCTAGAAATTAGAGAATCCGGCAAGAACATTATCCAAGACAGAACCATTTACGAAGACGCTTTCATATTCGCACCTAACTTACATGCTATGGGGCTTATGACCAATAGAGATTTTAACAACTACAAACAGTTGTTTGAGCTCATGGAAAAATTGGTGCAACCACCCGAGCTGGTCATTTACCTCAGGAGTTCAGTACCCAACTTGGTCAACCAAATCCAGAAAAGAGGCCGCGAATACGAGAACACCATCTCCATAGACTACCTCAGTAGGCTAAACGAACGCTACGAAGCCTGGGCACACGGCTACACCAATAGCAAATTATTGGTCATAGACGTAGATCCCTTAGATTTTGTAGCCAACCCAGAAGACCTGGGATCTATCATCGAAAAAATAGATGCCGAGATTAACGGTTTGTTTTAAACTTAAACAACCTCCAAAATCTCTATCTCGTTTCCTCTAAATGTAAAGGATTCTCCAGCTTTCTTGCCGAGTAGTAATTGCCCTATGGGGCTTTGGGGGGAGATGCAATAGATATTTTTTTGGTGATGGGAAAAGGCATCGGCCGGGATGGCCAAAAAATAGCTTGCCAAAGAGGTGTGTACCAATGCACCGGGGTATATTTGAGCGATTGCAACCCTGTTTTTTAGGCTACCCAATGTCTTTAGATCTTGGTCATTGCGTTTGCGTTGCTGGGCCAGCTTTTCACGTTCTAACTGAATCATGGCCCTACCCGTTTCGTGTTTGTCTCCTGCAGAACTCTTGCCTTCGCTGTCCAACGCCTCCAATAAAGATTGGTCCTGTGCCAAATAGTCATTGGCTTTTTGGCGTAAAAAAGAGTCACAATGGGTAAATACTGCAGATTTAAGGGCTTCCATATAGTGGTGATTTAAAAAAGCCCATAATGGGTTCACTATGGGCTTTTATGGGGCGTACCCCTATGTTTGGGTCAGTTATTTATTTACGTCCATGCGTTGAATTTCTATTGAAATCTCGTCGTTGGATTGGCTGTCTATGTCTGCCTGAAAGGCGGCCAATTCTTCCTGAACACTAGCTTCTGTGCCTTCAAATACACGCTCTACTGTCTTGGTCTCACCATTTTCAGTAATGGTGTAAGCCACTGTAGCAGACACCTCATCCTGGTCATTGCTACTCGCATTTACAGAAACAGAAATTTCTTTATGAGACTCATGCAATCCTTCTGTAGTATGACCCTCTCCTAAAATAGGGGCAATCACTAGTCCTACCAGACAGGTGAGCTTAATTAATATGTTCATAGAAGGTCCTGAAGTATCCTTGAATGGATCTCCCACCGTATCTCCAGTCACAGCTGCTTTGTGCGCGTCTGAGCCTTTGTAGGTCATTTCTCCGTTAATCATGACACCAGCCTCAAAAGACTTTTTAGCGTTGTCCCAAGCACCTCCAGCATTGTTTTGGAAAATAGCCCACATAACACCACTCACACAAACACCAGCCATATAGCCTCCTAAAGGTTCTGCACCAAAGAGAAGTCCTATGAATATAGGAGTGATGATGGTAATTAATCCAGGCAGAATCATCTCTCTAAGCGCTGCTTTGGTAGAAATGTCAACACATTTGGCGTATTCTGGTGTTCCAGTTCCCTCCATAATTCCAGGAATTTCGCGGAACTGTCTTCTCACTTCTTGTACCATTTCCATGGCTGCTTTTCCTACAGATTGCATGGCTAAAGCGGAGAAAACCACTGGGATCATTCCTCCTACGAATAGCATGGCCAAGACGTCTGCCTTGAATATATTAATCCCGTCTATGCCCGTGAAAGTCACATAGGCCGCAAATAAGGCCAAGGCAGTTAATGCCGCAGAGGCAATGGCAAAACCTTTACCAACTGCTGCGGTGGTGTTCCCTACCGAGTCTAAAATGTCTGTACGCTCCCTCACTTCTGGGGCCAACTCACTCATTTCTGCTACCCCTCCTGCGTTGTCTGCAATGGGTCCAAAGGCGTCTATGGCTAATTGCATTGCTGTGGTGGCCATCATGGCCGATGCCGCAAGCGCTACCCCATAAAAACCTGCCAATTCATAGGATCCGTATATGGCGGCTGCGAATAAAATAACCGAAGAAAAGGTAGATTTCATTCCCACCGCTAATCCTGCAATAATATTGGTAGCAGCCCCTGTAGAACTGTTTTCTACAATATCCATTACTGGCTTTTTACCCAAAGAAGTGTAGTAGGCCGTCACAAAAGAAATTAAAGCCCCTACCGCTAGTCCAATACAAGCCGCATAGAATACATTTATAGATGGAATGTCTTTAATACCCTCTCCAAAGAAATTCATTTGAAGGGTGGCTGGAAGCATCCAGTCAATTAAAAACCAAGAGGCTACTAAGGTCAGTGCAATGGCGGCCCAGTTTCCTGTATCTAGTGCTTTTTGAACCTGAGACTCTTTAGCGTCGTTGGAGGAAATTCTCACAAGGAAAGTTCCCACAATGGAGGCTAAAATACCTACTCCTGCAATTACAATAGGCAATAAAATAGGGCCCATATTATTAAATACATCTGTGAAGGATCCTCCAGCAGACATGTCTTTAATTAAGTAATTACCCAATACCATAGCGGCCAATACCGTGGCTACATAAGAGCCAAAAAGGTCTGCTCCCATTCCGGCTACATCTCCCACATTGTCTCCTACGTTGTCTGCAATAGTGGCTGGGTTTCTAGGATCGTCTTCAGGAATTCCTGCTTCTACTTTCCCCACTAAATCTGCACCTACGTCTGCTGCTTTGGTATAAATACCGCCACCCACACGAGCAAAAAGCGCAATAGATTCTGCCCCTAAGGAGAATCCGGCGAGGGTTTCTAGTACTACGGTCATATTGTCGTAAAAACTTCCTTCTGCTCCCATGAATTGGCCTAAGAAAAATAGGAACAATAAACTAAGGCCTAACACCGCTAAACTAGCTACTCCTAGACCCATAACAGTACCTCCACTAAAAGACACCTTTAGTGCTTGTGGTAAGCTGGTCTTGGCTGCTTCTGCGGTTCTTGCATTTGAGTCTGTAGCAATTCTCATTCCTATATTCCCTGCTAAGGCAGAAAGGATGGCACCAAATATAAAGGCGGGTACAATCATCCAACTGGTGGTTTCTACCACTAGGGATATTCCGTATAAGGCCACAGATGCTATGACCACAAAAATGGCTAAAAGCCTGTATTCTGCTCCTAAAAAGGCGAGCGCTCCTTCCTTGATGGCTTTAGAAATGCCTTGCATTTTTTCATCGCCAGCGGCTTGTTTTTTTACCCATGCCATTTTAACAAACATGAAGAGTAGTCCTAAAACAGCTAAGGCTATAGGAAGAAAGATAATATTAGATTCCATAAATAATTGATTAGTTTAAGTTTAGTTTATGTTATTCGCCCCTAATGTAGCAAAATATGCGTTAAAAAAAAAGGCGCCCCTGCGGGGCGCCTTTTTACAAAATTTTTGCGTTTGGGTTACTTAATAGTCACCTCTGCTAATGGAACGTCTGAATCTTTAAAACGGTTCACACACTTGGCTACAATTTCTTTAGCCTCATGAACGTCTCCCCATCCACCAACGTCAACTTTTTTCTTTTCTAAGTCTTTATACACT
>JAQWFV010000132.1 GCA_029238555.1 Flavobacteriaceae bacterium
CACTTTAGCAATATTTGCCGCTACCATCAAATGATTTTTAGGGGCTATCTCAAAATCTACCGTAGCCTTCATCTTTAAAAAACTATCTCCTGGAATCGCAATAAAATCATAGCCTAAAAAAGGAATGAAATTATTCGTTTGGGGCGCCCCAAGGCCCCCAAGAGCAAAATCCAAGGATTTAGTTCCCGAACTACCAGACTTAATTCCCACCTCTGGAGCCAAAACAAAAGACCAATTTTTAGCAAAATTTAGAGCGGCTATTGCCTTTGATCTAAAAATTGAAAATGGATTGAATGTTCCATTAAAGTCACTAGATAAAAAATAGGTATGAAAATCGGTCTCCAAGTAAATGCCTCTAGACGGAAAGAAAAAATTGTCCAAAGTGTCGAACCTCAGTTGTCCATAGCCACTGACATAGTGGCTTTTTTCTAAAGTGAGTACTGAACTGCTATTTGTTAGTGCGCTTTCTTGTAAAAAGGTATCGCTACTGTACTTAATCCATTTATGCTCTAGGCCAAGTGATATAGAGAATGCATTCTTATAGACTGTTTGAAGATAGATTTGATTGGTGAAATCTGTAAAGTCCATATTCACCGTATTTAAATTAGGATCATCTGGCACCCTGAAATTATTTTCAAGTACCTTATAGGGTATGTCAAAATTAAAGTCGTTTAACTTACTTCTCAATCCAAAACTCCAATTAAACCCTTTGTCTACATAGTAATCTATCTGATACCTAAGATAGTCTCCAAAGATAAAATCTAAGGAAAGTACGTCGTCTTTTCTAAGGAGGTTCTTTTGAGTGACATTTATTAATGCAGCGCTTTTATACAATTTGTCATAATGCGCCCCAAATCTAATATTGGTCTTATTGTCACTTTCTCTCAAGTTTAAAATTAAACCCAGCCCAGTCGTTTTTTCTATTAACTTATACCGAATGGTATTAAAATTATTTGTGGCCGCTAAATTATTGATTCCTCGCTTTAAATCTTCGAACTGAATCTGATCCCCCTCCTTAAACCTAAGCTTCCCTTTTACATAATCGTCTGAATAATTCACTATGCCATTCACCTCTATATAGGTGATATTTAAGGTATCTTTTCTATAAGTGTTCCATAAAGGTGTTTGATCCTTAGGCTTGCTTTTCAATTGTTTTTTAGATAGCTCCAGCAATGCTTTTTCTTTTAACAAAGCGGCACGGGCACCTTCGGCGACAATTTCACTTCCTTTACCGAAATCGATTACTGTATAAGACGCCATATTTGGCCTAATGTAAATATCCGTGTCATTGGACTTTTTTTTCATAGCCTCTACGGTCCTAAAATTGTTAATCTGTAACAAGATATCCGTTGCAGAACCCAATGAAGCTCTACTGGAAAGGTCGTGTTGAACGTCTACACCTACAATAAAATTTGCTCCTAAGGACTTTAGTTCTGTGATGGGATAATTATTTAAAACTCCTCCATCTACTAGAAGATTTCCGTCTAATTCCATGGGCTCAAAAAGAGATGGAAAGGTTCCAGAAGCCATAATGGCTTCTGGAAGATACCCATTGTCTAAGCGAATAGCGGTACCATTTTCTATATCTGTTGCCATACAGAAAAAGGGTATAGGTAATTGGTTAAAATCTCTCACATCTTTTACATGATACAATAGGGAAACCAATTCATTGTAAACCTTCTGACCCCCCGAAATAGCTTGAGGGAAAGAAATTTTATACCCGTCAAACGGCAAGCTAATAGCGTAGCGCTCTGCGTCTTCTTTTTCGTAAAAAGTTTTACTCGCCCTTGAAAAATCATCTTGAATAAGGCTGTTAAAATTTATTTGTCTAAATATAGAATCTAGCTCATTTGCCCTGTATCCTGAGGCATACAAAGCACCTACAATAGCACCCATACTTGTCCCAGCAATATAATCTATTTGAACCCCAGAATCCTCGATTACTTTAAGCGCTCCAATGTGAGCCAAACCCTTTGCACCACCACCGCTTAACACCAAACCAACTTTAAGTTCTTTTGACTGAGCTGATGATTTTGTATGCTCAAAAACCACCGTTTCTACATTTGCAGTATCTTGGGCATAGCCTTTTGCCAGGACAAAAAACAAGAAAACCGTGAGACAAAAGTGTCTTGGAAAAGAATATGAAAAATTAGTGGAAATGTTCATACAAAATTCGAGCTTTAGCAGGTCCAACCTGATCAATCAAAGCATCTAAGGTAGCTTCTTTTATATTAGCCACCGTTTTAAAATGCCTTAATAACTGGATAGAAGTTTTTTCTCCAACACCTTTAATGCCGTCTAATTCAGATACAATAGCCCCTTTACTTCTAAGGTTTCTATGAAATGTAATCCCAAACCTATGGGCTTCATTTCTCAATTGTTGGATCACTTTGAGAGACTCTGATTTCTTATCTAAGTATAAAGGAATGGGGTCTTCTGGGAAATAAATCTCCTCCAAACGCTTGGCTATTCCAACAATGGCTATTTTCCCTCTCAGTTCTAATTGGTCCAATGCTTTTAGGGCAGCAGACAGTTGCCCTTTTCCTCCATCTATAACAATGAGCTGTGGCAAAGAACTGCCTTCTTCTTTGAGTCTTTTATAGCGTCTGTAAACCACTTCTTCCATAGAGGCAAAGTCATCTGGTCCTTCTACGGTCTTAATATGAAAATGTCGGTACATTTTCTTATTGGGCTTGGCGTTCATAAATACCACGCAAGCAGCTACAGGGTTGCTTCCTTGAATATTTGAATTGTCAAAACACTCTATGTGTACTGGAAGTTCTGAGAGTCTAAGGTCTTCTTTAATTTGTGCTACAATTCTCTTTGAGTGACGCTCTGGATCTACCATTCGCATCTGACTCAGTTTATCTTGCCTGTAAAAACGGGCATTGCGCGCTGAAAGGGCCAGCAATTTTTGCTTATCTCCCAGTATGGGAATAGTGGCTTTGAGACCCTCTGGTAATAACACTTTAAAAGGCAGAATCACTTCTTTTGAAATAGAATTAAAGCGCTCTCTTAAAGAAACAACTGAAAATTCTAAAATCTGTTCATCTGTTTCCTCTAGCTGTTTTTTTATTTCTAAAGTATGAGAACGAATGATAGCGCCGTGAGAAAGCTCTAGAAAATTCACATAGGCATGGGTTTGGTCTGAAATAATACTAAACACATCTACGTTGTTTATCTTAGGATTCACAATAGTAGATTTGGATTGGTAACCCGCCAATACTTCTATTTTTTCTTTGACTTTATGGGCCATTTCAAAGGCCTCCTCAGAGGCATAGCGCTCCATTTCGGTCTTAAAATGCTTTATGGCCAAGGATAAATTTCCTTTTAAAATATGCCTTATGGCCTCAATATCTTTGATGTATGAAGTTTCTGATTGTAAATTTTCACAGGGGGCCTGACAATTTCCTAAATGATATTCCAAACAACTTTTATACCGCCCTTCTTGGATTTTTTGATAAGAAAGGTCATAGTTGCACGTTCTTAAGGGATACAATCCCTTGATGAGCTCTAAGAGCACTTTCACCATTTTTTTATTGGTGTAAGGCCCATAGTATTCCGAGCCGTCCTTGATGAGTCGCCGGGTTAAAAACACCCTAGGGAACCGCTCTTTCTTAATACAAATCCAAGGGAAGGTTTTGTCGTCTTTTAGAAGAATATTATACCTGGGCTGGTATTTCTTAATGAGGTTGTTTTCTAAAAGTAGTGCGTCTGATTCTGTAGGAACTACTATATGCTTAATCAATACTATTTTCTTGACTAGCAAACGGGTCTTGGCAATCTCGTGTTTTAAAGTAAAATAAGAGCTGACCCTTTTTTTAAGGTTTTTAGCCTTTCCTATATAAAGAATCTTATCTGATTGGTCGTAAAACTGATACACCCCCGGAGTTTCCGGAAGGACGCTGAGTTGTATGGAAATACTGTTGGCTGTCATAGGTGCTTCTCACAAAGGTAAACCAGAAAAAACGATCTAAACTTTATTTTATCTGTATTTTTGAATCACCTATTGACTGTCTCTATGAATAAAAAACAGCTCAGACCGCTATACCTAGAAAAAAGAACTGCATTCTCTGAAAAGGATATAGAAGAGAAAAGTCAAGACATTGCCAATCAGTTGCTTCAATGTCCTATTTGGGAGGCCACCTATTACAGCCTCTTCTTACCTATTCGTTCTAAATATGAAATAGATACGGAGTATATATTAGCGCTACTTCAGGGGAAAGACAAAGAGGTCTGCTTACCTAAAATGACCACTGACATAGAAATGACGCATTTCTTACTCACAGACAACACTTTAATAAAACAAAACACTTGGGGTGTTCCCGAACCACAGAACGGATTGCCCGTACCTAATAGCGAAATAGATGTTGTTTTTATACCCTTATTGGCCTATGATAAAAAAGGGCATAGGGTTGGATACGGAAAAGGCTTTTACGATCGCTTTTTGTCTAAATGTAGGCCTGAAACCATAAAAGTGGGACTCTCTTTTTTTGAACCTGAGGCGCTTATTGAAAACTTAGATCCCACAGACATTCCTTTAGATTTTTGTGTAACACCCCATCAGGTATACAGGTTTGTCTAGTCTTGTGGGAAAGCCTTTTTATTAAAGAACAACAGCAGGCCAACACCGGTACTGATTGCCGTGTCTGCTATATTAAATACGGGTTCAAAAAACCGCAGTGCTTTTCCTCCCAAAACAGGTACCCAATCCGGCCATATAGTGTCTATAAGAGGAAAATAAAGCATGTCTACTACTTTCCCTTGAAGTAATTGACCATAGGGTTCTTCTGAAAATAAGGTCGCTACCTGGTACATACTGTCATTAAATAATACACCATAAAAAACAGAGTCAATAATATTTCCTAATGCACCTGCAAAAATCAAGGCCTGGGCCATTTGCAAGAAAAGTGGAACTCCTTTTTTAACAGAACTCACAAACCACGCACCAATCCCCACAATGGCAAACAACCTAAAAACGGTGAGGGCAATTTTCCCACTCACATCTGAAATGGGTAAAATATCACTGAGTTTTGCTCCCCATGCAGCCCCTTCGTTTTCTATAAAAAGAATTTGAAATCCAGAAAAAACTTCTACAGACTCCCCTAAAAAAAAGTTTGTTTTAATATAAATTTTAACACATTGATCTAGAATCAATAAAAAATAAGCGAGAAGGAAGGGTTTTTTAAACATCATAAGTACTTAGACGGCTAAAATAAACATTATTATTAAAACGAAACTAGTCCTTTGTGAGCACTTTAATATCTCCATGAAGGGATCTCAGCACAATCTTTGAATCTCCTGAGGGAATAGCTAAAAAGTCTAAATGCCCATAAGTAGTTTTAGCGTCAATGACGCCTTTTGTTTGCCTTAAAACAATGGGCGCTCTAAGGGTATTTACCTGAACTTTGTTTCCTACTTCTTCTAGAACACACAATCCGTCTTTGAGTGCTATTTGAAGCTTCTCGAAAATACCTTCAGCATTTATTTGGGTATTACCACCTTTTATATAGACTTCTAAATACGCGGGTATTTCAACAGCCAAATCTATCGACCATATTTTATGGGCACTGAGTTTGTCATTTGGAAATTCAAAGGTAGCTGAAAGGTCAGGGCCTATAAATAGGGTATTCCCTTTTCTGCTAAAAACGATCATTTGATGTGGACTATACTCCCCATTTAAACGGGCAGTAACGAGAAGTTCCTTAGAGGGGGATGGTTTTAGACGCAGTGTATTGACTTGCTCTGCCAACACATGGATTTGTGTAAGAGAAGGATCTTCTAAAACTTTGGATAAGGTCTTTTGTGACCAAACTGTCTGAAGGGCTAATACCAGAAATAATAAGCTGTGTGAGCCCTTCAAAAAGCAATTACTTTTGCATGTTCTTAGCTTCAATACTCAGGGTAGCGTGAGGGACCAATTTTAACCTTTCTTTGTTGATTAATTTTCCGGTAACCCTACAAACCCCATAGGTTTTATTCTCAATTCTCAAAAGCGCGTTCTTTAAATCCCTGATAAACTTTTCCTGACGAATTGCCAATTGGGTGTTTGCTTCTTTACTCATCGTTTCAGAGCCTTCTTCAAAAGCCTTAAAGGTTGGAGAAGTGTCGTCTGTACCATTGTTACCATCATTCATATAAGAACTTTTCAAAAGCTCCAAATGAGATTTCGCTACTTCTATTTTTTCGGAAATAAGCACTTTGAATTCTGCCAAATCTTTATCTGAATACCTGTTTTTTAAGTCTGTGGCCATACTAGTTTTGTTTTTCAATAAATAACACTGAACGCACCTCATCAAATTCAATCGGCAGTCCTTCTTTAAGCGTCGTTTCTACCAAGATTTCTGTCGCCAGTGTTTCAGTTTTAATATATTCTAAATTATCTAATAATGCCGAATCTATAAAGGGGTCTTTTAGAAATTTAATAACAATTTTATCTGTCACTTCAAAACCGCTGTCTTTTCGTAAATTCTGTATCCTATTAACCAACTCTCTAGCAATCCCCTCTGCTTTTAAAGCAGGACTTAAAGTAGCGTCTAAGGCTACTGTTAACGGGCCAGAAGAGGCTACCAACCATCCTTCAATATCCTGAGAACTAATCTCCACATCTGACAATTCCAAAGCAATTTTGTTCCCATCTATCTGTAACTCAATGGTTCCGTTTTGCTCTATTTGGTTAATATCTTTTGAGGTCAAGGATTGAATGGCTGCTGCAACCGCTTTCATTTTAGGACCAAATTTAGGTCCTAAGGTCTTAAAATTAGGCTTGATCTGTTTCACCAAGATATCTGAGGAATCTTCTAAGATCTCCAACTCTTTTACGTTCACCTCAGATAAAATTAATGAGGACACCGCTTTTAAATCTGCTGCTTTTACCGCGGCAGAAACAGGGACCATTATTTTTTGAAGGGGTTGTCTCACCTTGAGCTTTTCTTTCTGTCTAATTGAAAGCACCAAAGAGCAGGTATTTTGAGCCAATTGCATTTTACGCTCTAAATGGGTATCAATAACAGCAGAATTGGCCTCTGGAAATTGCGCCAAATGAACACTTTCTTTTACATTAGGATCACATACGCTAGCTAGATCTAGATATAACTTGTCCATAAAGAAGGGTGCTATAGGAGCGGACAATTTAGAGACTACTAACAAACACTCATAGAGCGTCTGGTAGGCAGCAATTTTATCTGGTCCGTATTCTCCTTTCCAAAAACGCCTTCTACACAAACGAACATACCAGTTGCTCAAATTTTCTTGTACAAAATCTGAGATGGCTCTCGCTGCTTTGGTGGGTTCATAAGCTTCATAAGCGGCTTCTACCCTGATGATTAAACTATGGAGTTCTGAAAGCACCCAACGATCAATTTCTGGTCTGTCTGCCAATGGAATCTGGGGGGCGCTGTTGTCAAAATGATCCAGATTGGCGTACAAACTAAAAAAAGAGTAAGTATTGTAAAGGGTGCCAAAAAACTTGCGCTTTACCTCTACAATCCCTTCTGGGTCAAACTTGAGGTTGTCCCATGGATTGGCGTTTGAAATCATATACCAACGCGTGGCATCGGCCCCGTGGGCCTCAATAGTGTCAAAAGGATCAATGGCATTGCCAAGACGCTTAGACATTTTCTTGCCGTCCTTGTCCAAAACCATCCCGTTAGAGACTACATTTTTATAAGCCGGTCTGTCAAAAACCATCGTTGCAATGGCGTGAAGGGTGTAAAACCACCCCCTGGTCTGGTCTACCCCTTCTGCAATAAAATCTGCAGGAAAGGCCTTGTTTTCATCTATTAATTCTTTGTTTTCAAAGGGGTAGTGCCACTGGGCATAAGGCATAGCACCAGAGTCAAACCAAACATCTATTAAGTCTGATTCTCTGTACATAGGAGCCCCTGTACTAGACACCAAAACCACCTGATCCACAATATTTTTATGTAGGTCTATGCGAGCGTAATTGGCTTCTGAATGATCACCAACTACAAAGTCTTCAAAAATATCTTTAGCCATATGTCCCGCAGCCACAGAATTCGCCATAGCGGCTTTAAGTTCTGCTACCGAACCAATCATCACTTCTTCTTTCCCGTCTGCCGTTCTCCAAATAGGGAGTGGAATTCCCCAGTATCTAGATCTAGAAAGGTTCCAATCGTTGGCGTTGGCCAACCAATTTCCAAAACGACCTTCTCCGGTGGCTTTTGGCTTCCAATTGATTTGCTGGTTCAAAGAGACCATTTTATCCTTTAGCTCAGTCATTTTTATAAACCAAGAGTCTAATGGATAGTACAATATAGGCTTGTCTGTTCTCCAGCAATTTGGATAAGAGTGTACGTATTTTTCTACCTTAAAAGCCCTGTTCTCCTCTTTGAGTCTGATCGCTATTTCTACGTCTACAGAACGTTCTGGAGCTTCTCCTTCGGGGTAGTATTCGTTTTTAACGTACTTACCCGCCAAGCCAGTAACTTCTGGCCTAAACTTTCCTTGTAAATTGACCAAAGGCACTTTATTTCCCTCTGAATCTAAGACCAACATGGGTGGAATTTCTGGGGTCGCCTGCTTGGCCACCAAGGCGTCGTCTGCACCAAAAGTAGGCGCTGTATGTACAATACCGGTACCGTCTTCTGTGGTGACAAAATCTCCTCCAATGACCCTGAATGCATTTTCAGGATGCTCACAAGGCAATACGCCCGTCATGAGTTGTTCGTATTTGGCCCCTATGAGGTCTGTTCCTTTTAAGGATGACACCACCAAATAAGGTATTTTTTTGTCTTCTTTGCTGTATTGTTGAATGGCTTCTAGAGTATCTACCGACTGGTACTTTCCTGAAAATTGCTTGCCCACCAATGCTTTAGCCAGCAATACATTCATAGGTTCAAAGGTGTACTGATTAAAACTACGCACCAACACATACTCAATCTTAGGTCCTACGGTCAAGGCAGTATTACTCGGCAGTGTCCATGGCGTTGTGGTCCAAGCTAAAAAATACAGCGGCGCGTCTAAGCCTTGTAATGATTTAGGAAGCGTCTCTTCTACGGCCTTAAACTGGGCCGTTACTGTGGTGTCGGTCACATCCTGATAGGTGCCTGGCTGGTTTAACTCATGAGAGCTCAGTCCAGTTCCAGCTTTAGGAGAATAGGGCTGAATGGTATATCCTTTATAGATAAGCCCTTTGTTGTAGATCTCTTTTAGCAACCACCAAACAGACTCCATATATTTAGGCTCATAAGTAATATAGGGATCTTCCATATCTACCCAATAGCCTACCTTGTCTGTCATGTCATTCCAAACGTCGGTGTAACGCATCACAGCGTCTCTACAAGCTTTGTTGTATTCCTCTACAGATATTTTGGTGCCAATGTCTTCTTTGGTAATACCCAAGGCTTTTTCTACCCCTAATTCAATAGGCAATCCGTGGGTGTCCCAACCTGCTTTTCGCTTGACCTGAAAACCTTTCATGGTCTTGTATCTAGGGAAAATATCTTTGATTGTTCTCGCCATTGCGTGGTGAATTCCTGGCAGGCCGTTGGCCGATGGTGGCCCTTCGAAAAACACATAAGAAGGCTGTCCTTCACGCTGATCTACACTTTTCTGGAATACCTCTTTGTCTTTCCAATCCTGTAAAACAGTTTTGGAAATACCCGGTAAATCTAATCCTTTATATTCTGCAAACTTCATAGTACTAAGGTCTTGTATGCGGTATGAAAGGGGCAAAATTAAGCAATTAGAACGAAACTCCGCTCATTTTAAAGGGGAGTTCAAAAAAGGACATTGATGGAGTCTTGATTGGATATATAAAATCCTTAAAATTGGTAGCTGGCACCCAAAATAAGGTTGCTGCCAGGGGCGCTCAAACCAGAAGAATAGGTCCTGTACAATTGGTTGGTGATATTCTCCCAAGCCAAAAAGGTTGTAATAGCATTGGTTAGGGTGTATTGAGATCTTAAATTAAGGGTATACCACGAAGGGCTGTATGGGTTACCAAGGCGGTCTAAAGCATACATATAACTTTTAGATTGTTCCGAAATAGGCAATTGGTCTGCGCTTATTTCATTGCTGAAATTAAGTAAGATACTGGCCTTAAACCTGGAGTTTTTATATACTAGCTGGGCGTCTCCAAAAGAGGGCGCCACATGCCTACCTGGAGATAAGTCCCCATTGTCTTCTTCCTCTGTACCTTTGATATAACTGTAGTTTGCTGTAAAAGACAGGAAAGGACTTAAAATAAAATCTGCCCCTATTTCCCACCCATACACATAGGCATTTGCTGCGTTTTGAACGGCTTGAACCTGGCTCAAGCTACCTTGATACGCTATTTGAGATTGCCCGTTAAAAGTGAAATTTCTTCGCACCAAAGCGTCTTTTAAATGGGTGTAATATGCGGCAAATCTCCAAACCGCTCTGTCAGAAAAATTCTTTTTAATCCCAAGTTCTGTACCATAGGCATACTCAGGCTTTAAACTAGGATTTGGAACCACCACTGCTCCTGGTTCAGAGTCAAAGATCTTACCCATGTCGTCTATATTAGGGGCTCTAAATCCTGTGGTAGCATTCCAACTGATCTGCAAATCTTCTGCTAAAAACCAACTCCATCCCAAGCTGCCAGTAAATGCACCAGTACTGAGGTCCGTCTTTTCAAAAGGGAAATTATAAAATTCATTATCAAAAGAAGCATTTACCCATACATGGCTGTAACGAAAACCTCCTAAAAATTTAAAATTATCAGAGGCTTCAAAGGTGCTGTTCAAATAAACCGCAGTAGAGCGCCACAAACTATTGTCTGGATACCTTGAGGCAGCAGCTAAAATAATATTGCTGCTTACTATTTTTTCTGATCCTTTTGAATACACTTTATTTCCAATGTATTCTGCGCCATAGAACAACCTAAAGGCACCCGTTTTTTCATGCTCAATATCCAAATTAAAGGAAAGTGCGTCTACTTTCTCCTCCGTGCCAAAAAGAGAAGTTGCGCCAAAGTCTCTGTCAAAACGACTTTCATTAAAACGCTGATAGGCTGCCGTAAATTTAAGTCCCTCATAAAAGGTGTTTTCAGGAGTATGAGAAATATTAAAGTGGGTCATTAACCATTTTTGCGGACCGTATTCCCAGACTGCAGAACGGAATCCTGTGCCAGACTTGCCAGGTCTTGTAAGTCGGTCATATCTGGCAAAATGAGACGTCTCAGAAAAATAAACACCCAGTTGAAATTCAAGGCTTTCATTCTCTTTATAGCGTATTTTCTGTAAGCTATTTATCTGATTGTATCCCGTAGGGTTTTGAAGTCTTGGATTGGGATTGTCTACCAGCAGATCTGTACCGCTCCCCTGCAAAACAAACTGAGGTCTCAAATACGCAGACGGACCGTGTTTCCCCATTTGCAAATCTTCGAAATTACTATGGGTAACACTACTTAAAAAACCCCACTTTTTAGTGCCTACGCTTAGATCTACATGCGCCGTCCTTTCTTGATTAGCACTTGAATACCTGTATTGGGCATTTCCGGAATACGCTGTAGTTTCATTTTTACTCCATTGAGGTTCCTTAGTGTAGTAATGCACCACCCCACCAATCGCATCGCTTCCATAAATCACTGATCCTGAGCCAAAGATCACTTCGGTGTTTTTTATGCTAAAAGGATCTACAGCAATACTATTTTGCAAGTTCCCCCCTCTAAAAATAGCGTTGTTCATCCTAACACCGTCTACAGAAAGCAATAGTCGGTTTGCTGCAAACCCTCTAATCATAGGGCTTCCTCCGCCTAATTGACTTTTCTGAACATATACTTTTCCGGTTTGCTGCAGTAAGTCTGCCGCTGTTTGAGGCTGGTTAAAAGCAATATTTTGAGCATTAATCCCAATAATTTTTTGGGGCACATCTTTTCGTTGCTGTTCCCATTTAGACACAGACATAACCACCTCATCTAATTCGAATGCATTGCGCTGTAAATAGACTATACGACCTCTTTGCACCCATTGTTTTACATTGGTTTTGTATTCAATATAAGACGGGTGGCTAATATACAAAGACTCTTTTGCTGAAAACCCCTTTAATTCACAACGACCGTCTACCGATGTCAGAAAACGAATGGATTGATCTTTGTTAAAAACCATCACACCTACTAAAGGCTCTTTGGTGTCTGCGTCATATACAAATACCTCTTGGGCTATTGAAAACACTGGAAAGCATACAAAGATTGCCACATATAATAATCTAAGAAAACACTTCATTGAGTATGTGTATTGATTTTGGTGTTTTAAATCCATCTAAATGGTGCTGGTAATAGACCATTAAATGCGATATAAGTTCTCGCCTACTTTTTTGAGACATTTTAATATCATTTAACTTATCAAAATTTATGCCTAATATAGATTTAAAAAAAGAAATTTCAGGTTCGGCCATATGTGGATTCAGACCGGGCTGGGTACAAAAGTCTCCCTCTACTAGATCAAAATACGGCCTATCTAAATGGTTATCAGAAGGATAAAACCCAAAATACTTGCTTATTTCTACTAAAAAAAACAAATGAAAATTGGCAATTTGATCTTCATGATCCAGCCACTGTAAGGCTGTTTCTATAAAAGAAAACAAGGCCTTATTCTCTGTCTCTTCTTGAATGGCATTAGATAAAAACTCAGATAAAAACAACACAATAGCGTTTTTAGCCATATGGGTATGTGCGCTCTGATAAGGATAAGACAATTTGGCCTCGGTGAGTCTTTCTAGATTACCCTTATCCCTGTGTTGGGCTACAATTTCTAATTGACTCAAAGGCAAGAAGTGGGCCTTGTTAAATTTACCTTTTTTTCTACTTAGTACCCCGTTGAGCATATAAGACTTTAAGCCACTAGAAGCCGTATAAAGCTTAACAATTAAGCTACTGTCTCCATATTTAATCGCTTTTAAAACAATCGCTTTGGTGGTCTCTTGCATATCCGTAAAAATAAAAAAAGCCTTTTCTCTAACAAGAGAAAAGGCTTTATTATTCATGGTAAGACGGGATTAGATAACCCCCTGTGCCAACATAGCGTCTGCTACCTTAACAAATCCGGCAATATTAGCCCCTTTTACATAGTTACAATAGCCGTCTGCCTCTTTTCCAAAGGCAATACAAGAATCGTGAATATCAGACATAATACCTTTTAATCGCTCGTCTACCTCTTCTCTAGTCCAGCTAATTCTCAATGAATTCTGAGACATTTCTAACCCAGAAGTAGCCACACCACCAGCATTCGATGCCTTTCCTGGCGCGAATAAAATTTTGGCCTCATGAAAAGTGTGAATGGCCTCTGGTGTAGAAGGCATATTAGCCCCCTCAGCTACACATACACAGCCATTAGCAATTAATTTTTCTGCATCTGCACCGTCCAACTCATTTTGAGTCGCACAAGGCAAGGCAATATCACAGGCAACACCCCAAGGCGTCTCTCCTTCGTGATAGGTTGCCTTTGGATAGGTTTTAATATATTCAGAAATGCGAGCCCTTTGGTTGTTTTTAAGGTCCATTACAAAGTCCAATTTTTCAGTGTCAATTCCTTCAGGATCGTGAATAAATCCTTTAGAATCTGACAAAGTCAGTACCGAAGCGCCTAACTGAATAGCTTTCTCCGCAGCGTATTGCGCTACATTTCCAGATCCAGAAATCACTACTTTTTTTCCTGAAAAATCAGTGCCTTCGGTCTGTAACATGCTCTGGGCAAAATACACCGTACCATAACCTGTTGCTTCTGGTCTAATTAAAGATCCGCCCCAAGAGCGTCCTTTTCCTGTAAGTACCCCTGTAAACTCATTGCGAATCTTTTTATACATTCCAAACAAAAAGCCTATTTCTCTAGCGCCAACGCCTATATCTCCAGCTGGCACATCTGTATTAGGTCCTATATGACGGTTGAGTTCCAACATAAAGGCATGGCAAAAACGCATGACTTCGTCGTCTGATTTTCCTTTAGGATCAAAGTCAGATCCCCCTTTACCACCCCCCATTGGTAGGGTCGTTAAAGAGTTTTTAAACACCTGCTCAAAAGCCAAGAATTTTAAAATACTTGCGTTTACTGAAGGGTGAAAACGAAGACCCCCTTTGTATGGGCCAATAGCAGAATTCATTTGAATCCTATAGCCTCTGTTTACGTGTATCTCACCTGCGTCGTCTACCCAGGCAACTCTAAAAGAAATGAGTCTTTCAGGCTCCACCATTCGGAGTAAAATATTTTTCCCGTTGTAAATATCGTGCTTGGCAATGTAAGGAATAACTGTTTCAGCTACTTCTTGAACTGCTTGAATAAATTCAGGTTCATGACCATTTCTGGTCTTCACCTCTTCCATAAAGGCATTAATTTTTGCTTCCATTTAAAATCTAATAGCAAGGCGCTTTGCGCCATTATTAATATAGGGGCAAAATTATGTTATTTCCATAATTTAAGCTGGTTTTTTTATAGAATAATGCAATGTTGCTATGTGAAAAAATGATGCATGTATTAAAGCCAGTAGTATATAGGGTTTAGCCCTTCAATGCTTTCTTAAGAGCGATAATTGCACCTATGTGAATGCCTTCATGCACCAGATTAAAAGCCATAGCGTCAGAAACATTGTTCAGCGTCACCCCAGCAGAAGTAACATAAGGGTTATAGGTAGAAAAAATCCCTTTTTGAACATCTTCTTTTGTTCTGACAATCAATTCTTTTAAAGCAGACTTCAAGGTTTCTACCTCTTCTAAAGTGGGTGCTTTTACAGGGGCGGTACCCTTTCTATAATTATCTATAAAAGATTTAGACATATGCGGTTCCAAACCACTAAGCCCATACACCAGAAGTTGTTGGGTTACCGCCACATGGGCAATATTCCACCAAATACTATTATTAAAACCACTGGGTATTTTGCCAAGGTCTTCTAAAGAAATATCGTTTAAGAATTTAATGTATAGCTCACGATTAGCGGCAGTGATCTGTAAAATAGTCTCCATGGATTGTTTTTTCTAAAAATAGTACAATTCCTTTAAAATAAGTTTCTTTGTGTAATAATTAATCATCCCATGAAACATATCTATCACTTAAGTACTTGTAATACTTGTAAAAAAATTATTGACGGTTTTGGGCCGCTGGCCGATGTCTCTTTGCAAGACCTCAAACAAACCCACATCTCAGAAAAAGAACTGGACGAATTAGCCGCCATTACAGGTTCTTATGAATCGCTTTTCAACAGACGTTCTAGACGCTACACTTCTGAGGGGTTGGCCAAAAAAGACTTGGGAGAAAAAGAATACAAATCCTACATACTCTCACACTATACTTTTTTGAAAAGACCTGTCATTAGGGTAGCCAATGAAGTGTTTGTAGGCTATAAAAAAGACACTATTGCCGCAGCAGAAATGGCTTTAAAATCTTAGTGTTGAAAGCCATTTTGAATAAAAGAGTAGGGGCCTTATTAGCCGCCTTTGGCGCCACCACCATATATGGATTAAACCATACGATTGCAAAAGGAGCCATGCCCGATTATGTAGGCGCTTTTGGGTTTATTATGCTCAGAGTGGGCGGTGCTGCTATTTTGTTTTGGACCCTTTCACTTTTTACCCCAAAAGAAAAAATTCAAAGAAAAGACTGGAAAATACTATTGGCCGCCGCCCTTTTAGGCATGGTGGTTAATATGCTGTCTTTTTTCAAAGGACTCTCCTTATCTACACCTATAAACAGTGCTGTACTAGTGACCATTACCCCTATTATTGTGGTACTATTGTCTGCCATTTTTCTAAAAGAAAAAATAGGTCTTAAAAAAATCATTGGAATTGGATTAGGGTTTGTGGGTGCTTTAGGTCTCATCCTATTTGGCCACGAAATAAGGCAAGACGCGCCAAATATTTTTGTGGGAAACCTATTGTTTGTATTAAATGCTACCTCCTACGGGGCCTATCTGATCGTGGTTAAATCACTCATTGATAAATACCACCCCATTACCTTAATGAAATGGCTCTTTGGAATGGCTTTTATCATAAATTTCCCTATCACTATTGCAGAGTTTAACCAAATACAATGGGAAACCATGCCTATAGAGATTTGGGGTGCCGTGGGATTTGTCATTTTGGGCACCACTTTCTTAACCTATCTCTTTAACGCTTTTGCGCTCACCACGCTCAAAGCGTCTTCCGTAGGCGCTTTCGTATATTTACAACCCCTTATTGGCATTATTTATGCCGTTTTAAGTGGCAAAGACCAATTGAGTCCTATTAAAATAATGGGAACAGCCGCCGTATTGGTAGGCGTTTACCTAGCCACTTCAAAACAGTCTTCTAAGCCGCGTTAGGGATGCGCTCCCTAAAACAAGGGAATTAGAAGCTTATATCTACTGGTTTTTTGGCAAATTTTCTGGTGTCTTCCTTAGTAAGGACCTTAAAATCTGAGGCTTTTTCAACCGCATTAAATGCCTTCATAAACATTTCTGGGAGCGGGCTTAGGGCTCTAGATTCCATATCTATCCATGCGCCCATCATTTCGCAATGGGCAAAGTTCTTCCCCTTGTGATCGTAAAAGTTATGGTGAAATTCAAAGAACATTCCATCTTCGCTCAGCCCTTTTAATTCTAGGGAAACACGTACAGGCTTTCCCGGAAAAGCTTCCTTAAAATAATAGATGTGCTCGTAAAAAACAACAGGCCCTAACTGGTGTGCCGCCATAGAAGCTTGATTAAAACCACATTCCATTAAGAAACCCATTCGGGTATGGCTCATAAAATTTAAGTAAGAAGCGTTGGCTAAATGTCTATTAGCATCTAGGTCGCTCCAACGAATATCAAAGGATTTTGTGTACATTTATGGTATATTTGTTATGCATGCATAATAAGTGCAAAAGTATTATTATTTATTTGAACTCCCTAAAAGTACATTATGTCTGAAAAAGCGTCTTTTATAAATGATTTAAATCTCCCCGTGGTGGCAGCCCCTATGTTTTTAATCTCAAACCCTAATATGGTGATTGAATGCTGTAAAAATGGGATAGTAGGGACTTTTCCGGCCTTGAATCAGAGAACCAGTGAAGGCTTTGAAGCATGGATCATTGAAATTAAAGAGGCCTTAGCGGCATTTGAAAAAGAAACGGGTCAGAAAGCCGCTCCTTTTGGAGTGAACCTCATTGTGCACCCTACCAATCCTAGATTAGAAGCAGATGTGAAATTATGCATGAAACACCAGGTGCCGCTCGTGATCACCTCTCTGGGTGCAGTGTCTATGGTAGTAGACGCCATTCATTCTTACGGTGGATTGGTATTTCATGATATTATTAAAAAGAGACATGCAGAAAAAGCTGCTGAAGCTGGCGTAGATGGATTAATATTAGTCTCTGCAGGCGCTGGTGGTCATGGAGGATCCTTGAACCCTATGAGTTTAGTAGCTGAGGTCAAAGAGATTTTCAAAAAAACCATCTTACTTTCAGGATGTATTAGTACTGGAAAAGATGTGGCTTCTGCCCTACAAATGGGTGCAGACTTAGCCTATATGGGAACTCGATTTATCAATACCGATGAGAGCGTAGCTCCAGAGGCGTACAAAAAAATGATTGTAGACGCTGGGGCTAATGACGTGGTCTACACCGCAGCCATTTCTGGGGTTCACGCTAACTTTTTAGCAGCCAGTTTAGAGGCTGCTGGAATTACAGCAGAAGACCTTAAAAAAGATGTTAAAATAGATTTTGGAAAAGAATTAGATACAGAAGCGAAAGCTTGGAAAACCATCTGGTCTGCAGGACAAGGCGTCACCACTATCAAAGACAGTATTTCTGTGAAAGCGCTTGTTGAACGACTTAGGAGTGAGTTTATAGACGCCCTTAAATCTCAAGTAAGCTTACTGGAAAAATATCAGTAAAAAATAACAATAATTTATAATTTTGAGCCCTTTTTGACCCGTCCAAAAAGGGCTTTTTTACTATATTCGTTTTTTATTTATTAATGTCTCAGCTTGGAGACATCTCAAAGTCAATACCCTATATTATGAAAAAAGTATTATTTGCATTGTCTGCTGTATTTATATTAAACAGCTGTGGAGAGAGCAAGAAAAAAGAAGAAGGTGGTTTTCAAATGAACAGAACTAAAAAAGAAACCACCCTTAAAAAAGAAAAACAAGAAGTTCCTGTAGATTTAAACAATAAAGGGATTGGTCCTGTTAAATCCGTTTCCCTGTCTGACACTTTAGACGCAGATATGGTCTCTTTGGGTCAAGAAATTTTTGAGGTAAAATGTACTGCCTGTCATATGCCCAATCAAAGAATGATTGGTCCGGCTTTAGCAGGTACGCTGGAGAGAAGAAGTCCGGAGTGGGCCATGAATATGATTATGAACCCTACCGAAATGATTAAAAAAGACCCTATCGCTAAAGCATTATTGAAGGAGTATAACAACGCTATTATGCTCAATCAAAATGTAAACCAACAAGATGCTAGGGCGCTTTTAGAATATATTAGATCGCTGTAAATTCAAAGCAGCCTTGTTGTAAAATAAAGAGGCGGCCATTTTGGCCGCCCCTTTATTTTATAGTATGTTGAAAAATCCTAGATATCTGCAGCCACTTTATAGGTAGGGTCTTCTAGGACATTTACCTCAATTAAGGCATCGGCGTTGCGCAGCAAGGCCTTACAATCAGAACTAAGGTGTTTTAAATGCACTTTCTTACCTACTTTTAAATAACGCTCTGTCATTTTATTGAGCGCCTCTATAGCAGACATATCTACCACCCTGCTCTCTTTGAAATCTATAATAATCTCCTCAGGGTCGTTGAGCACGTCAAATTTATCATTGAATGCCGTAATAGAACCAAAGAATAGTGGGCCGTATATTTCATAATGCTTTACCCCTTGTGCGTCTACTGTTTTTCTCGCCCTGATTCTCTTGGCATTGTCCCATGAGAAAACCAATGCAGAGATCACCACCCCAACGAGTACCGCTAAGGCTAAATTATGAAGGAATATAGTTACCAAGGTCACTAAAACCATCACCAATACATCTGATTTTGGCATTTTATTAAAGGTTTTTAAACTGGCCCACTCAAAGGTACCTACAGATACCATGATCATTAGTCCAGTTAATGCGGCCATGGGCATTTTTTCAATTAAGCCTGCCCCGAACATTATAAATACCAAAAGCATTACGGAGGCTACAATTCCAGAAAGTCTTGCTCTAGCTCCGTTAGAGGTGTTAATTAAACTCTGACCAATCATGGCGCAGCCACCCATTCCAGAAAACAATCCAGACAGTATATTCGCAGCTCCTTGGGCTACGGCTTCTTTATTCCCGCTCCCTCTGGTCTCGGTAATTTCATCTACAATATTTAAGGTCAATAAACTCTCTATTAGCCCTACTCCAGCCACAATAGCTGCGAAGGGAAAAATGATGCTTAGGGTTTCTAAGGTCCATGGAATTTCAGGAATGTGAAACGGGGGAAAGCCTCCTTTGATAGAGGCAATATCGCCAATAGTTCTGGTATCTATATCTAAAAAGAACACTATAGCAAAGACTGTTAAAATAGCCACTAAAGAAGCGGGTATGGCCTTACTGATCTTTGGTAAGCCCCAAATCATTAAGATGGTTAGCGCCACTAAACCCAATAGAACATACAAGGACTGCCCGGTGAGCCAGTCACCATTAGCATCTTGAAATTGAGCCATTTGAGACATGAAAATAATAATGGCTAGGCCGTTTACGAAACCGAAAATTACGGGATGGGGTACCAAGCGCATGAGTTTCCCTAATTTTAAGAACCCAGCCAATGACTGCATAATACCGGCTAAAATAACGGTAGCAAATACATATTCTACCCCGTAGTCCTTGGCTAGAGAAACAATCACCACGGCCACTGCGCCAGTAGCACCTGAAATCATTCCAGGACGCCCACCAAAAATAGAGGTGACAAAACCCATTACAAAAGCGGCATATAGTCCTGTTAATGGAGAAAGTCCTGCAATCAGTGCAAATGCTATGGCCTCTGGTACCAAAGCAAGGGCTACTGTAAGTCCAGAAAGCACCTCGGTTTTATAATTTACTTTTTGGGAAAAATCGAAAAAATTGATGAATTTATTCAAGAGGATATTGTTTAAAGTGCTTATTAGTCGCTTTTTAGAAAGGGGCAAAAATAACATTTTTAAATGGAACTGAATGGCAATAATATATAAAGCATCCTGTTAAACCCTTATCAATTATCCAACTAATAGCCGCCTTAAGGATCAGAATTCAAAGCAAAAAAAAAACCCCAGGTCCTCACCCAGGGTTTTTGAATCAACTAATTCTAACCTAAACAAAACTAAAATATAAGTATATTATAGCTATTTATTATATATCAATTTTCGTGCCAAACTCTAAGATCACCAAAACAATTTAAAGGAAATATTACTTTTTTATTCAAAAGACCGTTCTTGTATATTTGTACCTAGGCCACGTATAAGCCAAGAGAATTATTAAATTTGCCTGGGTGTTTATTTAATTGAAATCACTAAATTAAGGAATGGAACAAATCAATACGTTTGCTGTAATTGGAGGAGGAAGCTGGGCTACAGCGATTGTGAAAATGCTTACTGAAAACAACAATAAGGTCATATGGTATATGAGAAACTCAGAGGCCATTACGCACATTGAGGAAGAATTTCACAACCCCAACTATTTATCTGCTATTAGTTTTGACCTTCAATACTTGACTTTAACAGATCAAATTGACCAAGCTTTAAACGGGGCAGATGCTATTATTTTTGCCATACCCTCTGCATTTTTGGTTGCTGAAATGGCTAAATCTTCTGCTGTATTAAAAAATAAAATTGTTTTTTCTGCCATTAAAGGAATCATTCCAGAGTCCGGTAAAATTGTGGGAGAACATTTGCATGAAACCTATGGCATTCCTTTAGAACAAATTGGTATTATTACAGGACCTTGCCATGCAGAAGAGGTGGCCCTTGAAAGACTGTCCTTTTTAACCATCGCCTGTGCTAACTTAGAGACTGCCTCTCAAATGTCTAAAGCATTACAGAGCAGTTATATAAAAACAAAAATTTCAGACGACATTATTGGGGCAGAATACGCCGC
>JAQWFV010000141.1 GCA_029238555.1 Flavobacteriaceae bacterium
TTATTCATTGCCAAAAAAGGAGACAAAGAATTGCTTATTCCCATTACAGACCAGATTATCACTAAGGTAGATCGGGAAAACAAGACCATAGAGGTAACCACTCCAGACGGATTAGTCGCTTTGTATTTAGGTGAGGATTAATGTCCTTTAATAAAATTGCACATCCCACATGTCTAAGCCTTTTGTTTTTAAAGAATTCCGTGTAGATCAAGACCAGTGTGCCATGAAAATTGGTACCGATGGGGTCTTGCTAGGGGCCTGGGCGCCTATTTCTCATGACACTAACAGTATTTTAGACATAGGTGCTGGAACTGGGGTGGTAGCGCTTATGCTGGCGCAAAGAAGCTCGGCAGAAACCATAGATGGGTTAGAACTCATTCCAGAGGCCTATGAGCAATGCGTGGCCAATTTTGAAAATACCCCATGGGCAGACCGACTCTTTTGCTATCACGCCCACTTGGAAGAACTTTTAGAGGAGGCAGACGATCTGTCTTACGACCTTATGGTGAGCAACCCTCCTTTTTACACTGAAAATAATTTGGACAATGAAGCGAGGGCGGCAGCGAGGGAAAGCAGCACGCTGCCTTTCCCGCTTTTGGTGCAAGCGGCCGCCACACTATTGAGCCCAGAAGGCGTCTTTGCGGTGGTGCTTCCTTTTAAAGAGGAGCAGGATTTTATAGCGCTTGCCGCCAAAGCAGGGCTTTTTCCTCGTGAAATTATGCAGGTGAGAGGGCATGAGAACGCTCCATTTAAGCGATCTTATATGGCTTTTGGATTTGAAAAAACCCGCTGCCTCCACCGTGAGCTCACCATTGAAACCAGCAGACACCAATACACGGAAGACTATACCGAACTGGTCAAAGATTTTTATTTAAAAATGTAACATTACTTTATTGTAATGTTATATTTCTTTAGTTAATTTAGAAGCTAGAAAGCATCGGCTTGTTTTGTAAAAAAAAGCCACCCAAAAAATTAGCTATGAAACCAGACTTATTTGAAGCCCCAGACTACTACGCCTTAGACGATTTACTGAGCCCAGAGCACCTCTTGGTAAGAGATGCCGCTAGAGCATGGGTCAAAAGAGCTGTGAGTCCCATCATTGAAAAGCACGCCCAAGAAGCTACTTTTCCCACAGAAATCATCAAAGGATTGGCAGAAATTGGTGCCTTTGGGCCCTATATTCCTGAAAATTACGGTGGTGCAGGTTTGGATCAAATTAGCTATGGCCTGATCATGCAAGAAATTGAAAGGGGCGACTCTGGCGTGCGCTCTACCGCCTCTGTGCAATCTTCATTGGTTATGTACCCTATTTTTGCTTACGGAAATGAGGCACAACGCCAAAAATACCTCCCAAAATTAGCCGCTGGAGAAATGATGGGTTGCTTTGGTCTCACAGAACCAGACCATGGGTCTAATCCGAGCGGCATGACCACCAACATCAAAGATATGGGAGACCACTACCTTTTAAACGGGGCTAAAATGTGGATCTCTAACGCGCCTTTTGCAGACATTGCCGTAGTGTGGGCTAAAAATGAAGCCGGAAGAATTAAAGGCGTGATTGTAGAACGCGGTATGGAGGGCTTTTCTACACCAGAGACGCATAATAAGTGGAGCTTAAGGGCGTCGGCCACCGGCGAGCTTATCTTTAGCGATGTGAAAATTCCCAAAGAAAATATACTCCCTGAAAAAGACGGATTGGGGGCACCGCTGGGCTGTTTAGACTCTGCCCGCTACGGCATTGCCTGGGGCGCCATTGGAGCAGCTATGGACTGCTACGACACCGCATTGAGGTATGCCAAGGAGCGTATTCAATTCGGAAAACCCATTGCCGCCACCCAATTACAACAGAAAAAATTAGCAGAAATGCTCACTGAAATTACCAAGGCACAGCTCTTGGCTTTCCGTTTGGGACAACTCAAAAATCAAGGAAAAGCCACTACTGCCCAAATTTCCATGGCCAAGAGAAACAATGTAGACATGGCCATTAAAATAGCCAGAGAAGCCCGCCAAGTATTGGGTGGTATGGGTATTACGGGAGAGTATTCTATTATGAGGCATATGATGAATTTAGAATCTGTGATTACTTATGAAGGCACCCACGACATTCACTTACTGATCACCGGAGCAGACATTACAGGACACCCTGCATTTTCTTCTTAAACACCGGTCCTTTGTGTTGCATGCCGTTTTGGGCTATTTTGAGAGGGGTTAAATTTTCTTCATAACTTCTTTAAAGTGACTGCTGAAAATTGAGGCAAACGAATTAATTTTATGTCGTGTTTGCCTTAGTAGATTGTAATAATTTTTACGCTTCCTGCGAGCGGGTTTTTAACCCTGCTCTGGAGGGAAAGCCCATAGCCGTATTGTCTAACAATGACGGCTGCTTCATTGCGCGCAGCAATGAAGCCAAGGCCCTTGGCCTTCCTATGGGCGCCCCAGCATTTAAATACGAAGCCTTTTGCAAGGCAAATGGCATAGAGGTATTTTCTTCTAACTATCCGCTCTATGGAGACATGAGCGCGAGGGTCATGCAAGTCCTTTCTCAATTCACCCCCGAAATAGAAATCTACAGCATAGACGAGGCCTTCTTACTGCTCAAAGGCTTTGATTATGTAGATCTAGCCAGCTATGGCAAAGAAATGCAGCAAAGGGTAGAGAAATGGACCGGTATTCCGGTGAGTATTGGAATAGCCCCCACCAAAGCACTGGCTAAAGTAGCCAACAAAATTGCCAAAAAATTCAAAGATCGTACCGGTGGCGTACACGTCATAGATACGGCAGAAAGCATTACAAAAGCACTAAAATGGACCCAAATAGCAGACGTTTGGGGCATTGGGCGCCAGCATGCCAGACGCTTAGAAGCAGTACAAATAAAAACAGCTTACGATTTTACCAGACTGCCAGAAGATTGGGTACGCAAGCAAATGGCTGTAGTGGGTTTGCGCTTACAGCAGGACCTCAAAGGCATTCCTACCTTAGGACTAGAAGAAGGACAGAAAAGTAAAAAAGGCATTGCCACCACCAGAAGTTTTGAAGGAACCATTAGCAGCCTTCCCGAATTGGAAGAGCGCATAGCCACTTTTGCCAACCACTGTGCTCAAAAGGCACGCGCCCAGAAAAGTGCCGCCAACATACTAATGGTTTTTCTGCGCAACAATCCCTTTGATCCAAAGGTCCCTCGAATCAGAAAACACTTGGCCATTCCCTTAGCCTACCCTACAGACTCTAGCATTACACTAGGACAGGTAGCCATTAAGGGACTCAGGGCTTTATACGAGCCTGGAGTGGCCTATAAAAAAGCAGGGGTTATGATTAGTGGTTTGGTGCCTGTAAACGGAAAACAATTGGACCTCTTTCAAAGAGAGCAACCCAAACACGACGCCCTAATGGCCGTGATGGACAAAATGAACAAACGCTACGGGAATGCTTTAAAAGTAGGCAATCAAGACCTGCAGCGTACCTGGAAAATGAAACAAGAACACCTCAGCAAGCGCTATACCACTTCCCTGTCTGAGATTATTACCGTAAACTCATGAGACTCGTAAAAACAAAAGAAACACCCAGCTTAAGCTTTTACACGCCCCTGACAGAGGGCGGGCAAAAGCAACCAATTATTGAAGGAGGTATCTCAGCTGGTTTCCCTTCTCCTGCAGACGATTTCAAAGAGATTCGCATTAGCCTAGACGAGAATTTGGTGCGCAACAAAGAGGCCACCTTTTACGCACGCGTCAGCGGAGAATCCATGACCGGCGCAGGGCTAGATCATGGAGATTTATTGGTGATAGACAGGAGCCTAGAACCTAAAGACGGTAAAATAGCCGTTTGCTTTATAGACGGTGAATTCACCGTAAAAAGACTTAAAATTACGGAAGGGGTGCTTTACCTCATGCCAGAAAACAAGAAATATAAGCCCATTGCAGTCACAGAAGACAATACCTTATTGGTGTGGGGGGTGGTTACCTATGTGATTAAGGCCATGTAAATTAAAAACAGCCAAGGGCGTTTGTCCGTATACAAACAATCAAATAGCCCAATTAGTTACAATGCGTTTGTAAGGCCTGATCTACTGCTGCGTATCTGTATTTTTTAGCGGCTTTAAAGAGTTCGCAAGCTGCTTCATTCCTTCCTAAATTAATCAGGGCCAGGCCTTTAATATATTCAGATTTTCCAGATTTAGGGTTGAGTTCTTGGATCACTTTGTCAAAATAAGAAAGCGATAGCTCGTATAAACCTGCAGAAAAGTAAGCAGCTCCGGTATTCTCAAAATAAGAGAACTCTAAAGGGTCTAAAGCAGCAGCCTCAGACAACTTCTGCGCGGCATTCATAAAGTCTTGCTGCTGAAAAAGAGCAGATCCTTCTTGAGAGATGGCAAAGGCACGGTCTACCGTTTCCTTCCCTAAAACAGCTATTTTCTTAAGCACTAAAAAGTCCTTGTCTGCCGGAAACAGCGCAATGGCTCTATTAGCAACTGCTACAGCAGCAGTGTCTCCTGTAGGTTTTAAAGCATTGCTCGCGATCATGTAGTTCTTCCAAACCATAGGGTCGTGCTTCACAGAATCCTTTACAAAAATACGGTCTATTTCTGCGGTGTTGCCCTCTTGAATTAGCAAATTCAAATAGTTCGCAAAATGCGGTGGAATAGGCAAGTGCTCATAGGCATCCTTGGCGTAATAAGTAGCTGAATCTCGCTGATTTTTCTTAGTGAAAATCTGGCTCATCAGTGTTTCACTAAAGCCTAAATAGGGATTGGCAGTTATCCCTGCTCGGAGCATTTCTAAAGCTTTGTCGTCCTGACCATTTTCCATATAATACCTAGCCTTCATAGAGGCAATGGGCAAGGTGGTCACTGAGATATTTGGAATGCCTGGTACTACTTGATCAATTTTGTTTAAAGGATAGGTAAACTTCCCGGCATTGTATTCCCCCAAAAGCACCTGCTGCCCTTTTAGGGATTCGTTGGTCTGGTAAGCAATGTAGGTAAGCGGAGCCAATAGAACCAAACACACTACAGACACCCAATAGGCATTTTTCAATGGAGTGGGTTTGTGGTCTTTGTTAAAGGCCTTGGCGTCTAAAAACAACAAGACTATTAAAGCCATCACTAGCAGCCACACCATTTGCATAATAGGCCTGGCAATAGGAAAGTTTAAGGCACCATCTACCATATAAGTGCTGAGGGACATGGCCAAAAAAGCCACGAAGAACTTGGTGTTCTCTGGCAATTTAGACTTGGCTATATAAACGATATAAGCAATGAGTAGCCCAAAAAGTCCGAGATACATTAAGAAGCCTGGAATCCCAAGTTCCGTTCCTATTTGAATAAAATCGTTGTGCATATGATAGGGCACCACATAGCCATTGATAAATTCTTTGTCGTATAAAATAGACACGAGCTTCCAATTTCCCAAACCTGAACCCACCACCGGATTATTTAAAATATGCTCCACTCCTACCATATAAAAACGGAGCCTTCCGGCAATAGATCCATCGGTAGTAGCCTGCACAATGGTCGCAGAACGTTCAAAGAAAGTAGTGTTGTTTTTACCAATAGTACTGAGCTCACTAATCCCTACAGCCACCACAAAAGGGACCACAAAATATAAAATAGGAATAAGCAAACGCTTGGGCTTACCCGACTTAAAATAGTTGTATAGACAAAAGGTCACATACAGCAGTAAACTCAGTACCAAAGCCACATAAGAGGCCCTAGAGGCAATGAGTACCAAACAAAAAATGGTTAAGGTAATAAGCACTCCATAGGCCATTCGCTGCCATGTTTTCTGTGCTAAATTCATCAGATAGAGCGCAAAAGGCATCTTAATCACTAGGGACAAAGCGGCAATATTGATATTTCCAGTAGTCCCTTTCAACAATGAAGATCTAGAGGCGTTGGCGCCCTGTTTTAACAAGCCCAACAAAGGATCTAAGACCAGATACATTTCTACCAATAAAGCTCCGGTAGCCACCATGGCTATGAGCCTGAATTTATTGGGGATTTTCTGTAGTAATACAAACACATTCACAAAAGCGATTGAAGTACCCACCACTCTAGCCAAATTCACCAACACTTCTGTAGGGTTTATGGCATAAAAATACGAGGCAGATGCCCAGACAATAAAAGCGGCATACAACCAAGAAAATTTAGTTTTAAACAAACTGCCTACGGCCGATGAAAAATACGCGTGATTTTTCAAAATATAAAGTGCTGCCAACACACTCACACCATTCAAATACAACCACTGAGGGGCTATCTGGTCTACCGCACCTAGATTGGGCACAAAACCAATGAGTAAGTACGCAATTAAAAAAGCACTGCTGTATAAATGATGAACAGTTTGGCTATTAGATTGGTTTGGTGGAGTGTTATTTTTGGCCATGTTAGGGGAAATATACTTTTAAATCAAAGGTGAAAATACACATAAAGCAATCATTGGGCAAATTTTAAGAGAATGACTCCCTATAATCCCTAATCAGGACAAGTGCCCCATTGTGGAAGTGAGGTCTGGGAAATGGAAGAACCAGCAGCAAAATTAGTAGGTGCTTTGTCAATCAATGAGACGCACCAACCACTGAGATTTTGATCAAAAACAGTCGCATTAGAGAACATTCCTTCCATTTGGGTCACCTGGCTCGTGTTCCAATCTCCAAGGTCTTGGTTGTACTCCAAAGCATTGGCAAACGCATAGGACATATTGGTTACCTGAGCGGTATTCCAGTAGCTCAAAACACCATTGTAGACACTCGCTCCTGCAAATAGATAACTCATGTCTGTAACATTGCTAGTATCCCAGGCAGCAATATTTGGCGTGATGGTTTGCTTGTTCTCAAACAAATTACTCAAATCAGTCACATAAGTAGTCACCAATTTGGAGATGTCTTCTCTGTCATCGGTAATAATATCGCGTAGTATTTGGTCGTTGACCACTAAATATTCAATACCCTCAAAAACCAGTTTATCTCCTGGATTTGCTGCTGAATTGGCTTTAATAGTAATAGAGTTCTCCGCTAAATACAACCCAGCTTCTTCACTGTTTTCATTGGAATTAGTCTCTGAGGAACCTCCTTGATCTGAGGTTTGAGAAGTATTGCTCGCTTGTACTACAGAATCCTGTGCAACAACCACCGGATCAGACACTGAGGTATCTGACACCTCTAGTTTTGGCAAATCGGTAGCTTCCTCTGAAGCACATGACACCAGAGAGCACACCAAAAAAAATATCCATAGCTTTTTGTTGAATGGCACAACCATTTTATATCAAAGCTAGTATAAAAACACCTAAACCTATATGATTGAGTTTCTTTTCTGCTAATGAATTACAAGCTAAAGACGGGCTAAGCCCCATTCCAGCTCCCATGATCATCGAAGATTTCACAAAGTCTTTTAGTCTCTTATGCCTGCTATTAGAGCATTAAAGTAATCAAAATGCTAAAAAAATGTGTCGTTCATCGAAAAAACATGTAGATCATCGATGATGTATTGCCAACAAATATATATGTAATATTTTAATTGGAAGATTTATAGGAACTATGACTGTAGCTATTGCAATACATTCAACTGTAGAGGTTCCAAAACATTAAAAATTAAATATATAATTATGAATGAGATAAAAAAATAAATCTATTTAAACTAAAAAATTCATTGTGCTGAATTCATGCTTTTATCAAAAAGCTGATAAAATAACTTAGCTTGTTCCTCTCCTTCTAACCAAGGAAAATGACCACATTCTTCAATGAAAAAGTAATTTGTTTGTGGTAAAATATCTTTAACTTCAAATACAACTGATTCACCAATTGGATCCTGTCTTCCTGTTATTAAGAATACAGGAGCTTTAAAAGATTTTAATTTTTGAACTCTATCATCTTTTCTTTTAGCCCAGTCTCCAGCAGCCAATGGGTTAATCCCTAATTGGTTGTTAAATTTATAATCAAGAGCAGGTCTTGTCTTCAATGCACTTTCTCTACTATAAAAATAACCTGGCCAAATTGCGGTTAATGAGGATCTTTTATTTGCTATTTGAACTTCTCTAAGTTTTAAATCTTCCGGATATAGTCTCATATTCAAATTACTTCCAAACCATTTGAAAAAGTTATCAGTTATTCCTCCAGTATTAAGTAGAATTATTTTTTTTACTTTATCAGGCTGATTTGCTGCGTATGAAAAACTTAACATTCCTCCCCATGAATGGCCTACAAGGGTTAATTTTTCTTTACCTAACTCACTATATAAACCATTTATATCTTCAATATATCTTGAAACATTTACGGTATTCTCATTTACATTTTTAAGTAATGATTCTCCTGTTCCTCTTTGATGCAAAACAATACATCTATATTTTTTTTGTAACTCTGAATAGAGATCTTTTAAGTAACTTGAATTTAAACCTGGCCCTCCAGAGAGCAATACAATAGTTTCACCTTCTCCAATATCCTCATAGAATATTTCAGTGCCGTCGGCAGACACAAATGATTTTATTTCTTGAGCAAATAGATTTGTTGAGATTAATAATAGGGCTAATAATATTTTTTTCATGATATAAGTTGATTAGCTTATTTAATACTTTCTTTTGCAATAGCGCGGCTACTTAACCCATTTAGTCCATATTTTAATACAAATGGTATTGCTAAGGGAATGAGACGTCCTACTATTGGATTAATAAAAACAACAATTAATGATATTATAAAAAATATAGGAACAACTAAAGTAAAATAAAATCCTAATAAAATTCTTTCTCTAGATATTTTGTGAGTTAATAAATCATTTTTAGGATTAGTTAGATAAAACCATAAAACGGCATTCATTGCAGCTGTTAAACAAATATTAAATACATATAAACCATAGGGCATTACCAAGTGAACATCAAAAGCAAACTTTCCTAGTAGTCCAGAAGTAAAAGGCAATAAGACTACTGAAAATAAAAACATTAAATTTAGCCAAATTAATCTTGTAGTATATTTCTTAACATAGCCAAAAATGCGATGATGAACAGACCAATAGTATCCAACGATAAAAAAACTGATAATAAACCCTAACATTGTCCATGTCAACTCTTTAATTGATTCCCATATCAAACTATCTGTTGGTGTTTCAATTGTAGGGATTTTTATTTCAATTACTAAAAGGGTTAATGCTACAGCAAAAACACTGTCAGTAACAGCTATAATTCTACTTAATTGACTGTTGGTTTTATTTTCGCGATGTCCTGGTTGCTTCATACGGTTTTCAGTATATCTTCAATTTTCCTAAGCCTTTTTTGCTTATTTTTTTCTCTTGATTTTTGAGAAGTTAATGTGAAATAACTGTGAGACTTAAGAAATTTTTCTTGAATCTTTAACCAATTAAAATTTGTTATTTTTTGATTTATCTCTAATTCCTTTAATAAATTAGAACTAATATCTTCAAAGTCGTTTCGACCCAAATAATCTAAATCTGCATCACATATGATTTGTTCAAAATGATTTTTAGGAGATTGAGGCATTTTAGTAGCCATAATCATTCCAGTAATCAAGCCTATTTTTGATTTTGGAAATTTCATTTCATTTAATATAACTTTTGCGTATTCAACACTTTTTTCCTCATGGTCTAGTGGCCCCCAAATATATCCAACATCATGTAACCAAGCAGCGAGCTTAATATCTAGTATTCCAGCTTTATCTATTTTTTCTTTTTTGGCAATCCTCTCCGCTTGCTTTACTACATCTCGGAAATGTTCAATTGAATGATAAGTGTAATACAAAGGAAGTTCTTTTAGTAAAAACGCTTCAACTTTGTTAAAGGCATCTTGATAATCAAATTCGTAACCATTATACAAAATTTCTTTAATAGATATAACCTTAGCTTTACCCTTGACCTTAATGGGGCTTAGTTTTTTTGATTTAAAAGTTTGAAGATGTTTTATATTATTCCAAACTGCATCAGAAATAATTATTTGCCCAGCTTCTGCGTAAGAACATAATCTAGAGGCAAGGTTTACTGAATCGCCAATCACTGTAAAGTCCATTTGATCGGTTGACCCTATGTTACCACTAATTACACTTCCGCTATTTACCCCAATGCCAACTTTAATTGGCTTTTTAAGATTAATACAACGATCTTGATTAAAAGCAATTAATTTCTCTTGCATTTCAATTGCTGTTAATACTGCATTTTCACTATCTTGAATATTTGATTTGGGAACTCCGTAGATTACCATTAATTCATCTCCGATGATTTTATCTAAAATTCCATTGTACTTAAAAATTATTTCGATCATTTGATTGAAATACTCATTTAAAGTTTCTACAACTTCATTTGGTGTCATATTTTCAGAAAGTGACGTAAATCCTCTTATATCTGAAAATAAGATTGTAGCATCTTGTTCTTTTCCACCTAAACTCAATAAATCTTCATTTTCAAGTAATTGATCTACTATTTGATTAGAAACATATTTTTTAAAAGTAGATTTTAGCTTATTTATATTTGATAGATCCTCTAATGCCACAACGGTACCTAAAGGCTGGTTAAAATCATTTAGTAGAGGCGAAACTGAAATATTAACAGTAGTCGTTTTCTCATCAAATTGAAGTCGAACTTGACTTTCAGAAACAGTGATAGACTCTAGCTCACATTTTGATATTAATTCTAATATTTGCTCATTAGATTCAAAAATATAACCATAATGATTACCTATAATATTTTCTTTATCGCAATTAAGAATTGAGACTGCAGTTCTATTAACATGGTTAATTTCTCCCATTAAATTTGTGGTGAAAACACCCGTAGCAATTGACTGCATAACGTTTTCATTAAAGGCTTTTGCCTCTTTAATGTTTTCAATTAATTTAATATTATTATAGGCTATTCCGGCTTGAGAAGCAATGGCAGATAACATATTTGAGTCTGAATCTATAAAAGGAGATATTCCTTTTCTTGACTCCTTATCAAATAATACAATCGCACCAGCTAACTTTTGTTTGTCTAATAAAGGAGCAATTAAACAATACACACAATTGGTTCCATAAAAGTAGTTGTCTTGACTTATTTTAAAGCATAAGGTTTTTCTTGATTGATTTATTTCTTTAATGACTCCTTTGTTTTTATTGAAAATTATTCCGTTGAGTGCGGAAATATCAATATTAAAATCAGCGCCAATATTTAAAACATTAGAGTTGTCGTCTTCAATTAAAATCAATCCCGAACTAGCATTCAGTACCGCACAAGACTTAACCAATATTTCTTGTAATAAAACTGGTATTTCTTCAAATGAATTAAGATCATTAGTTATATCTAATAAAGTTTCTAATTCAAGATACTTTAACTGTAAATCGCTTATATTTAATTCTTTAGCCACTATATTTCATTAACAGCTAATTCTTCAGATTCAAATACGGTTGAATATTTAGTCAAACCCATAATAGTAAAAGTTTTTGACACAATTGGCGCCAAATTATAATAGCCTAGTTTACCATCAACAGATTGCAATTTTTCAATTATTTCAATTAAAATAGATACACCTATACTATTAACAATTTTTGTGTTTTCCATATTTATGAGGAACTTTGTATGGCCCTGATCTATTTTTTCATAAACAATTTCAGAAATTGCTTCACCTCCGGTGTTGTTTAAATATCCATTAGTTTCTATTATTATAATAGAATTATTCTCTCTAATACTTGTTATAAAACTACTCATTATGCTATTTGTTTATGTTTTTTTTCATTGTTACTGTTGTACCCTCTTCATTTGACTCAAACTCTACAGAATCCATTAATTCTTGGATAAGTTGTAAGCCCCAGCCTCTTTTTCTTTCATTTGTGCCTATCTTATTTTCTATTTTAGGAATTTCTACATTGGTTTTATCAAAACCAATCCCCTGATCAATTACTTTTATAACTAAACTGGCCTCTTCAATTATAAAATGAATAAAAACATTGTTTTCCACTTTTGAATGTTCAAAGGCATTAATACAGGCTTCAATTATTGCCATACTTATCTCAGAACTTTGATCATCTGTGAGATTCATATGCCTTGAAATCACTTCAGCAGTCTGAGTTGCTATCAATTCCATATTAGGAATTATAGGCAATTTTAATTCTACAACAGGCTTTTTCATTTTATTGTTATTTTAAAATTAATTATGCTTAATTACCACTAAAGTAATATCGTCTGGATTATTTTCTCCGGCTAACCATTTATCCACCTCTCTTACCAAGTTATCAATGATTTCTTCAGCAGTTTTATTGCCATAAGTTGATATTAAATCCTGTAATTTTTGATAATCAAATAAGTCGCCAGATAGATTAGGTGCTTCTGGCAAACCATCAGATAAAATAACTAAAATGTCTCCAGGATTAAATGTGGTAGTTATTTCGTCAAAATATTCATCATTAAAACTTCCTAATGGCAGTCCTGATATTTGAATTTCCTCAGCTGTATCTGAATTAGCCCTGTAAATATAGTAAGGAGGCATAGCTGCAGAGCTTAGGGTTAGTTTATTATCTTTAATAAGGGCAATATTTAAACTCATCCTCAAAATACCAAGGTCTACTTTTTTGACTACACGGTTCAATTCATGAAGCATGTCTTTTGGACTCATTTGAGGTAAACCAATAAGCCCAGCCTTTGTAATTGAAACTAACATTCCTGAGGGTGTGCCATGGCCGGTAGCATCTCCACATATAGCGTAAAGAGAGCCATCTTGTGATTCGAAAAAGTCGTAATAGTCTCCTCCTACTTCTGTTGATGTCCTTAAAAATGCAGCAATGTCAAATTGTTTTATTTCTGGAAGTGATTTAGGTAATAATCTATTTTGCAAGTCCTTAGCTGCTGCTAACTCAGAATTTTTTCGTTCATTTTCAGCTTTATTATATGACTTTTTAGCTTGATATTTTCCAAATTGCATGAATGACAAAATAAGAGCTAAGAAATATGATATATATGCAAATACAGATCTATACCAAGGAGGAGATATAGTAAATTCTGTGAATCCTTCTTCCGAAATTTCACCACTTGCATCTTTTGCTCTAACTCTAAATTTATAATCACCTTCAGATAAATTGGTGTATTCTTTTTTAAAATCAGGCACAAATTCTGACCAATTATTATCCTGACCTTCTAGCCAATAACTAAATAATGTTTTAGATTCGTTACCAAACACTGGGTAAGACACTTCGAAAGATAAATTATTGTTTTTAAATGGGAGAGAACCTAATTTAATATGTGCTTTTTCACCATTGGTATAAATTTCTCGAACTATTGCTTTATATTTTAATCTTGATTCTTTAATGGCTAATTCTGGATAATATCTATATAATTTATTGTCTTGCGAACCAATCCAAAGTATTTCACTCTCTCCAGATCCTTCGGCATAAAAACCTCCTGCTAATTCACTTATATCTACTTTATAAAAGGGGTATTGCTCAAATAAAAAACCTTTTTTTACATCAAAATGAGTTTTGAAAAGTCCACTTTTAGAGAGTGTCCACCCATTTTTAGACTGTGAATTATATGCATACCTGACAAAACCTTTTTTGGGTACTATGGTAGTGTCAAGTTCGATATCCGTAAGTATGGCTTTGTTGCTTTTTAAATCTAAACTATAATAATTTTTTAAAGAATCCACAAGCATGTGAGTGGAATCATTATAAGTTTCCATAAAAAATCTATTACTTTTTACAACTTTTTTATCAATTGTTAATTTCACGTAATTTCCCTGACCATCACTCTTGTAACTATATATAAACACTCCATCAGCAGTTAATGCAAGTATTTTTCCAGGAGAAACTTCTGTAATATTAAATGGTTTGATAGAATCTTGATTTTTTAACTTCAGTTGGTTCCATTTGCCGTTTTTATATTGATGAGCTAATAAACCATAAACTCTATTTGAAGAAAATATTATACTTGGGTTTACCTTAGAACGAATTGTAGAATTTGTTCTGTAAATAGGACTTACAACCTCAGTATTCCTATTTTTAGTAGTTTTTATACTATAATTATTGGTGGTAATTATTTGATCATCAAATTTCAATATTGAATTCCAGCCAGCTAATTCATTTACATTATTAGCTTCGAATTTTGACTGTTCAAAAGCATTGTTTTTTGGAACTAAATCATACAGGTCTTCACTAGTTCTAACATATAATTTTCCATTATGCCTTGTGATATCTTGAATTGCTCCCGACAAATTATTTCTTTTAGAAAAATATGTCATAGTTGAGTCAAAACTCACACGAAATAATCCAAAATTTGTACCCCATATATCTCCTTGTCGGTCTTGAATGAAACCAGTTATATGATTATCATTCAGGCCAGTTTCTTTTGTTAAAAGGGCATTGACTTTTAGTTTATTATCAACGAAAATCATGCCACCTTTACTTGTAACAATTGGAATAGTGCCATCTTTTAGTCTAGATCCTCCAACATAAACTTCATTTTTATTCATGAAATCATCGATTTCATCTGCTTTCGCTTTTATTAATTTACCATCTTTTTTTAAATACCATGCCCCGACATCTCTTGAAACCAATAGCTGGTCTCCATTATCTAAACTATATTGTTCATCAACTCTGTTTTCTGAAAAAATCTTTTTACTTGAAGGCAAATATTTAAACTTACCCTCATTTAATTTGTAAATCCCCTCTCCCCAAATTCGAAGAAAAGCTCCTCCTTTGTTAACATTAAGCGTATGTAATACATTCTCAAAATGCTCTACGCTCAACAATTTTTTATCTTTGTATAGATAAACAGATTTCTCTGATTGAAACATTACAGTATCATTTAAAACACCTGCAGACCATAGTGTTGAATTGACCTCGTCTTGATCAGGTAAATCATCAGATAAAGAAAAATAGATGGGCTCGTTAAGCTGGTTTTTTTCAATATAACCGAAGCTTCTACCTATAATTGAATAAATTGTATTTTTAGAGTCTTTTAATAACGCTCGGCCATTACCCCTTGTTGGATCGCCATCTTTATCAAGTACTGGCCTAACTTTTTGACCGTCAAAAGTTAATACTCCATTTGTACTATTTCCATAATAAATAACTCCATCTGGATCTTGTAGGACAGACCAATTAAGATAATTAGTCTTTAGAAATGCTCTTCCATAATTTGAAACAAAGAAATCTCCCATTTCATTTTTTTTATCTTGGCCATAAATAATAGTATTAAAATGGAATAAACAAATAAGCAAAAAGATGAATTTAAGTATACTTTCAGGCTTTGTATTATGATGGGGAATTATTTTTACTTTCATATATTTATTATTAATATATCTAAATCTAATTAATTGCAATTAGATATGCAAATTCACTCCAAAGGAATATATCTTCAAACACAAGAAGCAATAGCTAATATGCTAGATAGTATAATTTATTACAAATAGTCCAACCTTTAAAACAGACTGTAATGCCCTTTTAGAGAATGCCAAATCCATTATGCGGAAAAGAGGCATTGAACAAAGAATTTCTAAATGTTTTGATTAGAATGTTGTTGTGTCTGGTTGCGGGGAAGTGTGTTGGTTTTCAGGGTATATATAAACGATGAAAAGTGACAATTAGTTGGTTGACTTAACATAATCACTTACAGATACTCCAATGAACTTTCTAAAATTATTGTAAAAGGTTATTCTAGATTTAA
>JAQWFV010000146.1 GCA_029238555.1 Flavobacteriaceae bacterium
TTTGGTTTGCTGTTTAAATGGAATAAAAGCCAGCGATACGCATGGAGGGCTGGATTGAGCTATACTAATTTGAGTTTTGACGATAAGAAAGCCCAAGACCCTGCTAGAATTTTGAGAAATTGGAATGGAAATACAGGCTTATTGGAGCTGTCTTCTGGTTTGGAAGTGAACTTCTTGCCTTATAACCTTCATAGATTTGGGCCAGTATTTACGCCTTATTTATACTCAGGTTTAACCGTTTTCAGGTATGATTACAATTATTTTGAGTTTTTAAAGGCTAAGAATACAAATAAAAAAGAGATTTCTTTTGAGCTTCCAATTCATTTTGGGATTAAAGCTAGAATAGGTTCAAATACCATTTTAGGGACAGAAATTGGAGTTAGGTACACATTTACGGATAATTTAGATGGAAGTAACCCAATAAATTCTAATTTTGCCGTCTACCAATTTGGAGATATAAATAACAATGATTGGTATGTGTTTTCTGGAATAAGCTTCACCTACACTTTTACAAGAAAACCTTGTAGGGATTGTTTTGAATAAAAATGGAAAAAGAGACTGTACTTCATAAGGACCGATTACCCAAACACTTAGCCATTATAATGGATGGTAATGGAAGGTGGGCTAAGGCTAAGGGAATGCCAAGAACTTTTGGACATGAACAAGGGGTTAAAACAGTGCGTGCTACTGTGGAGCATTGTGTTTCTTTAGGCATTGAATACTTAACACTCTATACTTTTTCTACAGAAAACTGGAACCGTCCTAAATTTGAAATAGATTTATTGATGAGGCTCTTGATAAGATCCCTTAAAAAAGAGTTAAAAACCTTTGAGGCCAACAACATTAGATTGAATGCCATTGGAGATCTTTCTGCCTTGCCCAAAAAAGCCGTTCAGGAACTACAAGAGGTTATAGAAAAGACCCGAAACAACAGTGGAATGACGCTTAGTTTGGCCCTTAGTTATGGTAGCCGAGAGGAGCTCATTCAGGCTGTAAAAGCCATTAGTGTCAAAGTTAAAAATAATATAATTTCATCAGATAACATTGACGAAACCATTATAAATACCCATCTTTACACGCATGATCTGCCTGAGGTAGATTTGTTGGTGAGAACCAGTGGGGAACACAGGATTAGTAATTTTTTGTTGTGGCAAATAGCCTATGCAGAATTGTATTTTATTTCAGCTTGTTGGCCAGACTTTAGCAAATCACATTTAGAGTCTGCCTTAGCTAATTATCAGAATAGAGAAAGAAGATTTGGAAAAACAAGCGAACAACTCAGTAAATAGAAATTTTATTGCATTCATAGCCAATGCCTTTATGGTATTGGTTCTTTTTTTTAGCAGCAGCCTCCTTTTAGCCCAAGAGGGCGGATACGACGACGGTAAAAAATATATCCTTGGGGGTATTGAAGTGGTTGGTTTGCAAAGCTACAACGCCCAGACAGTGAAAACTTTTACAGGATTAAGGGTGGGACAACCCATTACATTACCTGGAGAGGAAATAGGTGAGGTGATTAGTAAACTTTGGGATTTAGAGCTCTTCAGTGATATTAATTTTTTCATCACAAATATTGAAGACGAAAAAGTCTTTTTGGAGTTGGAGATTATAGAAAGACCTACTTTATCTCAGGTTACAGTATATGGTGTTAAGCCTAGAAAGGTAGACGCATTATTAACAGATACGGACCTCAAGAAAGGGAAAAAAATTACGGAGAGTTTATTGGCTAATTCTAAAAATTACCTCCAAAACAAATACAAAAAAGAGGGTTATTTAAATACTAAAGTAACCATTGCTACTGCTGCAGATACCACCGAGACCAATGCTCAGAAAATGGTCATTAATATTAACAAGGGTGCTAAGGTTAAAATTTCTGAGATCCAATTTGAAGGAAACGAGGCGTTAAGTGCAGCTAGGCTTAAAAAGGCCTTGAAGAAAACCAAAGAAAAAGCTTTTTATAGGTTTTGGAAGAAATCTAAATATATACCCGAAGATTATCAAGCGGATTTACAGGGCCTAAAAGATGCCTATGCGGAAAATGGTTTTAGGGATGCTAGGATCTTAATGGACACCTTTACTAAGGTAAACGACCAAAACATTGCCTTAAAAATAAAAGTAGAGGAAGGGGACAAGTATTATTTTGGAGACATTAATTTCGTAGGAAACACTGTTTATACCGATAGGGGCTTGTCACAGATTTTGGGGATTAAAAAAGGAGACACTTACAATGGTGTTTTATTGAGAAAGCGCATTGCAGACAACACTAAGCCAGATGGAGAAGACATTACAAACTTATATCAGAACAATGGATATTTGTTTTCAAGTATAAATCCCGTAGAGGTTTCCGCAGCAAATGACACCATAGATTTTGAAATAAGAATTATAGAAGGGAAGGAAACTTTCCTGGACCATGTAACTATTACAGGAAATGACAAAACCAATGACCATGTTATTTTCAGAGAACTCAGGACCCGTCCTGGTCAGAAATACTCCAAGGATAATATTATTAGGAGTATTAGAGAATTAGGTCAGCTGGGCTTTTTTGACGCTGAGCAAATCTCACCTGATGTTCAAAACGCAGATCCCAATACAGGTACGGTAGATTTGGCCTATAGTTTGGTAGAAGCTGGATCCAGCCAGATTGAACTTCAAGGGGGCTATGGAGGAGGTGGTTTTATTGGAACCCTAGGACTTTCTTTTAGTAACTTCTCCTTGCAAAATATTTTTGACAAGGAAGCCTACAAGCCTGTTCCTATGGGTGACGGACAAACTTTTGCCCTTCGTTTACAAGCGAGTAGGACTTTTAAGGTCTACAGTTTAAACTTTTCTGAGCCTTGGATGGGTGGTAAAAAACCGATCAGATTTAATGTATCTCTATCCAGAACACAGCAGTATTCTTTTGATTTTGTGGCGAGAGATGTAGATAAAGACAGGCAGTTTTCTATTACAGGTGTTTCTCTTGGGTTGGCCAAGCGCCTTCAATGGCCAGATGATTACTTCTCCGTGTCTCATGCATTGGGTTACCAACAATACGATTTTCAGAACTACAATATAGGATTGTTTAATTTTGGAAATGGAACCTCTAACTCTTTGACCTATACTTTTGGTCTTTCCAGAAAATCTTCAGGTCCAAACCCTATCTTTCCAACAGGAGGGTCTAGTTTTGAATTCTTGGCTAAATTCACCCCGCCATTTTCTTTATTGGGATCTAAAGATTTTAAAGCGATTAAAGAAGAAAGTGACGAAATTATAGATTTGAGATCTACTGGAGACGCTACAGCGAGTCAGTTAAAAAGATTGGAAACATTAGAGGAGTCTCGTTTTAAGTGGTTGGAATTTTATAAATTAAATTTCAAGGGAGACTGGTATAGTAGAATTGTCGGTAAGCTAATTTTGAGAACAAACACAGAATTTGCTTTCTTAGGAAACTACAATCCAGATATTGGTAATGTACCTTTTGAGCGTTTCTTCGTTGGTGGAGATGGGCTTGGGAATTTTACCTTAGATGGAAGAGAAGTAGTACAACTTAGAGGTTATGAGAACCAATCTTTAACCCCTATAGACCCTACTACTGGACAACAAGAAGGTGGTGTGGTGTACAATAAGTTCTCTATGGAGATGCGTTATCCTATTACATTAAAGCCTTCTGCCTCAATTTACGGTTTAGCCTTTTTGGAGGGTGGAAATGCTTTTAACAGTATTCAAGAGTTTAATCCTTTTGATATAAAAAGATCCGCTGGAGTAGGGGTGCGTATTTTTATGCCTGCTTTTGGTTTATTGGGAATTGACTTTGGTTATGGGTTTGACGCAGACAATCAGCCTGGTTCCGTGGGACCTTCCGGATGGCAGACCCACTTTATTATTGGACAGCGTTTTTAATAATTATTATATTTGAGAATCTCAAAGACAATCACATACCTGTTATTTGTTTTTTGGCTTGGTTTAAGTAGCGTTCACGCTCAAAGACAAGCTAGGGTAGCCTATATAGATATGGATTATATATTGTCTAAATTGCCTTCTTATTTAGAGGCGCAACGTTCATTAGAAGAACGCGTGGGTGGTTGGCAAATGGAAATAGCTGCTAGAAAACTAGCAATAGAAACCTTGGAGAGCGAATTAGCGTCTCAAAAGGCATTGTTAACGCCCATTTTAATAGAGGAAAGGGCGCTGGAGATTCAATCTGCCAAGGCGTCTTTGGTCGCTTATCAGCAACAGCGATTTGGTGTTCAGGGAGATTTGTTTGCTTTGAGAACTTCCATTGTTCAGCCTATTCAAGACTTGGTTTTTAATGAGGTGCAGCGGTTGGGAAAAGAAAAGGGATACGATCTCATTCTAGACAAATCAGATGGTAGTACCACTATTTTGTTTGCCAACGAACGTTTTAATTTGAGTAATTTAATTGTCAGAGCCTTGAGTAGGCAAGATATGAGTGCTAATATGGGGCTCAGTGATGCAGAAATAAACCAGGGTCCAGCAGAAGAGGTTCCTGTCAATGAAGGCTTAGAAGCTAAAGCGGCAGAGGATCTTGAAAAGGTAAAATCAAAGGAACAACAGATTGCTGAAAAGAAAGCAGCACAAGAGAAACTGAGGGAAGATAGGCAAAAAGCCTATGAACTCAGAAAGAAAAAATTAAGAGAAGCGAGAGAAAAAAAGAAATCTGACAAACTTCCTGTCCAACAAAAAGACAGTATAACAGAATAAATTTTATATTTGAACACTATATTTAACAACAAACAAAAAATTAACAATCAATCTAATTAACACGATGAAGAATTTAAAGAAAATAGCCGTTGCATTATTTTTATTTGTAGCTGCGACAAGTTTTGCACAAGCCCAAAGCAAAGTAGCGCATATTAATGTACAAGCGTTATTATCTGAAATGCCAGAGATGAAGGCGGCAGATGCAGAACTAAAGAAATTGCAAGAAACTTACAGAGCAGATATTGAAGATTCAATGACTGAGTTGAGAAATAAGTACACCCTATACTCTAATGAGTCTGCTTCAAAAACTCAAGAAGAAAACGAAAAAAGAGCGCTAGAGCTACAAGGTTTTGAAAAATCAATTAACGAAGCCCAGCAAGCAGCCCAACAGGAACTTCAGAAAAAACAAGCAGAGTTATTTGCGCCTATTTCTGAAAAAGCTAAAGCAGCTATTGAAAAAGTGGCTACAGCGCAAGGATTTGACTATGTGTTAGATGCTACTCAAGGATATGGTTTATTGGTGTCTAGAGGAAAAAACTTAATGTCAGACGTTAAAAAAGAATTGGGATTCTAAGAGATTTTCCCATCTTTGTTCAAATAAAACCGTCTCTTTAGAGGCGGTTTTTTTATTTTAGAGGTATGAGTAATTCGCTTGGTCCTATTGGCTTTTTTGACTCCGGTGTGGGAGGCACTTCGGTATGGTCAGAGGTTCATGCGCTGCTTCCTGAAGAGTCTACGATTTATGTGGCAGACAGTGCCAACGCTCCCTATGGAGAGCGAAGTCCAGAAGCTATAGTAGCTTTGTCTATCAAGAACACAGAGTTTCTAATAGGCAAGGGTTGTAAATTAATTGTAGTAGCTTGTAATACGGCTACTACCAATGCTATAAAAATACTTAGGGATACTTATCCCATTCCCTTTATTGGGATTGAACCCGCTATAAAACCTGCAGCCTTAGAGACTAAAACAGGCAAAGTGGGATTATTGGCTACAAAAGGAACTCTTGGGAGTGCTTTATTTCATAAGACCGCTTTAGAGAATGCCTCAGGAGTTGAAATTATTGAGCAAGAAGGCGCTGGATTGGTCGCTTTAATCGAAGGTGGTTTTGCAGACGGAGAGGAGGTGGCTGAACTTTTGACAAATTATTTATTACCCATGCAAGAAAAAGGGATTGACCGCTTGGTTTTAGGTTGCACGCACTATCCTTATTTAATCCCTGCCATAAAAAAAATACTTTCGACTCGTATTGAAATTATAGATGCTGCTGGCGCTGTTGCCAGGCAGACCAAAAATGTATTGGAAAAAGAAGGTTTATTGATCGGTTCGGTTACTACTGAAGGTTTGGCCGGAGACAGTCCAATTCTCAGCACTGTAAGCCATGATTTCTACTCTAATAGTGCTACAGATGTATTGAAAAGTTTTATTCCTACTGCGCCTCACATTAGGCTTCATTACAGCACGGAATTTTAAGCCCAATTAGTCACGTCTTTCGTAGCGCTCAAAGGTGTATGCATAGGCATGTTTGTCGTCTGCAGGCATAGGCGTTTTTTGAATGCACTCGAACTCTTTGGGGGCTATTTCAGGGAAAAAGGCATGGGCCGGGAGGCTCACATGTACCCGAGTGAGTTCTATGGAAGTAGCCAACGGATACCCTATTTTGTATATTTCACCACCCCCAATGATGAATACCTTTGCTTCTGTTTTACAAGCTTCCAAGGCGGCTTCTAGGGAGAAGTGTACGGCGCAGTCTGGGGCTTCTATTTGGTAGTCTTTATTTCTTGTAATGACTAGATGCTTCCTATTGGGTAAAGGTTTTGGAAAGCTTTCAAAGGTTTTGCGTCCCATGATAATAGTGTGGCCACTTGTAAGGGCTTTAAAGTGCTTAAAGTCCAAGGGGAGGTGCCATAGTAAGTCATTGTCTTTTCCAATGGCATTGTTCTCTGC
>JAQWFV010000090.1 GCA_029238555.1 Flavobacteriaceae bacterium
GTTATAAAAAGTAAAGTAAATAAAGGAAGTGAATTTAGCTTTATTCTCAATTTCGGCTACGAGTTACAACCCATTAAAAAATCAATTACAGCAGATTATTCTTCACTAAAAGGATGCTCAGTTTTAGTGGTAGACGACAACCTTATCAATCAAGTAATTACCATTAAAACTTTAGAAAAATTAGGCGTAAAAACCATGCCTTGCCACAACGGGGAGGAAGCCATTAAACTTGTCAAATCTGGCTCTTTTGAAATGGTGCTAATGGACCTATATATGCCAGAAATGTCAGGAGAAGAGGCTACTAAAAAAATTAGAAGCTTTAATGCAACAATTCCCATAATTGCGCTTACAGCTGTGGATAAGGCAAACCATTGGGAAGAACTTTCAAAGTCTGGATTTACAGGAATGCTATATAAGCCCTACGAAGAAGAAGAATTATTTAAAATAATGACTTCTTTAAATACTTCTGGTAGACAGGTATAAAAAAGGCCTTTACAATCCTCGCTGAAATCATGAGATACAGGGAGGTAAAACAATTGAGGTATAGCTGCACTTAACTTCACAAAATCCTTGTGAGTACAAATGATTTTTTGGTGTTTTTTTAATGACTCTATTTCACTTTTGGAGAAATAATGATGGTCTGCAAACCTTAAATGATGGATTATTATGCCTTGTTTTTCTAAAAAACTAACCAATGGCTCTGGATTAGCAATGGCGGTAACCAAAGTAACTTCCTCTCCCTTTAGAGTATTTAAAGAAATGGAATTATTCAATCCAATGAGGAGATTGTCATATTTTAAATGACTGAAAAACACTGGCTGATTTGGCATAAGATTAAGGTCTGAAACAAAAGACGCTTTATTGGTGGCGTTTAGATGATCGGGAGATTTAGTGATCACAACCACTTGGGCTTTTTTGACCCTTAATTGATGATCTCTCAATGTACCAGCTGGCAAATAAAAATCCTTAAAGTAAGGTTTATTGTAAGTAGTGAGTAAAATATTAAACTGCGCTTTAATGGCCCGATGTTGAAAAGCGTCGTCTAAAAGCACTAAATCAGGAGCGTAATGACTCCTTGAATTTTGAGTTTCAAACAAATGCTCTTTTCCAGAAAACCCTTGGGTATAGCTCGCTTCTAAATAAGTCATTGCTGCTACCCTAGAAGCACAAACAACCATCCTAATCTGAGGAAATGACTTATATAGCTGAAAAGCTTCGTCCCCTATTTCATTCGCATTAGATGCTGCACTAGCCTCAATTAAGCCACGTGACTTTCTTCCATAACCCCTACTGACTACTGCAATTTGCAAACCCTTGCTTAAATAGTATTCAATTAAAAGAGCAATCATTGGTGTTTTTCCTGTGCCGCCCAAACTGAGGTTGCCCACGCAAATTGTAGGGGTGTTGAAGCTTTCACTTTTAAATAAACCGAGGTCATAAAAAAGATGTCTAAGTCTCAGCACCCATGCATAGAGAAGTGATAAAGGCCATAAAAGCATTCTGATCTTCATAAGAACGAAATTATAATATTTATATTTGTCAAGAACACAATTTTACAATTATGACGGTAAAAGATATTACCAATTTATTGGAAGAACTAGCACCATTAAGCTGGGCAGAGGAATTTGACAATGTTGGTTTATTGGTGGGAGACCCACAGTCAAGGGTATCTGGTGTATTAGTAAGTCTAGATACTTTGGAAAATGTGGTAGAAGAAGCTATTGCAAAAAATGCCAATATGATCGTGAGCTTTCATCCGATCATTTTTAAAGGACTCAAGCAACTGACTCCCACAGATTATGTTTCAAAGGTTGTCCTAAAATGTGTTCAACACGGTATATCTATTTATAGTATGCACACCGCATTAGACAACGCTTCACTGGGCGTAAATCATGAAATAGCAGAGCGTCTTGGCCTGCAAAAAGTAGAAGTTCTCATTAATAATCCAAATCTAAAGCCTCAAAAACATGAGGGAGCGTTAGGAATGGGAAGAATAGGATTACTCCCTGAGGCCATGGAGGAAAAGGACTTCTTGAAACACTTGAAAGCAATTTTTGGTACACCTTGCATAAAACATTCGCAATTAGTTGGAAAAAAAATAAAAAAAGTAGCCGTATTGGGAGGTAGTGGCGCTTTTGCTATTGACAACGCAAAACACTGTAAAGCAGACGCTTATGTTACTTCAGATTTAAAATACCACGACTTCTTTAAAGCAGAAAACAACATTCTACTTGCAGATATAGGACACTATGAAAGTGAGCAGTTTACAAAAAATCTTTTAGTGGGCTATCTTACAAAAAAAATTCCTAATTTTGCAATCTCTTTATCGGAGAGTAACACCAATCCCATCAAGTATTATTAATTATGGCAACAAAGAAAGAGGTAACAGTAGAAGATAAGCTAAGGGCTTTATACGACCTTCAATTGATAGATTCAAGGGTAGACGAAATTAGAAATGTAAGGGGTGAACTTCCTTTAGAAGTAGAAGACCTTGAAGATGAAGTTTCTGGATTAAATACCAGAATGGAAAAACTTAAATCTGATTTAGAAACCATCAATGTAGAAATAGCTGCAAAGAAAAATCTAATTGAAGATGCTAAGTCTGCCATAAAAAAATATGCAGAGCAACAAAAAAACGTAAGAAACTCTAGAGAGTTTAATGCGCTTTCAAAAGAAGTTGAGTTTCAAGAACTTGAAATTGAATTGGCAGAAAAAAATATTCGCGAATTCAAAGCTCAAATGGAGCAAAAAAAGGCAGTCATAGAAGACTCTAAAGAACGCTTAGAAGCTAGAGAAACACACTTAAAACACAAAAAAGAAGAATTAAACGACATTCTTGCTGAAACAGAAAAAGAAGAAGAAACCCTTCTTAAAAAATCTGCAGAATACGAGACTCAAATTGAAGAAAGATTGATCAATGCATATAAGCGCATAAGAACCAATGTGAAAAATGGTTTAGCGGTTGTTGCTATTGAGAGAGGTGCTTCTGGAGGATCATTCTTTACTATTCCTCCTCAAGTTCAAGTTGAGATTGCTTCTAGGAAAAAAATTATTACAGACGAACACTCTGGAAGAATTTTGGTAGATCCTATACTTGCAGAAGAGCAGCAAGAAAAAATGCAAAAACTATTTGCTAGTTTGTAATAGCAGCATTTTAACCATATTAAAAAAATCTCCATTAATGGAGATTTTTTTTTGGCCCTACTCAAATAGACACAATCATTTCAGTAGAAAAAAGTATTAAATACAAAAATTAGCCATTTGCTTTCTTATATTTGTTTAACAAAATCATATAAAAAGTGAAACAATTTAAAGCGTCAGATCTAGAGGAATTGCCCTCTAGATATAGAGCAAACCTCATGAATAGTTGCACAGGATTTAAATCAATAAATCTAATTGGCACACAAGATAAAGATGGAAATAAAAACTTAGCCATTTTTAACTCTATCATTCACCTCGGCAGTAACCCAGCGCTGATAGGTTTCACATTCAGACCACTCACAGTGCAAAGGGACACTTATAAAAACATCAAAGAAACTGGTTTTTTTACCGTAAACCATGTTCAGGAAACCTTTATAGACAAAGCCCACCAAACCGCTGCAAAATACCCTGTCAATACCTCTGAATTTGAAGCAGTAGGATTAGAAGTTGAATACCTTGAGGGTGCGCTTGCACCCTTTGTAAAAGAGAGCACAATTAAATACAGCTGCACTTATGTGAATGAATATCCCATTGTAGAGAATGGTTGCATTATGCTTGTTGGAGCTATAAACGCGCTTTATTTAAATGAAGATTTTATTGCATCTGATGGTTGGATAGATCTCACAAAAGCCAATACTATTGCAGGAATAGGAATTGACGGGTATATTAAAGCAACTTCACCCATTAGATACGAGTACGCAAAACCGGAAACAAAGCCGCAAAAAAAATAACATGCATAAAAAGGCCTTACTTCCTTCCAAAATTTGCGCAGTGTGTCAAAGGCCTTTTAATTGGAGAAAAAAATGGGAAAAAAACTGGGATGAAGTGCGTTACTGTTCTGAAAAATGTAAAAGAAATAAAAACACAAGCTTATGAAGTCTCTTGTTTGGTTCACGAATAATCTAAGGGTTGCAGACCACCCTTCACTCTCAGCTGCTTGTGAAATCAAGGCAAATGAAATTTTGGGAGTATACTGTTTAGACCCCGAAAAATTTAAGGGAGATTTACCTAGAATTGGTCCATTCAGGGCCAAATTCATTGTAGAATCATTACTGGATTTAAAGCAAAGTCTTGAAGCACTAAATATTCCATTTGCTATTCTTATAGGAAATCCAGTCAAACGATTGCCAGAATACATTCATGAAAATAATATTAGCACACTATACCATCAAAAAGTATGGCATGAGGAAGAAGTTTTAATAAACAAAGAAATAGAAGCTCAGATTTCACCAAGCACTAAGCTGGTTAGCCTTTACGATCAATTTTTATTGGGCCCCGAATTAATCCCTTTTGAATTATACAAACTTCCTAAAGTTTTTACCCCATTTAGAAAAAAAGTAGAAGCGACTTTAAAAGTTCCTACACCACTAGCTACTCCAACTAAACAAACAAACACCACAGACACCCCATTATTTTATTCAGACGCCCTTTGGTCATCTATTTCAAAAGATTTACTGTCGTTAAAAACCGACCCTAGGTCTGCTTTTCCATTTAGCGGAGGAGAAAAGGCAGCACTGGATAGAATCAAGCATTACTTCTTTGAAAGCCATAGAGTAGCCCAATACAAAGAGACCCGTAATGGATTAGTTGGGTTGGATTACAGCACTAAATTATCTGCTTGGTTAGCCCATGGGTGCATTTCTGCTCGAACTGTGTACCACCAACTTAAGACCTATGAAAAAACAGTAACAGCCAATGAAAGTACCTATTGGGTGCTTTTTGAACTTCTATGGAGGGAATTTTTTAAATATGTGGGACTAAAACATAAAAACGATCTTTTTAAAAGTGGTGGAATTAACCAAAAAACTTTTGCGAAAGGAAACAACCCTAAAGTGTATAATGACTGGAAAAATGGTACCACACATAGCCCTTTCATCAATGCTAATATGAAGGAATTGGCTCAAACTGGATGGATGAGTAATCGAGGTAGGCAAAATGTAGCGAGTTATTGGTCAAAAACATTGGATCAAGACTGGAGAACAGGAGCTCGCTACTTTGAAAGTCAATTAATAGACTACGATGTAGACAGTAATTGGGCCAATTGGATGTACACTAGTGGTGTGGGAAATGACCCAAGAGATCGAATTTTTAATCCCGACAGGCAGGCAGATATGTACGATCCTCAAAAAGCATTTCAAAAACTCTGGAATAATTAACAATAAGAACAACTAAAATCTACCATTCAAATAGCGACCAGAGATATGTCAGGCACAAAAAAACTTAGATTCGTTTTAGGAGATCAACTCAATTTATCACATAGTTGGTTTACAGAAATAGATAAGCAAACTTTATATCTCATGGTAGAAATGAGACAAGAAACGGATTATGTGACCCACCACATTCAAAAAGTCGTAGGTTTTTTTGCTGCTATGCGTGAATTTGCATCGGCCGTTAAGGCCAAAGGCCACCAAGTCATATACATAAATATTGACCAAGCAGAGGCTAAAGAGGATTTGGAAAAATTAATCCAAGCCCATATCAAAAGCCATGAGATTGATTTATTTGAATACCAGGAACCAGATGAGTACAGGCTAGATCTGCAATTTCAATCTATTTGCAAGGAATTAGATATTCCGACCAAAACGTATTCAACAGAACATTTTTACACAGATAGAAAGCGTTTAAAAAACTTTTTTGAGGGAAAGAAACAACTGATTATGGAGCCTTTTTACAGGCAAATGAGAAAAGAGCATCAGATTTTAATGACGCCTGAAGGACCGCTTGGAGGAAAATGGAATTACGACCAAGAAAATAGAAAAAAATGGAAAGGTCAAATCCCTGTACCCACTAGGTTTCCAGTGTCAAATAACCTTTCAGAAATACACGAAAGTATTCAATCGCAATCTATTCAGACCATTGGCTCCATAGATGCTACACAATTTAATTGGCCTATTAACAAAAATCAAGCACATCAAATTCTCGATTATTTCTGTGAAAATCTCCTGCCTTATTTTGGCGATTTTCAAGATGCCATGCATACCCAAGAAAAATTTCTTTTTCACTCGAGATTATCTTTTGCTTTAAATACAAAAATAATTAGCCCAAAAGAGGTAGTGGATCAGGTGCTAAAGACTTATTATGAGCAAAAAGATGACAGAATAAGCTTAAATCAAGTGGAAGGATTTGTGAGGCAAATTTTGGGATGGAGAGAATATATGAGGGGGATTTACTGGAGAGAAATGCCTGGTTATGCACAAAAGAATGCGCTAGATAATCAGGGGAAGCTTCCTGATTTTTACTGGACGGCAAAGACCAAAATGAATTGCATGCACCAATCTATTAAGCAAAGTCTTGAGCATAGTTACGCCCATCACATCCAAAGGCTCATGGTAACAGGAAACTATGCCTTACTCACACAAGTGCATCCAGATGAAGTAGATAAATGGTACCTGGGCATTTACATTGACGCCATTGAGTGGGTAGAAATGCCTAACACAAGGGGGATGAGTCAATTTGCAGATGGTGGCTTATTGGCCACAAAACCCTATGTAAGTAGCGGAAATTATATCCAAAAAATGGGGAATTACTGTGAGGGTTGCCAATACAATCACAAAGAAAAAATAGGAGAAAATGCCTGTCCTTTTAATTCGTTATACTGGAACTTCTTAGATGAAAAGAAGGGGTATTTTGAAAAAAATAACCGCATGACCATGATGCTATCTCTTTTGAAAAAAATGGATCCAAATGACCTTAAAGACATTAAAAAAAGGGCTTCCCATATTATAGAAAACCCTTCAGAATATTAAAGTCCTTCAGAATATTATAAACGCATCCTAATTAATAAACCCTTTCGGAATAATAAAATCCGCCAGCGTATTTAAAGCGCATCTTTGTAATAAATCTTTTCGGAATAGTAAAAAATTTACTAAAGCATTGGTATAAACAGTTATAACATGGCGTCTACAATACCGTAGGCCAAGCTTTCTTCTGCATTCATCCAATAGTCACGATCAAAATCTTTCATGACCTTGTCTACTTTCTGACCACAGTTGTCTGCTAAAATTTGCGCACTCAACTCCCTTGTTTTGATTATTTCTCTGGCTTGTATCTCAATATTGGAAGCCTGTCCTCGAGCACCGCCACTAGGCTGGTGAATCATTACTTGAGCATGTGGTTGCATAAAACGTCTTCCTTTGGCTCCAGCAGACAACAATATTGACCCCATGGAAGCAGCCAAACCGCTACATACTGTAGAAACAGGACTTTTTAGGGATTTTATAGTGTCGTATATCGCAAAACCAGAAGTTACGTAACCTCCAGGACTATTGATCACCAATTGTATTTCCTTGCTGTTTTGGAGGTCTAAATACAACAATCTGTCTATGACATGTTTGGCAGAAGCGTCGTCTACTTGTCCCCATAGAAACACTTTACGTTCCTCTAAAAACTTTTCTTCAATTAGTTCTTGTACTTTTCCTTTCTTGGCACTCATAACACGTATTTATATCTGTCAAAATTACATAATTTAGAGATAATGTCCCTCCAAATAAAAGCCTTGTTTTTAATAAATTGCCCTTAGTCCTTTATCGTATTTTTCTTTCTTAAAAAAACGGTCAGAACAAGGACTAATAACACACTGATTAGCAAACCAAAAAAACCGACCGATAAACCATACTTCTCAGACACTACCCCTAAAATTACCGGTGTTAAAAGAAAGCCTGAATACCCAAATCCAGCGACCACAGACATGGCTTTGGTAGGGTCTATGCTATTGGACTGGCCAGCTATTCTAAAGACTTCTGGAATGACTACTGAGAATCCCAAACCATTTAAGGCAAATCCTATGAGGGCTAAGTAGGTATTTCCACTGAGGACTAAAAAATACCCTATTCCAGCTGTGAATGCGCCCATAGAAATAATTTGGATGCTACCAAAGCGTTTGCTCCATTGGTCTCCAAAAAAGCGGGCTATGGTCATACACATGGAAAACAGAAAGAACCCTCCTCCTACTAAATACTCTGGGGCTAAGGCAACCTCCTGAAGGTAGAGGGCGCTCCAATCTACAATGGCTCCTTCAGCTCCCATTACAACAAAAGAAATTCCTCCTAGCAGTAAAAATGGCTTTATATGCCCGAAGGAGACGGAAGATTTTGGCACTACTGCAGCTTTTATTGATTGGTAGGCAGGATAGAAATACAGGTTCACCAAAACCACTATTGTCAATACAAATACCATATGTATTAAAGGATTATTGAGCCAAGCTATGCCAAAACTTCCCAGGCCTGCAAGAACCCCTCCCAGGCTAAAAAAACCGTGGGTTGCTGTCATGACACTTGCTCCGTCTTCCTTTTCTATATGAGCCACTAATCCGTTCATGGCTATATCTGTAAAACCTTGGGCGGCACCCAACAAAAACAAAGCGACAATCAGTTGTGGGTAAGAAGGGGCTAAAAAAGGAAATAAGGCCGTACTTACAATACATAAAACACCTAAACCTGTGCTTTTTCCAACCCCAAAGTATCGAATTACACGAGACGCAAAGGGTAAAACCGAAAAAGTACCTAAAGCCAAACAAAAAATAGCCAAGCCCAAGGCAGATTTATTAATATTTAATTGTGCTTTAACAGTAGGAATATAAATGGCCCAAGTACCAAATACAAAATTTAAACTAGCAAAAACAAGGGCAGGTCCCAAATAACGTTTGCTAGAAAAAAGGCTTTTTACACTATTCATTTCAAGCGATTTTAAGTTAAAATAGCTTTATTAATGCCTTCTTTTAATCTTTCTCCTAAAATGTGAATGTCTTTAAAACTATTGTATAGCGGTACCGGTGCAAAGCGCATTACATTAGGCTCTCGCCAATCTGTGACCACCCCATGAGACATTAAATAGTCAAAAATAGCCCTTCCGTGTTCTTGAAAATATACAGAGAGTTGTGACCCCCTGTGTTCAGGAGTCAAAATTATAATATCAAATGGTGCCTTAGCGGCTATGGATTCAATAATAAAGGACATATAACTTACTAAGCGTGACTGCTTAGACCACAAATCTTCTTGAGAAACTGTTTTAAAAATATCTAATGAAGCTAAAAAAGGAGCCATAGCCAAAATAGGGGCATTACTCACTTGCCATGCGTCTGCGTTGTCCATAGGTGTGAAATTAGGTTCCATTTTAAAACGAAGCCCTTTCTCGGTACCCCACCAACCTTCAAATCTAGGAAGATCTGTTCTGTTCAGATACTGCTCATTGATATAAATAGCAGCCGCATTTCCTGGGCCTGAATTTAAATACTTATAACTACACCAGCTGGCAAAATCTACCCCCCAATCATGGAGTTGTAAAGGGACATTCCCTACTGCATGGGCCAAATCCCAACCTACAAACGCACCCTGCTCTTTTGCTTTTGCAGTAATACTTTCCATAGGAAAAACCTGACCATTATAATAATTCACCCCACCCATGAGCACTAAGGCCAATGTATCTCCATGAATCTCAATAGCCTCTAATAAATCTTCTTCCCTCCAAGCATTTTCTCCAGGGCGTTTCTTTACTGTAACAATATCTGTATCAGGGTCATAGCCGTGAAACTTTACTTGGCTTTGTAACATATATTGGTCCGAGGGAAATGCTTTTTCTTCACACAATATTTTAAATCGTTTTGGACTAGGCCTGTAAAAGGAGACCATTAAAAAATGAAGATTTACTGTTAAAGTATTCATCACTGAAACCTCAGGTATTTTAGCACCCACCAATGAAGCTAATGGAGCAGCTAATTTCTCATGATACTCCCACCAAGGTTCCTTGGAATAAAAATGTCCTTCTACCGCCATAGTCTCCCAATCTTCCATAACCCTTTCTACATAAGCTCGGGCAGACTTGGGTTGTAAACCCAGTGAATTACCAGTAAAATAGGCCACCTCAGCTCCATGATGCGTTGGAATGTGAAACAAGTCCCTATAGGATTTTAGCGGATCTGAAGCGTCTAATTCTAAGGCAAAATCCAATTGATTTGAAAAATTCATAGCAAAATTATTAAAGACCTAAAATACAATTTATAGGGGGAATAAAAAGGAATTAGTCTCGCTTCTAAAAAGGTGTATTTTTGTATAAACTTTGTAATAGTAATTCATGCACTTTTTATCAGATACTTTAGAAACATATATTGAGCAACATTCAGACGCAGAGCCAATATTGCTTCAGGAGCTCAGTAGAGAAACCCATGTAAAAGTGATACAACCTAGAATGATTACCGGGCATTTTCAGGGAAGGTTTTTAAGCCTTTTATCTAAAATCCTAGCACCAAAAAAAATACTTGAAATTGGGACCTATACAGGCTATTCCGCCCTTTGCTTAGCAGAAGGACTTATAGAGAACGGCACCCTTGAAACCATTGAAGTCAATCCAGAATTAGCTGCAATCCAAAAAAAGTACTTTGACAAAAGTGATTATTCCACTCAAATTAAAACCTATATCGGAGACGCATTAGATATTATTCCAACATTAGAGGGTCCTTTTGACTTGGTATTTATAGATGCAGAAAAAAAACAATACGACGCTTATTTTGAGGCTGTGATTAAAAAATCTAAATCTGGGACTGTTATTCTCTCTGACAATGTGCTTTGGACTGGAAAAGTAGTAGAACCATTAGACCCCAAAGACAAGACCACCAAAGTGCTTTTAGACTACAACAAAAAACTAGCAGAAGACCCTCGTGTTCAAACCTCTTTATTACCCATCAGAGATGGACTAACAATGAGTAGGGTCATTTAAAAGGGTTAAAAAAGGATCGCTTTGAAATAGCTAGCCAACTGTAAAACAGGTATGCAAAACCACTACCAATCAAGGCTCCTGCAATACTATCTAATGGATAATGGACTCCAATATAAATTCTGCTGTAACTATACAATAACGCCCATAGATAAAACACATATACCCATGGTTTTATTTTTCTCAGCAGCAGGCATAGAAAGGTGACTATAGCGAAAGAGCTCGCCGCATGCCCAGAGAAAAAACTATAACCACTAATGGGTTTAAGCGCCCTAATATCATCTACCATACCTAATAACTGATGGGGTCTTGGCCTTGCAACAGTGTATTTTACAAAAAAACCAACTAATGCAACGGTCAAAATCATCAGAAAAGCAGTCCAAATAGTATTGTAAAATCTATTTTTTTCTACTGAAATAAAAGTCAAAAAAATAAAATAGCTAAAAAGTGGAATCCAAAGACTACTCAAAGTAACGGTGAGAAAAAAAGCGTCCCAAGATGTATTGCCAGCGCTGTTGAGAAATACAAACAGATCACGATCCAAATCTATGAGCTGCTGGTACATTTAGTTCCTTTTTATACTTCCAGTCACATCACTCACCTGTTCTTTGACTTTGTCAATCTCTTGCTTAATGTCTTTAGCAAAACTAGTATCTATTCCTTGCTTATCTGCAGTCTTGTATATTTCTTGCTTAATGTCGTCCGTTGCGTCTTTGAGTTGACGCATACCCTTACCGAGGCCTCTGGCAATTTCCGGTATCTTATCTGCCCCAAAAACCATGACAACAATAAACATGATGAAAAAAATTTCACCACCACTTATGAATAGAAAATACAACGCGTTCATAACACAAATATAAGGAGAAGTTTGAAAGCGAAATAAAAAAAGCCCCACCAAATTGGTGGGGCTTTAAAATTTAGACCCAGCTGGGTTTTTATTTTTCAATTTAGTCTTTAATTCCGGCTTTAAAAGAATCAAACTCAGAGCGAGTTTCTGCTTTAGGCCATGAATTGTTGGTGGTGTCTATGTCTGCAGTTTCTGCTTTTGGATCTACAACAATACCTACAATCTCTTTTTCAGTAGAAAGCACCGTTTTAACCTCAGCGTCATTCTTTCTCCAAATTTCAGCTGGATACGTAATGGACTTAGTAGTTCCGTCTGCATAGGTATAATCTACGATAAGTGGCATTGGTATCCCACCTGGCTTGTTAAAAGTTACCTCATAGAAATACTTAGGTTCTTTTACTGCTGCCCTTTCGCTCTCCGTCATATTATCCATCATAAAAGCATTCAGCGTTTGAGAAGACTCAGAAGGTTTCTTTCCTTTTAATTCAGGGTTGTAATCCTCGCTGTCTTCTGCCGCTAAATAAACCAATGGTGGTAAATCTGCCTCTGTAATATTTCTAGCAGCCATATACTCTTTCATTTGTTTGGTAGGCTCATTGCTAACATAATATTTCTTTACTCCTTTTACCCCTATGTCTACAAAGTCTGTGGTGTAAAACCATCCCCTCCAGAAGTAGTCTAAATCTACCGCAGATGCGTCTTCCATAGTTCTAAAAAAATCTTCAGGTGTTGGGTGTTTGAACTTCCATCTATTGGCATAGGTCTTGAAAGCGTGGTCAAATAATTCCCTACCCATTACAGTCTCTCTTAAAATATTTAGCGCTGTAGCTGGTTTACCATAGGCATTTGGGCCTAACTGATACACATTTTCTGGATTAGACATAATAGGCGCAATAAAGCTTTGGTCACCAGCCATATAAGGAACAATTTTTGCTGGAGCACCTCTTCTAGAAGGATATGCTTCTAATGGAGCAATGGCTTCTGGAAATGCTTCTCCAAATTCTTGTTCTGCCATGTATTGCATAAAAGTATCTAAACCTTCATCCATCCAACCCCACTGACGCTCGTCTGAATTTACAATCATAGGGAAGAAGTTATGACCAACCTCATGAATAATTACAGAGATCATTCCGTATTTAACTCCGTCTGAATAAGTTCCGTCTTCGTTTGGTCTTCCGTAATTCCAGCAAATCATAGGATACTCCATCCCTTGGTTCTTAGCGTGAACAGAAATGGCCTTTGGATAAGGATAATCAAAGGTATGAGAAGAGTAAGATTTTAAAGTGAGGGCTACTGCTTTAGTAGAGTATTCTTCCCAAAGTGGGTTTCCCTCTTTAGGATACATAGAAACCGCCATCACATCTCTGTTACCTAATTTAACCGCTTGCATATCCCAAATGAACTTTCTAGAAGTAGCAAAACCAAAATCTCTTACGTTTTCTGCTTTGAGCTTCCATGTCTTTGTTTTGTCAGAGAAACCCTTTTCAGCTGCCTCTGCTTCTTCTTGGGTAACAATCACAACGGGGGCGTCATAAGATTTTTTAGCCTGGTTGTAACGCTTAATCATTTCCTTAGAGAACACTTCTTTCATATTTTGAAGCTCTCCAGTTCCATCTAATATATGGTCTGCAGGAACAGTAATATTCACTTCGTAATCTCCAAACGGAAGGGCAAATTCTCCACTTCCCCAGAATTGATGGTTTTGCCATCCTTCTACGTCACTGTAAACAGCCATTCTAGGAAAGAACTGAGCAATCACATAAGCCCTGTTGCCGTCTTTAGGAAAATACTCATATCCAGAACGTGCTCTGTCTGTAGTGTGGTCTGGAATATTGTACCACCATTTAATAGAAAAAGACACTTGTGAATTGGACGCTAATGGGGTAGGTAAATCTACACGCATCATGGTTTGATTAATGGTGAATGGCAATGGTCTACCATTGGCATCTTTAACAAATTCAATATTAAAACCCCCATCAAAAGATTCTTTCATATAAGAAGACACAAAAGAAGATGTAGGCGCAGCCAAAGGCACTCCTCCCCCATTTCTTAGGGCAGACTTGGTATCTTTAGTCCTTACATTCTGATCCAATTGAACCCATAAAAACTCTAAAACATCTGGAGAATTGTTGGTGTAAGTAATGGTCTCTTCTCCATAGATTTTTGCATTCTTGTCGTCCAAGGTAATATCCATTTTATAATCTGCTTGTTGCTGATAATAATTTGGACCCGGCGCTCCTGAAGCAGATCTGTATGAATTTGGCGTAGAAAACTCTTGGTAGAGTTGTCTAAATTTGCTCTGATTGGTGTGTCCTCCTTCTTTGACAGCTTCTGTTTCTTGCGCTTGTGCAAAAGCAACAACTGCAAAAAACATTAGAAAAGATCTGAACACATAAGTGATTTTTTTCATGATGTGTATTTGTTAATTTATGGTTTTAATTTTAGTGGGTTGAAATTACGGATTTTAATTCTATTAATTATTTATTTAATCTAATTTTAATAAACCTGAAGGCTTGTCTTTCATGAGTAAAAAACTCTTTTTTTGGTTATTTATCTTTAAATGCATCACATTTTGCTGTTCGTCAAACAGGTCCGTCAGCAGGGCATTATACACCTCTAATTCTTGAATATCAGTGAGATAAACACCTGTAGCTTCAATAAAAAAAACCACCACATCTGTATCTCTTTTTTGACCTAAAATTCGATATTCCAATGCTTTGCCGTTAATAAATAGCTTGAATTTTTTTTGAAAATACACTTCCAAATATTGCATCGCCATAGGGTGCTGATCCTTTGTCTCAAAATGAGCATCAATATTATAACGCTTTAACATTAAACTGTTTAAGTCATCTATAAAAAGCCGTGACGTCATCTGAAGGCTATGCTCCTTTTCACTGTAATTCACTTGAGTAACGCTCAAGTAAAATTTATGCACTCCAGACCAGGATATTAGGCATAAAAAGAAACACCCTACAATTATACATCTAAAATATCTAGATCTCATATATACTTTTTTATACCAATTAAAGTTAACAGCTCGTACTTAGTCTTCTAAGAGCGCTTTATTGTTCCTATTATAGGCCTCACTTTTTTCTTTCAAAAACTCCCAGATCCGAAGCAAGTCTTGTGATTTAGCCAAGGATAAAAATTGATCATCAATTTCACAATAATAGAAAAAATCTGAAAGTTTATCTTCCTTAAGACCTAATCTATTGACATACAAACTATCTGGAAAAAAAGTCCTCATTTGCTCTGAAAGGATATAGCGTTTGTCTCTTGCCACACGCTTTTTAAGCATTTTAGTTCGGCCCGTAATTTCATTAATAATAGGATTAAATGGCAATGTAAGTAACATACTCACATTAAATTTAGGCATAGCTGCCTCTCTGAGCAGTCGCTCGCTTTGCATAAGTGGCTTTACATTTGCATTTGGCAAACCAAGAGTGCTGGCGGTAACTACTTCTTGTGGCCCTAAAGAATTTGCATCTCTAGATAAATCACCACTTAAATTATAGGGCATAAGGACTATTCCTTGAAGCTCTGTGATCTTTTCTTCCAAAGGAATATAAACCAACTGCTGTTCCAAATGAGCTTTGGTGACCACAAAAATCTTTTTTTCAAAGGACACTCCAGAAAGTAATAAACTATCTTGAGCTAAGGCTCTAATCTCAAAAAAGCCGGCGTCGTCCGTAATGGTTGCGTAGCCCCTTGTAGTATTCTGCACAGAAATACCGCCAATATCTTCTGCTGTAGAAACCACCCTTGCTTTAAAATTATCAGGATAGAAAAAGGATTGTCCATGCACCAAAGTGGTACACAAAAAAAGGATTAAAAAACAACAAAAATGCGTGTATGTTAGCCCATGAAACCTCAAGAAACTCTTTTGTAATAATATGAATCCAACGCTATACTCATGGCACTAGTCTTTGGAGTTGTTAATGAAATCCCTACTCTGATTAACTAAAAAATCAATCAGTTGGAACTCATTTTTTTTCTTAAGTAAATGCTGTGGGCTAACCTTGCTGTCTAAATAGTAAAGAAATGGTTCTATTTGTTCTGGAGATAACTTGAGATCTTCAATAAAAAAACGGTCTTCATAAATTACCCTTAATGCTTCTGACATTTTTAAAACTGGAACAGCAGTAGTAGTATTAGCATTTTTAGACTGAAACAACAATTTAAAAATATTAACAAAATCTAACCCATTTTGCATGCCCTTCACAGCACCTGCTTCTGCAATATTATCTACTTCAGAACTTCGGTCTATTTCATAATCATAGCCCTTGAACTTTTCACTCTTTAAGGCTAAAAATTTCTCCGTATTCTCTGGACCTACTACAACCTCTTCTAAAGCAGTTACTTTCTCCTCTACAGCAACTACCAACCGCCTATTTTTCAAAATTTCTGCGGTGATCAATACCGCAGTGATTTTATAATTGACCGCTGTAAAAACCAATTCGTCCCCTTCAGCTACTTCAATTTCAAAAGAGCCCTCCTGGTCTGTAATAGTTGCTAAACCAGCAGTGGTATTCAACACGTTTTCATTGACCACATTGCTCCCTCTATACATTACCTTACCCTTAAGAGGCACCCTGTCTTGAGACCAGAGACTCAGGGAAATTAAAAGAAAAAAAGAGCACAACAAATAAGTCTTTTTAAGTATCATACATCAATATATTTCATGCCAAAGACATGGGTTAGTGGTTATATTAGTATAAAGAAAACCCATCTTAGTTAGAAATAAAAAAATAGGATGGCCAAACTTTTGTTAATTTGCAAAAAAAATAGTCTTGAAACATCTTATACTTGCCAGTACCAGCACATTACCCGATGAAAAGTATTTGGCTTATTTACTCCCCGAGCTTGAAACTTTTTTTAAAAATGTCACTACCATCACTTTTATTCCATACGCTAGACCAAATGGAATTAGTCACGACCACTACACCAGACACGTGTCTCAAGCATTTTCCAAAATAGGAAAAAAAGTAAAAGGGCTTCACGAATACAAAGACCCTATCGAAGGGATATCCAAGGCAGAAGCAATTTTTACTGGAGGAGGAAATACCTTTGTCTTGGTCAAAGCCCTGTACGACTTAGGCATTATTGCTGCTTTAAAAAATGCGCTTATAGGAGGCGTACCTTATTTGGGCTGTAGTGCTGGAAGTAACATCATTGGACAAAGCATGCACACCACTAATGATATGCCTATTACTATGCCAAAGGATTTCAGAACTATTGGCCTTATCCCTTATAATATTAATGCACACTACCTAGATCCAATACCACACTTAAAGCACAATGGAGAGAGCAGAGAAACTAGGATAAAGGAATTCCACACCTATCATGACACCGACGTCATTGGACTTCGGGAAGGAAGTTATTTAGAAGTGATTAATCAGGACATATTCCTAAGAGGTCCCCATACAGCTCGATTATTTCAAAAAAACCAAGAAGCTGCAGAAGTCTCTCAAATAGAGCGCAAAGCAATGGATTTATAAACACTTCTAAAACACTTAAACACCCATTTAAGTCTTTTAAAAGAATTGACTTAAAAACCAGCCGTTTTAATCAAAAAATAGTCTTTTTGAGACTTTAACAGATAAAAAGACCCTCTTTATCTTATTTTCTGATATTACAATCAATTGGATGTTACCTTATAGAAAAGTGACAATATGAAGTCTTTATTTTTTATAGGTTTAACGCTACTATATTCCTGTATTACCTCAGCCCAGGTAAAAATAGGAGGAGATCCTGAAACGATTCATCCCCACTCACTTTTAGAATTAAAAAGCCACACAAAAGCATTGATCTTAACGGTTGTCACTGACAATGAAATGCGTTCTATTAGACCTCTTAGCGGCGCCTTAGTGTATAATATTGATCAAAACTGCGTATTTTACTACCACCAAAGGTGGATGCCCCTATGCGAGTTCATCCCTCCAACAACACCCACTCCTGCAAGCTTCCAAAATATCTCAGAAAATAATTTTTTATTTACAAGCAGTAGCGGAGAACAGACCCTTATTGAGGTACCCCCAATAAATCACCAGCATGAAAATATCCCAACAGCTATTTTGAGCCATACGCATGAAAACGAAAACTTCGCTTTAAACAATCACAGTCATGAAACCCCAAACTTTGCATTAATAAATCACACCCACGATTTTCCGCTCACAACAACGGCTTCTCACACCCATGATTTTCCGCTCACAACAACGGCTTCCCACACCCATGAAATACCAGACTATGCATTAATAGATCACTCACACACCACATCCAACACAATTAATACAACAAATTCAAACCAAGGACTACACCCACTAGACAGTCTTCAATTAAACCTATTTAGACAGGGAACTACAGGAAGTCTATGGCATACTGAAAGCAATGGTGTGGTGGGTGAGATAAAAAATAAAAGCCTGAGCACATTGGCTGTGTTTTGGGACCAAGACAAACAAAGACTGGGAATTGGGACCACTAATCCCACAAATAAATTACATGTGGCAGGAGAAATTAGAAGCCAAGGATTTTCCAATTCAAACGGAAGTCAGAACGAGCCCAGTTATAGTTTTAAGTCAGACACCAATACAGGTATATTCAGAGCGGCAGCAGATCAGTTGGCTTTTAGCACAAAAGGGCAAGAAAAAATGAGGCTCACTAAGGAAGGTCATTTGGCTATTGGAATATCTGCTACAAACTCCTTTTTAGAGGTCAATGGGGC
>JAQWFV010000160.1 GCA_029238555.1 Flavobacteriaceae bacterium
CCCAATCCAGTAACTACTACGCGCTTTAGTTGCATGTAATTTGTTTTAGTTTTATTACAGAATACAAAGGTAATTTAAAAAAAATTATCCATGCAGTTTACAACCACATGGATAATTTACAATGTTTTAATATATCGTGAAATTATTTAGCTCCTTCGATATAAGTGATGGCTTGACCCACAGTAGCTATATTTTCTGCTTGGTCATCCGGAATTTGAATATCAAATTCTTTTTCGAATTCCATAATTAACTCAACAGTGTCCAATGAATCGGCCCCAAGGTCGTTGGTGAAACTTGCTTCAGTTACAACTTCGTTTTCGTCAACGCCTAACTTATCTACGATAATGGCCTTTACTCTTGATGCAATGTCTGACATAATAATTTGGTTTTTAAATTTTATATGTTTGCAAAAATAAAAAACTTTGGATTAATAACGCGATTTGTGTCCAAAATGTGTCGTATTTTTAATCTTTAATCAACAACTACCCCTATTTCAAGCCCTTTTCAAAGGAGAAAACGCTACCATAAAATGAAAAACATAGCATTATTGGCCTCAGGATCCGGTTCAAACGTTCAAAATATTGCGAATTATTTTGCCAAAAACCCTGAGGTGCACATTTCTTTAGTGATCACCAACAATCCTAAAGCAGGCGTGATTGAAAGGTGCAAAAACTTAGGTATTCCTCTAGTGTACCTCTCAAAAGCGGGCTTCTCAAGTGAAAATACTTTATTAAATACCTTGAAAGGCTTTTCTATTGACCTCATTGTCTTGGCCGGTTTTCTCTTAAAAATACCCCACGGGCTGGTCAAAGCATATCCGAACAAAATAGTGAACATTCACCCCGCCTTACTGCCTAAATTTGGCGGAAAAGGCATGTATGGCATGCATGTACACAGGGCGGTAAAAGACGCCGGAGAAACTGAAACGGGTATTAGCATTCACTATGTAAACGAACACTACGATCAAGGAACCCTTATTTTTCAGGCCAAAACGCCTGTAAATACCCAAGACACACCAGAAGACATTGCCACAAAAGTCCAAGCCCTTGAGGCGGAGCATTTCCCCAAAACAATAGAAACCTTATTACATGCATAAAGCAGACGTTCATGTATATACCGACGGAGCAGCCAGTGGAAACCCTGGCCCAGGTGGCTATGGAATTGTGATGGAATGGGTGGGAACGCCTTATAAAAAAGAATTTGCGCAAGGATTTACGCACACTACTAATAATAGAATGGAACTTTTGGCCGTAATAGAGGCCCTTAGAAAACTCAAAAAAGCTCCCCTAAAAGTGCTGGTGTTTACAGATTCTAAATACGTAGTAGACGCTGTGGAGAAAAAATGGTTGCAACGATGGATAAAAACCAACTTTAAAGACAAAAAAAATATAGACTTGTGGAAGGCTTTTTTAAAAGAATATCCCAAGCATGAGGTGCGTTTTCAATGGATAAAAGGACATAACAACCACCCTCAAAACGAGCGTTGTGACGTATTGGCAGTAGCCGCTTCTAAAGGAAAAGACTTGTATATAGACAGCGGTTTTGTGAAAACCACTTAAAATGAATTAAAAAACCAAAAACCGCATAGACCACTAGATCTAGGTTCCTTATATTTGCACTAAAATTTTAAATAATGGGTAAATTATTAGTTGTAGGAACCGTCGCTTTTGACGCCATTGAAACCCCTTTTGGGAAAACAGATAAGATTTTAGGGGGTGCCGCTACCTACATAGCCCTAGCAGCAAAAAATGTTGCTGCAATAGACACCGCAGTAGTCTCTGTAGTGGGATCAGATTTTCCAGATGCTCATTTGCAGCTTTTTAGAGACCGAGATGTCAATATTTCAGGACTTGAAATAGTGCCCAACGGAAAAACATTCTTTTGGAGTGGCAAATACCACAACGACCTTAATGTAAGAGATACTTTAGCCACTGAATTAAATGTATTGGCAGATTTTAAGCCTGTGGTTCCCCAGGACTATCAAGATGCAGATATTGTCATGCTTGGTAATTTACACCCAGGCGTGCAGCTCAGTGTTATAGAACAAATGACCAAAAAGCCAAAACTCATCGTGCTAGACACCATGAATTTCTGGATGGACCATACCTTAGACCTGCTCATGGATGTGATTAAGAAGGTAGACGTGATCACTATCAATGACGAAGAGGCCAGACAGCTTAGTGGGGAGTATTCGCTAGTTAAAGCAGCGGCTAAAATTCACGAGATGGGTCCTGCTTATGTCGTGATTAAAAAAGGAGAACACGGCGCCTTACTTTTCCATGACAAACAAGTGTTCTTTGCCCCAGCCCTCCCTTTGGAAGAAGTCTTTGACCCTACTGGAGCAGGAGATTCCTTTGCAGGTGGTTTTGTAGGCTATTTGGCACAGAGTGAAAACATCTCTTTTGAAAACATGAAAAATGCCGTGATTCACGGATCAAATATTGCCTCTTTCTGTGTAGAGAAATTCGGAACAGAAAGATTGATAGATTTAGACCAACAAGTCCTTAAAGACAGGTTAAAACAATTTATTGCTTTAACCCAGTTTAATATAGACCTTGCTTAATTCGTACTAACACAACAACGCCTGAAAAGGCCCAGATGCATCTATTATGAGCGACGCCATTAAACACGAGTGTGGAATTTCATTAATTAGGCTTTTAAAGCCTCTCGAGTATTATAAAGAAAAGTATGGCACCGCCTTTTATGGGGTAAACAAAATGTACCTCATGATGGAGAAGCAGCACAATAGGGGCCAAGATGGTGCTGGTTTTGCGAGTATTAAATTAGACATGCCGGCTGGCTCAAGATATATGAGTAGGGTGCGTTCTGCCGAGCAGCAGCCCATACAAGATATCTTTGCTCAGATTAACCAGCGCATTAGTAAAGAGCTTCAAGCCAATCCAGCATACCAAGACAGTGTAGCCTTACAAAAACAACACGTTCCTTATATAGGGGAGCTTCTTTTAGGCCATGTGAGATACGGTACTTTTGGAAAAAATTCTATTGAAAGTGTGCACCCTTTCTTGAGGCAAAACAACTGGATGCACAGAAACCTCATTGTGGCAGGTAATTTTAATATGACCAATGCCAAGGAGCTATTTGAAAATTTAGTGACCCTAGGGCAACACCCAAAAGAAGACGCAGATACGGTCACGGTCATGGAAAAAATTGGTCATTTCCTGGACGACGCCGTAGCCAAATTATACAAGCAAATAAAAAAAGAAGGCTACACCAAGATGGAAGCCTCAGCAATTATTGCCGAGCGCCTCAATGTGGGTAAAATACTCAAAAAAGCCTCTAAAAACTTTGACGGAGGTTACGCTATGGCTGGATTAATAGGCCATGGAGACGCTTTTGTACTCAGAGACCCTGCTGGAATTAGACCTGCATATTACTACGCAGATGAGGAAGTAGTCGTGGTAGCCTCAGAACGTCCTGCTATTCAAACGGTATTCAATGTACCCTTTGAAGCAGTAAAAGAACTAGATCCAGGAAGTGCCATTCTCGTTAAAAAGAATGGTGAGATGAATATTAAGCAAATCTTAGCGCCACTAGAACGCAAAGCTTGTTCCTTTGAGCGCATTTATTTCTCAAGAGGGAGTGACAAAGAAATTTACCAAGAGCGTAAAGCCCTTGGAAAATACCTTTTCCCACAAATTTTAGACAGTATAAAAGGAGATATTAGAAACACCGTATTCTCCTATATACCCAATACAGCAGAAACCTCATTCTTCGGTATGGTGCGCGAGGCACAAAACCATATGAATAGAGAGAAAGAAGCCCAAATACTAGCCATTGGGAGAGATATAACCTCAGCAGAACTTCACGAAATCTTAGAAGTAAGACCGCGTATTGAAAAAGTGGCTATTAAAGATGCCAAACTCAGAACCTTTATTACACAAGACTCCGGCAGGGATGACCTGGTGGCCCATGTGTACGACGTCACTTATGGCTCAGTAAAACAAACAGACAACTTAGTGATCATAGACGACTCCATTGTAAGAGGTACCACCTTGGAGAAAAGTATTTTAAAAATACTAGACCGTTTAGGGCCTAAGAAAATAGTCGTGGTCTCTTCTGCACCACAAATACGCTATCCAGATTGCTACGGAATAGACATGGCAAAATTGGAAGACTTTATAGCCTTTAGGGCAGCCCTTGCGCTTCACAAAGAGCGCAACACCATGGATGTGGTAGAAAATATTTACAAGAAGTGTGTGGCTCAGTTGGCGTCTAAAGACGCTGATGTCGTAAACTATGTCACTGAATTTTATGCGCCTTTCACTGTAGATGAAATCTCTTACAAGATTGGTCAATTACTCACAGGCCCAGAAATTAAAGCGGTGGTAGAGATTGTATACCAATCTATAGAAAACCTTCATTTGGCCTGTCCTGAAAACTTAGGAGACTGGTATTTCACAGGAGACTACCCAACCCCTGGAGGAAATAGGGTAGTCAATAGAGCTTTTGTAAACTTTTTTGAAGGCAAAAACGAGAGAGCCTATTAAAAATTTTTTGCTACAAGCCCTTCAAAAGACGCAAATAAGGGCCAAAACTTAAGCAAATGTTAAAAAAAAGTGTCGTTAATCGATAAAACATGTAGATCATCGATTTTATTTTTTTTATGTATTAATACCTCCTACATTTATGGAACCATAAACACAATTAGGTTACGTTCTTGGTAAGATTTGGGGAAAAAGGCGGACAATTGTCCGCCTTTTTTATGCACTAATTAGACTATTTTTCACCCAAGCTGCTTTCTTAAAAAAAACATTTCGTAAGATCTTTTTTTGAATACAAGAATCTCTACTATAACATACAATACCCGATAAGCTATACTTGAGAATTCTTTAAAAAACAGTTTTAAAACACAAATAAAAATGAGTTTTCTTTAAAAATTGTTATAAGCACCTTAAAATATTTAAGGTTTTCTTATAGATTCCATCAAAATAATTCATGTACTTTTGTACCATACCATAGCATAAGTAGGTTAAGTTTATGGTAAGATTTGGGAGAGAAAAGGTAGTGCTTGCACTGCCTTTTCTTATATAACAAAGGGCGCGGTTCTATAGAACCGCGCCCTTTGTATATAAATGCCTATTGCAGTCCAAAGAGGACTGCTAGTGAATTATTTGTTCGCTTCGAACAAAGCAGCAGCATTAGACCAGTTAATTACATTGAAAAATGCATTGACATAATCAGGTCTTCTGTTTTGATAATTGAGGTAATAGGCATGCTCCCAAACGTCTAAACCTAAGATAGGGAAACCACCACATCCAATGCCTGGCATAAGTGGGTTGTCTTGGTTTGGGGTGGAGCATACTTCTAATTTTCCGCCTTTGTGAACACAAAGCCAAGCCCAACCAGAACCAAATCTGGTTGCTGCCGCTTTAGAGAATGTTTCTTTAAAGGCGTCAAAAGAGCCAAAAGAAGCGTCAATTGCAGCAGCTAAATCTCCACTTGGAGTATCTCCTCCATTAGGTGACATAGACTTCCAAAAAAGGTTGTGGTTGTAAAAACCACCTCCATTATTTCTTAGCGCCCCGTTATTGAGGTCTAAATCTGCAAGTATCGCTTCAATAGAAGCACTATCCATAGCTGTACCGGCAATAGCAGCGTTTAAATTATTTGTGTATCCTTGGTGGTGCTTACCATGGTGAATTTCCATAGTACGAGCATCTACATGTGGTTCTAATGCGTCGTGAGCATAATCTAATTGAGGTAATTCAAAAGCCATAATATTTTTTTTAGGGTTTATTGCGTATCAAATTTACAATAAGTCTTTGGAAAAGGCCATAAAAATGAAAAAGAAGGCGCAAATATGTGTATTTTGCATAAAAAAAGAGGGTGAAAGACAACTTTCTGATTTATAACGCATCTGCAGGGTCTGGAAAAACATACACGCTTACAAAAGTGTATTTAAAGCTTGTTTTGGCCCCTGAGAATCCAACCAATTTTGGCCATATTCTTGCCCTGACGTTTACCAATAAAGCGGTAAACGAAATGAAAGAAAGAATTCTAACGGCTTTAGCAGATTTTTCTTCCCTACCCTGCCCCAAAAAAAGCAGTGCTCTTTTTTCAGAGGTGGCTAAAGAACTGGAATATTCAGGAGAAGCACTTCAAAAAAAATCCAAAAAAGTCCTGATGCGACTGCTGCACAATTACGCTTTTTTTGAGGTGTCTACTATAGATAAATTCAACCATCGCCTGATTAGAACTTTTGCCAAAGACCTTAAACTTCCACAAAATTTTGAGGTGCAATTAGATACGGATCTGGTACTCTCAGAGGGCGTAAACGCCCTGATTGATCGGGCGGGAAACGACACCGCATTGACGGATATATTAGTAGCATTTGCCCTGGAAAAAATTGCAGAAGACAAGAGTTGGGACTTGAGTTTTGATCTCAAAAATATAGGAAAACTACTTTTTTCAGACCAGCATATTCAAGCCTTAGAACACCTGTCAACTAAGAAATTATCAGATTTTGAAAACCTAAAAAAAACACTCAAATCTAAGGCTTCTCAAAGCGAAACTCTATACAGAGATGCGGCAAAAAGCATGAAGACCTTGCTGTCTGAAAGTGGCTTAATCCCTACGGATTTTAGCAGACAGTCCCTGCCGAAATTCATAGATAAAATTGTTGATGGTGGGCTTCCAGACACTTCTGCCAAATGGATTCAAGAATTTGAAGACACCAAATTATTCACCGATAAAACTCCTGTAGAAGCCCAAGAGACTATTCTGAATATTCAGCCGCAATTACATGGTTTTATGAAGGTTATTTTGTCTGCCATAACCCTTCAATATTTTTACCTAAATGCCCACAAACACTTACTGTCCCTAAGACTTATAAATGCCTTGCAATACCAAGTAAAAAGCTATTGTGAAGCCCAAGAAATACTGCCCATATCTGAATTCAATAAAAAAATTCAAGGCGCTATAAAAAACCAATCTGTCCCTTTTATATACGAGAGAATGGGAGAACAATACAGTCATTTTTTTATAGATGAATTTCAAGACACCTCCACACTACAATGGGACAACCTAAAACCACTACTGGAAAATGCCGTGGTATCTGAAGATGAAAAAGGGCAAAGAGGCTCCCTGCTTTTGGTTGGAGACGCCAAGCAATCTATTTATAGATGGCGTGGCGGTAACGCAGAACAATTTATTGATCTCTATGAAAACAAAGCCTTCCCTGCTGCCAGCCCAAAGGTAATTCATCTCCCGAATAATTTTAGGAGTCACTTTGAAATAGTGGCATTCAACAACCGCTTCTTTAACTATACCGCAAGCTATTTAGAAAGAGAAAATTTTGCAGCCTTATACCGAGATAGCAGCCACCAAAAGCCCCGTAAAGAAAGTGGTGGCTTTGTATCTCTAGAATTTATTGAAGACAACCCTGACAAGGAAGCACAGTATTGCCAAAAGGTGTTAGAAGCCATAAATGATTCGGTAGAAAAAGGTTTTTCTTATGGGGATATTTGTCTTTTAACCCGCAAGAAAAAACACGGGGTACTATTGGCTCAGTACTTGATAGAAAAACAAATCCCTGTGATTTCTTCTGAGTCCTTGCTTTTAGACAATCACCCTAAAGTGCGTTTTCTAGTTCAGTTAATTCGCTTTGTTTACGAAGAAACCACTCCTTTTCAAGCCTATCCATTACTGGCATATCTGGCTCAGGCACAAAATAAAATTTCTGCACATCAGTATATAAAGACCTCTTTAGAAGATGCCTTGGGCTTTTTTAAATCGGAATTTGGGTTTAATCCCAAAACCTTAACTACTGCGTCTTTGTATGATTTCTGCCTTATGGCCATGGGCGCTTTTTCATTGGCCAATGGAAAAGACGCTTACCTGCAATTCTTTTTAGACATTGTGTCTGAAATAGGCCTAAAAGAAGGAGAGGGTTCAAAGGTTTTCCTTCAATATTGGGAGCAGAAAAAATCGCAGTGGAGTATTTCAGCCCCAGATGGCTTAAATGCCATTCAAATACTCACCGTTCATAAGGCCAAAGGACTCGAATTCCCAGTGGTCATTTTTCCATTTGCAGAAACACCTTTAAAAGAGTCGCGCAATCCTACTTTTTGGCTGCCTGTCCCAAAGGAAGAATTTAATGGATTTGAATACCTACTTCTGGCTAAAAATGATCAAGTGGCACAATACAATGCGGTGGCAAAACAATTCATTCAAGAAGAAGATGAACGCTTGGTGCTAGACGCAATCAATATATTGTACGTAGCCCTAACAAGGGCTTCTCAGGCACTTTTTGTGATGGGTAATATGGCTATTAATAAAGATGGAAAAGTGAATACAAAACAATACGCTGGACTGCTCATAGATTATCTCATGGGTCAGGGGGAATGGTCTGCACAAAAACAGCGCTACACTTTTGGCGACTTTAAAATGCTAGAAGAAACAAACGCCGGCCATGAACACGAGCCTAAGGACATAGTCTTTCAATCCAATGAAAACACCCAGCAACGCTATGCCTTACTCCTGCACCAGGATACTTTGATCTCAGAAAACCTATTAAAAGCCAAAAAAATAGGCCAACAACTGCATTATTTATTAGAGCAACTGGATATTCACCCTTTAGAGAAATCACTTGAAAAAACTATAAAGGCTTACCCCTCCTCAGACCTTGAAATGCTTAAAATCCAAGCCCTGGGAATCATAACTCATGAGCGATTGGAGAAATATTACCAAAAAGGACTTAGGGCCTATAATGAAAAAGATATTTTTACCCAAAATGGTTCAGTGGTAAGACCAGATCGATTGGTCTTTAATGAAAATAAGGTGACCGTTATTGACTATAAAACAGGTGCTGAGAAAGAAGAAGACCAGGTTCAAATAAAAAGCTACGGCGCGCTTTTAGAAGAGATGGGGTACCAGGTAGAAAATAAAATATTAGTCTACGTAGACGGTGCAAATGTGCTGCCTATATTTGTATAAAATTAAAACAGCAGTCATGTATAAAGAGATTGGATCATTCCTTGCAGAAGAGCTAGAACAAATAAAAAAAGACGGTTTATTTAAAAGTGAACGTATCATAAGCGGACCCCAAGGGGCAGATGTTGCGCTCACCAATGGGGCGCAGGTCATTAATCTTTGTTCTAACAACTACTTAGGGCTTTCTGCACACCCTGAGGTAATTAAAGCCGCCAAAGACACCTTAGATACTCATGGATTTGGAATGTCTTCTGTAAGATTTATCTGCGGCACCCAAGATATTCACAAAACATTAGAACAAAAGATAGCTTCCTTTTACCAAACGGAAGACACCATTTTATACGCTGCGGCTTTTGATGCAAACGGCGGCCTATTTGAGCCGTTATTTGGCCCAGAAGATGCGATTATTTCAGATGCTTTAAACCACGCCTCAATCATTGACGGAGTAAGGCTCTGTAAGGCCAAAAGATACCGCTATGCCAACAGTGATATGGCAGACTTAGAAGCCCAATTAAAGCAAGCCCAAGAAGATGGTGCTAGGTTTAAAATTATCGTCACAGACGGGGTGTTTTCCATGGACGGCTTGGTCGCGCCATTGGACCAAATTTGTGATTTAGCAGACCAGTACAATGCACTGGTTATGGTAGATGAGTGTCATGCTGCTGGATTTTTAGGGGCTAGCGGAAGGGGGTCTCTCGAAGCAAAAGGCGTGATGGGAAGGGTAGATATTATTACTGGAACCCTTGGAAAGGCCCTTGGTGGCGCCATGGGCGGATACACCACTGGTAAAAAAGAAATCATAGAAATGCTCCGCCAAAGATCAAGGCCTTATTTGTTTTCAAACTCTTTGGCCCCGTCTATTGTTGGGGCGTCTATTAAAGTGTTTGAGATTATTGAAAAAGACACTTCTTTCAGAGACCAACTAGAGGCCAATACCCATTATTTTAAAAAAGGAATTAAAGCCCTTGGTTTTGACATAGTAGATGGAGACTCCGCTATTGTTCCTATTATGCTTTACGACGCTCCATTGGCTCAGAAAATGGCCTCGGAACTTTTAAAAGAAGGGGTTTATGTGATTGGATTCTTTTATCCTGTGGTTCCCAAAGGAAAAGCAAGAATTAGGGTGCAACTCTCTGCAGCGCTCACTCAATCAGACCTAGACCAGGCTCTTAGAGCATTTGAGAAGGTAGGCAAACAGCTAGGGGTCGTTTAAAGGTCATCTATAGCGGTTAAACTGCAGCTATTGTGTCTGTTTAACTGTGTTTTATATCTTAGCATATGAATCTAAAAAATAACCTTATGTGCAAAAATTTCATCTATCTCGTAATGGGCTGTTTGGGACTATTTTCTTTAAGTCTTCAAGCCCAAGACCAAAACAATCCTTTTAAAATTACCGTGGGGACCAATGCTATAGATGCATTTCCAACCAATGCGGTAAATCCATTTGAAACAGGAAAACTGTTCGAGGAATTTTTCAATGTGAAAGACCATTGGAATTTTATGACTGCAGCTAACTTTGTATCTGGATCCATGTACTTGGACAACGGATTTTCCGTTGGACTTAGGGGCTCTTTAAATAAAATAACCACCTTAGGAAATACCCCAGCCAACAAAATGTATTATGCCTTAGATGCCAACGTGCAATATGCCTTTCTAGAAAACACTAAAATAGACCCTTTTGTATCTGCAGGTCTTGGTCATTATTGGATGGAAGAAAATTCTTCTGCAACGGCTAATGTTGGACTTGGATTAAATTACTGGTTCAATGACTTTATTGGATTGAGCTATGAGAGTGTGTACAAACACACAAAAAATATTTCAGGAGTGGCCCATATTCAACACAGTTTTGGTGTTTCCATAAAAGGAGGTGGTTCTGACAGAGATAAGGACGGTGTTTATGACAAGCAAGACGAATGTCCTGATGTTGCAGGCTTGGCTCAGTTCAATGGCTGCCCAGATAGCGATGGAGACGGTATTATCGATTCCAAAGACCAATGTCCAAATACGCCCGGACTGCCGGAGTTTAATGGCTGTGCAGATAGTGACGGAGATGGGGTGATAGATCCCAAAGACCAGTGTCCAAATACCCCGGGAATATTGGCTTTTAATGGTTGTCCTGACACCGATGGAGACGGTATAAAAGACATCCAGGACCAATGTCCAGAAGTAGCAGGGGTTCCTGAAAACAATGGGTGCCCAGCGGTGCAGAAACAATTAGACGACTATTCAAAGACCATTTTGTTTGTCTTGGAAAAAGCAGAGATTTTAGAAGAATCTTATCCTGCTCTAAATCATATTTTAGAAATAGTCCAAGAATATCCTGAAGCAACATTTACCGTTTCCGGCCATGCAGACAGCAGAGGAACTAAAGCTTTTAATCAAAAGCTTTCAGAGGAAAGGGCTCAGTCAATTGTAGATTATATGGTTAACAAAGGCATTGCCGCTAATCGTTTTCAAATGTTGGGCTACGGAGAAACAAAACCAATAGCCACTAACGCTAATAGGGCTGGAAGGAAGCTCAACAGAAGGGTAGAAGTTGTGGTAGACTAATCCATTGATAAATAAAGTTTTGAAAGAGCGCCGTTTTAACGGCGCTTTTTATATTTTTAAGTAAGCTAAGCCCTCGGTTCAATGATCCCTTTTCTAGCACAAATCACAGATAAAATAATTCAAGAAAACCCTGATTTTTCCAATACTACATGGGTGTTTCCTAGTAAAAGAGCAGGGGTATTTGCGGCAAACTACCTCAAAAAAAACAATTCAAAAACTATTTTTGCCCCCAAATTTCTGAGCATAGAGGCCTTTATTGGTAAGCTTGCGTTTATTGAACCGGCAAGTACTGAAACCGCCCTTTGCCTACTCTATGAAAGTTATTTAGAGACCGATATAAAAGAAAAGGAATCTTTTTCAAGTTTTATAGGTTGGGGTACTACCATACTTCAAGATTTTAATGAAATAGACCGTTACGGAGTAGCCGCTAATAAACTATACACACACATCCAAAGTCTACAAGAGGTGTCTCATTGGGCCCTTGAAGAAGACAAGACAGAGATGGTTCAAGCGTATTTGAGGTTTTGGGAAATTCTTCCAGAACTCTACGAGCGTTTTACTAAAAAAATGTTGGCGCAAGATATTGGGCACCAAGGCTTATTGTATAAAAAAGCAAAAGAAAATATTGCGCAATTTTTAAAAGATGCGCCAGACACAAAGTTTTATTTCATTGGTTTTAATGCTTTAAACACCTCTGAGTCTGACATTATACAATATATCTTATCCGAAAAAAGAGGGGCAATTTATTGGGACTTAGACCAGTACTTTTTAGAGAACCCCCTACATGAAGCGGGTTATTTTATGAGGAAACACTTGGATAAATGGCCTTATTTTAAAGAAAATACCCCCAAAGGGATCTCTCACGAATACCTGTCAACAGAGAAGAAAATTACTATATATGGTGTCCCAAAAAGTGTGTCCCAAGCACAATTGATTGGAGAAATTTTACATGATTTACCCCAAGAACAAGTCTTAAAAACGGCTATTGTTTTAGGAGATGAGGAGCTATTAAACCCTGCCATACACGCTATCCCTAGTGGGCTAAAAGCCAATATTACTATGGGGGCGCCGTTGTCTGGAGTTTCAATGGCCGCATTGGTAGCGCACTTTTTTGACTTACACACCAACAATCATTCTAGCAGTTGGCATATTAAACAGGTTCAGGATGTTTTGACCCATCCCTATATAAAGTCTTTAGTAGAAGCGAACCAATACAATGCTGTTACAACATTTGTTCACCACTGCCAGAAACAAAATATTTCAAGCTTAAATACGGATTATATCAAGGCCCACTTTGAAAAAAGTGAGGTAGAAATAAGCCTACTTTTTAAAGAAAAAGCCCATGACCCTGTAGCTTTTGTCGCTAGATTTAAAGTCCTACTTAATGTGCTGTTCAAATTCTCAGAAAAAAACAAACTACCTCAAATAAGTTCTGAAGTCTTATATTTCAAGGAGATTTTTGAAGGACTTAAGGAGCAGTTAATTGCTTTTCCTTTTATTGACAACTTATCAGGTTTAAAGAAAATTTATCTTGAAACCCTTTCCAAAAAAAGACTTTCTTTTAGTGGAGACGCCTTAGAGGGCCTCCAACTTATGGGTATGTTGGAGAGTAGAAACCTGGATTTTGAAACGGTTGTTATTGCTCATGTAAACGAGGGTATTCTTCCTGGAGGAAAATCTAGTAATTCATACATACCGCTTTCCTTAAAAAAGATCTTTGGACTACCTAGTTTTAAAGAAAAAGATGCAGTGTATGCCTATCATTTTTACAGATTATTGCAAAGGGCAAAAAACGTATACTTACTTTACAACACGGCAACAGATGTATTGGAGGGAGGAGAACCCAGTAGGTTCATACATCAATTAAAAACACAAGGAATAGACAAAGTTCAGGTGGTGCACCAATTGGCCATGCCAGTTTTAGATGCTGTTACACCTACGTTAATGGAGATTAAAAAAGACCCAAGCGTTATTGAAAAATTACTGGAAAAAGCAACAAGTGGTTTTTCTCCCTCGGCATTAAATGCTTATATAAGGAACCCTATAGATTTTTATAAGCGTTATATTTTAAAACTCAAAGATCCGGAAATTCTAGAAGAACTCATCGCTTATAATACCTTTGGAACAATTGTTCACGATAGCTTAGAAGCACTTTACACCCCTTGTGTCGGTCAAATCTTGACTGAAAACCACTTCAAGGAAATTAAGACCCAGCTACCCAATATTCTGGCCCACTTTTTTGAAAAACACCACAGCCCTACCCAATCACTTAAAGGGAAAAACCTCATCGCTTTTTCTGTGTTGCTTGAATATCTAAAAGATTTCCTGGAGTACGACCAAATATGTGCTCAAAAAGAAGAAATTTATATTGAAAGTCTCGAGAAAGAATACCAAATGACGCTTCAAATTCCAGGAGTTTCCCAAAGTGTTTTATTCAAAGGTAGTTTAGACCGTGTAGACAAAAGAAATGGGGTAACACATATTATTGATTTTAAAACGGGTACGGTGAAACCCACTGAATTAAAGCTCAAGGACTGGGAAGATTTAAAGGACAGCCCGGAAAAAGGCAAAATTTTTCAGCTGCTTTCCTATGCGGCATTGTATGGGAATAGTCACGGAAATGAACCCGTAAAAACAGGAATCTATAGTTTTAAAAACACTCAAGAGGGCTATATGTTTTTTGAAGATAGTCTTAAACCCTCAGACAAAAGCACTGTAGAAGAAGGTGCTTTCAGCGAATTTAAAGAAGTACTTATTGGCGTAGTTCAAGAGCTCTTTAATATAGAGAAGCCTTTTGTGGAGAAGGAAGTTTAGGGTTTAAAAAAACCCTCACATTGCTGTGAAGGTTTACTTTTTTTTGGCCAAAGCCGATGCTTATTTAGTGGAGAATAGCGGATTCGAACCGCTGGCCTCTTGCCTGCCAGGCAAGCGCTCTAGCCAACTGAGCTAATCCCCCAAGGCAAGGCAAAGAAACTACTTTTTTTTATATTCTCAAACCTTTAATTTAATCAAAAGAATCAATCCTTTTTCACACTTAAAACCAATACAGGAATAGAGACGTGAAATTCAGATTTTAGAATGGTGCTTTTTTCCAATAAATTGTTAAAAAAGCCTCTTTTTCTTCTAAAAACACACAAAAGATCCGGTTTTTGGTCTCTAAAATGCTCTAAAACGCCCAAATAGGTTGTGGCGTTTTGAGTGATGTTTACTTGACTACTCATGTCCATTAGAGCGGTATTTATTTTTAAATCTGCGTCTGTATATCCAGGGGTTTTAACCAATAGCAGAGATACGGTTGATTGGTGGTTTTTTTGAATCTCCAAAAGAGGCGTTAAAATTCTATTTCTCTTAAGAATACCTGATTTAAAAGCAGTTAACACATTTTTAAACGGTTTAAATACTGCCTTTTTAGGGACAATCAGGGTAGGAATATTAGTGCGTTTAATAATACTTCCAGAGGTAGGGCCCAAATAGTAAATATCTTGTATGTCATTGTGTCTAGGGGCCATGATGATTAGATCTATCCCCAGCTCTTTGTCAATTGCTTTAACACCTTCTACCACACTTCCGTTGTAAGTGACTATTTTAATTTCTAAGCCTTTTGGGTCTACTTTGCCTATAACTTCCAGCAAATGTGCTTTGTTTTGCTGGGCTACTTTTTCAGAAATATTGACTAATGATCCCGGGGCTGAAGGCGCATTGAACACTTCCATTACAAATATTTTGGATTGTAAAGGCGCTGCAAAATCTACCGCATATTGGAGGGTTTCGTGAATGTCTGGACTGTTTCCTATGGGAACGAGAATATGATTCATAACGAGAGGTTAGGTATATTTAGAATTAGGTATTAAACAACCATGAATATACTATAAATTTGTGATTAATAATACGCCAGTACTAATATGAGCTAACAGAAAAATATATATGATTAGACCCGCAAAAGCAAAAGACCTGCCGTTCATTTTAGAAATCACCCAATCGTGTGCGAGACATATGATCGCAAATGGTATATTTCAATGGAACGAACAATACCCTAGTGTAGAAGCATTTCAAAAAGACCTAGATCGCGAAGAATTATATGTTTTTGAACAAGAGGAAAAGGTGTTGGGAGCTGTTGTAATAAGTGATTTTAAAGACCCTTTTTACGAAACTATTGAATGGAAGTGCCCTACAGGGAAAAATATGTATATCCATAGGCTTTGTGTGCACCCAATTGCCCAAGGCAAAGGATACGCCAAAGCACTCATGGATTTTGCAGAAAATAAAGCGAGAAAAGAAGGCTTTCTATCAGTGCGCCTAGATACTTTTAGTTTAAATGAGAAAAATGTGGCTTTCTACACCAAGAGAGGCTATTCAAGGCTAGGTGATATTTATTTCCCTATTAAGAGCAAAGCCCCTTTTCATTGTTTTGAACTACCCATTTCATGATATACAAAGTGAGACATAATACAGAAAATCCCCTCAAAAGAATTCATCGTTTGGCCATTCCCGCAACTATTGCAGGTGTAGCAGAGCCCTTTTTATCTTTAACAGATACCGCTATTGTGGGAAATATACCTGTTCAAGGTGCTCAAGCATTGGCGGCTGCGGGAATAGTAGGTTCCTTTCTCTCTATGCTCGTTTGGGTTCTAGGGCAAACCCAAAGCGCTATTTCCGCATTGGTCTCACAATACCTGGGAAAAAACAATTTAGACGGGATTAAGGCCTTGCCCATGCAGGCCATGTATGTGAATGTTTCCATCAGTCTTTTAGTGCTTATTATTAGTATGGTTTTTAAAACGGAGATATTTACACTAATGAATGCTTCCGGCGCTTTGCTTGAAATGTGTGAGCAATACTTTAGTATTAGAATCTGGGGATATCCATTAACTCTTTTCACATTTGGTGTTTTTGGAGTCTTTCGGGGGCTGCAAAACACTTTATGGCCTATGGCAGTAGCACTAACAGGTGCTTTTCTAAATGTAGGGTTAGACTTTATTTTAGTTTACGGCATAGAGGGATTTATAGAACCTATGTTTTTAGAAGGGGCTGCTTGGGCCAGTCTAATTTCGCAAATAGTAATGGCTGTATTTGCATTGAGCTTACTTTTCGTAAAAACAGATTTCCCACTCATTGTCAAAGGGCCTATTCATCCGGAATTAAAAAATATTATTGGCATGAGTGCCAATCTCTTTGTGCGCTCTTTGGCATTAAACACTGCACTTATTTTGTCCGTTAGAGAAGCTACGGCTATGGGCACCACATTTATTGGCGCCCACACCATATTACTCAATCTATGGTTGTTTTCTGCCTTCTTTATAGAGGGATATGGCACCGCAGGAAATAGTATTGGCGGCAAATTATTAGGCGCTAAAAATTATACCCTACTCTGGGAATTGGCAAAAAAAGTAGCCTTTTTTGGTTTTGTGATGGGGAGTATTTTATTGTTGTTTGGAACCCTATTTTACAATAATATAGGGGGTCTATTTTCCGAAAACAAAGCGACTTTATTGGCTTTTGAAGAGGTGTTTTTCATTTTGTTAATTTGCTTGCCAACCAATGGTGTTGCATTTGTTTTAGACGGAATGTTTAAAGGCTTGGGAGAGATGAAGTTCTTGAGAAATGTACTCTTAATCACTTCTTTTGGCGTCTTTGTACCTTTGGTATTCTGGAGCAATAAAATGAATTGGGGGCTAAAGGGAATCTGGGTGGCATTTGGTTGTTGGATGGTGGCTAGGGGTGTTGCCTTAATCTGGAAATTCAGAAGAAAATTTTTACCCCTAAAACAAAACGCTTACATTTAAATTAATTATGAAAGGGACTGTTCACACTCAAATAGATAATTCCATTGCCACCATAACTTTTCAGCATCCTGCGAGTAATTCCTGCGATCCGGAAATGTTAGCAGAAATGGCAAATAGCATAAAAAATCTTGCTGGACATTCCGCGGTTAAAATAATATTACTGCAGTCTGGAGGAGAAAAAGCTTTCTGTGCAGGCGCATCTATTACCCATTTATCTGATTTAAAAGACCTGAAAACTGCTACGGAATTTTTCAAAGGATTTGGTCGTTTAATACTCGAAATGAAAGCGTCTCCTAAAATAATTGTAACCAAAGTTCAAGGAAAAGCCGTGGGAGGCGGTGTTGGAATTATTGCTGCGAGTGACTACGTAATTGCTGGTCCCAATAGCGAAATAAGACTTTCGGAATTATTTATAGGGATTGGACCTTTGGTGATTGCACCAGCGGTCATTCGAAAAATTGGGGTGAGTAATTTCACTCAATTAAGCCTTGAACCAACCCAATGGAAGCGGGCGCAATGGGGAGTAGAAAGCGGTTTGTTTAACCAACTTACTAAAACTCAAGAAGGTTTAACTACAGAGACAAATACATGGGTTTTAGCCCTGGCGCAATACAGTGAAAAAGCCCTGTGTCAAATAAAAAAAACGGCTTGGCAAGGCACCGATCATTGGGGTGCTCTATTAGATGCCAATGCAGCAGAAACTGCAGCACTGGCTTTAACAGAACAAGCTCAGACGGCATTTAAATCATTTATAAAATAAGCTCATGGATCAAAATTTTCTATTCGCGGCACTCGCTTTAGTTGTAGGGGTAATATACTTTTTTAATAAATTCAGAAACAACAAAAAGTTCAAACGAAAATAATTAACTCGTTTTAAGCCAGCCGGTAATACTGAGCCTATCTCTGTGTGCTTTTAATACTTCATGAGGGATTTTTTGACTTTCAAAAATAACCATCCTACCTGCTAAAGGCGGGACTAGAACAGTCTTCTCCACTCTTTGAGTACCCTCTAGATAAAGAGCCAGTGCACCTCCGTCTGTCTCTGCCCAGTCCTCAGGGTTTAAATAAAACGCAATAGAAAGCTTTCTTTTATGGTCGTTTTGAAAAGTATCTAAATGTCTTTTATATCCAGTGCCTGGAGGGTACAGGGCATAATGGAATTCTGTCTGAAGTATTCCTAAAAAACAGGTCCTATTCAAATAGGCTACCAAATCATTTAATCTTTTAAAGAATAAGGTTTCTACTTGGGTCTGGATCTTTTCATCTATCCATAAAATATAGTCCCCTCGTATAGCTGTCGCTATGACTTCATTGGTTTTGCTTCCAATAGCGGCTTTTTTAAAGCGATCCTCCTCAAAGTGTGCCAAGAGAGAATCCCTCAATAAAGCAACCGTTTTAGGGTCTATAACATGATCCACAATACTATAGTCTTGGGTCATTAAATCTGAAATAATGGTTTCGAACAAAGGGTCTAATTCAAAATCCATTTCGCGGTACAATGCAGCCACTAACAATATTTAAAAGAACGGATAAATGTAATTCAATTAAGCGTTGGTTTTGCAAAAAGAATACCTTTGCAACTTAAACTTTTCTCATGAGCAAAATTAGAATTACCAAACAGTTTAGTTTTGAAACCGGCCACGCTTTATTTGGCTACGACGGAAAATGCAGAAATGTTCACGGCCACAGCTACAAACTGTCTGTGACCGTCATTGGAAGTCCTATAGAAGAAAAAGGCGCTGTAAAACTCGGAATGGTAATTGACTTTTCTGACCTAAAAAAAATTGTCAAAGAAGAAGTGGTAGATGTATTTGACCACGCTACAGTATTTAATAAAAATACGCCTCATATTGAGTTAGCCAAAGAATTGACAAACAGAGGGCACGCTGTTATTTTGGCAGACTACCAGCCAACATCAGAAAATATGGTGCTAGATTTTGCAGATAAAATTAAAGCCAGATTGCCAAAAAACATTGCCTTGTTCTCTTTGAGGCTTCAAGAAACAGATAGCTCGTTTGCGGAATGGTTTGCCTCAGATAACTAGCTGTTTACTATCTTTAGGCTTTATGAAACAGGAAATACCCCTTACAAACGGTAAAAAAATCTATTTTGCCAGTGACAATCATCTCGGAGCACCCTGCGCTGCAGAAAGTTTACCTAGGGAAAAGAAATTTGTTTCTTGGCTAGATACTATTAAAGATTCTGCTGCTGCTATTTTTCTTTTAGGAGATCTTTTTGACTTTTGGTTTGAGTACAAGACAGTTGTTCCTAAAGGGTTTACCCGAACGCTTGGAAAACTAGCAGAACTTTCAGATGCTGGAATCCCTATATATTACTTTGTGGGAAATCATGATTTATGGATGCATGGGTATTTTGAAGAAGAATTAGGAATTCAAGTATTTCACAAACCCCAAGAATTTATTATTGAAAATAAAACTTTTTTAATCGGTCACGGAGACGGGCTTGGTCCTGGAGACAAAGGTTTTAAAAGAATGAAAAAAGTTTTTACCAATCCAATAGCTAAGTGGTTTTTCAAATGGCTACACCCAGATATTGGTGTGGCATTAGGTCATTATCTCTCTGTTAAAAATAAGCTCATTTCTGGAGAAGAAGATGTGGTGTTTCTAGGAGAAGACCAGGAATGGTTGGTACAGTACGCTAAGAAAAAGCTCACAGAGCAACACTATGATTTCTTTGTTTTTGGCCACAGACATTTACCCTTAGAGATCGCTGTAGCAGAAAATGCGACCTACGTAAACACCGGAGATTGGATCTCTCACTACACCTATGGAGTTTATGACGGAACCTCTTTAAAGCTCCAAACTGCCCAATAAAGATGTCCTAGCCTTCATGGGGCTTTATATCCAATAATTGTAATTGTATGGTGGTTTGTCCTTGCCAAAAATTTTCTGATATATTAAAAACAATGTCCACCTTTTTTTGATGGGAGAGAAGTGCTAAGGCATCGGCCTTTTTAAAGGCCACAAAATTAATCTTTGTAGCGCCATCTTGGGTAAGCGTTCCCTTGAGGTGGGTTTGATCTGCCCCAATCACTTTTGCATAACCTGTGTCATAAACGCCAGTAGCTTTAAATACCGGAATGGGATTTACAGGACCAAAAGGAGCCATTTGTTTTAATATTCTAATGAATTTAGGACTAATCTCTGAAAAAGACAGCGGGCTGTCTATATTAATTTGAGGGATTTTTAATGCGGAATCTAAAGTAGTAGAAACGTAGCTTTCAAAGGCATTTTTAAAATCATCGTATTTTTCAGGAGCCAAGGTAAGCCCAGCGGCATACATATGACCCCCAAACTGAATGAGGTGCTCGCTACAAGCTTCAATGGCTTTGTATACGTCGTATCCTTTAATAGACCTTGCTGAACCCGCCAATACATGACCGCTTTTAGTAAAAACAAGGGTGGGCCTGTAGTGGGTTTCTATGAGTCTAGAGGCTACAATACCAATAACTCCTTTGTGCCAATCTGGCTGGTAAACTACTGTGGTGGCATTGGTGGTTTCCAAATCTCCAGCGATCTGCTTTAAAGCGTTGTCTGTGATATACTGATCTAAACTTCTTCGCTCTGTGTTATTGTCCTCAATTGCGGCGGCCATTTGCTTGGCTTGTGCCATGTCTTTTGTTTGTAATAGCGCTACGGCATGTGCGCCGTGAACCATTCTACCAGCGGCATTAATTCTTGGAGACACCGTAAAATTAAGGTCAGTGAGGGTAACAACGGGCTTTTTAAAATTCTCTAAAAAGGCTTTAAATCCTGGTCTTGGGTGGCTATTTATTTGTAATAAACCTAAAAATGCCAGGGTCCGATTTTCACCATCTAAAGGAACAATATCTGCTCCAATAGCGGTGGCTACAAGATCTAAATAAGGGTAAACCACTTCTTCTGGGGCTTCCAAAGCCATGGAAATGGCCTGTATGAGCTTAAACCCAATGCCGCAACCACAAAGTTCTTTGTAGGGATAATTACAATCTGATCTTTTGGGGTCTAACACGGCTACGGCATCTGGTAAAATAGGGCCAGGCGTATGGTGGTCACAAATTATAAAATCAATTCCTTTTTCCTTTGCGTAAGCTACTTTATCTATGGCTTTTACGCCGCAGTCTAATGCAATAATAAGCCCTATGTCGTTTTCGCTAGCGAAATCTATGCCTTGATAAGACACGCCATAGCCCTCTTCATAACGGTCCGGAATATAAGTAGCTACTTTATGATAATACTGTTGTAAATAATCTGCGACTAAGGCCACCGCTGTGGTGCCATCTACATCGTAATCTCCATAGACTAAAATAGCCTCTTCGCGTTCCATAGCGAGTATGATTCGCGCAACAGCAAGCGGCATATCCTTCATGAGAAGGGGGGAGTGGAGCTGAGACATTTCGGGCCTAAAAAAAGTTTTGGCAGCATTAAAATCTGAAACGCCTCTATGGATTAAAAGCCGGGACAGTACGTTAGAAATACCAAGCGATTCGCTTAGCTCCTTTATTCTTTCTGGGGCCCTAAGGGGTATTTCGATCCAATTCATTATGATATAAGGCAGGATTAATGCATGGCCTCACTGTAAAATTGCAGCAGGTGCATTTGAGGTCGATATTTTTCTAAAAGGACTTATTCGTGATGAAAAAAAGTCTTTATCTCTAATTTGGCGAACTGTCTAAACATTTCCATAACACCACAGTAACGCTCCACAGAAAGGTCTACTGTTTTCTGAAGCTTGTCTTCTACTAAATTAGACCCAAAAAAATGATACGAAATAGTGACTGCATCATAGAATTTAGGGTGCTCATCTGTTAGATTGGCTTCTGTTTGAATCTCAAAAGCACGCACCTCTAATTTCATTTTTTTCATTAATGACGCTACGTCCAATCCAGAACATCCAGCTAGGGAGCTCAGCATAAGCGCTTTTGGTCTTAGGCCTGAATTCTCTCCTCCGTTTTCTGCATCTACATCTATTTTTATGGTATGCCCTGAGGGATTGTCGCTTTCAAAAGCCATACCTCCAAGCCATTTTGTGGTCACTAAATTTTTCATTTTTTACTGTTTTTATGAACACTTAAAAGTACAAAAAACCCTGCGTTTTTAAACCTTAAAAAGCTGTTGAAAAAGAAAAATGGTGATCATGCCCCAAAAGGTCCCTGTAGCCATACTTAGAATAGCCAAAACAATGGCGTGGGGCATCCATTTTTTTTCATAAGCCGCTGTTACTGCTGGAGCGGTAGCAATACCGCCTACATTGGCCATGCTCGCAATAGGCACCCAAGCCAAATGAAGGTTTAAAGCCTTGGCTGCCAATACCATTCCTATAAAATGAACAAAAATCCAAAGGACTAAAAAACCTATAAATTCAAGGGGCATTGACAAGGCCGTAAACTGAAGTTTAAGTCCTAAAATGGCCATGACCACTATAATCAAAACGCCTCCCAATCGAAGGGCAAAAGCATAATTCCATCTGGGAATAAAGTGGCTCACCAATAATCCCAATAAAGACAAGGCAATCACTTTAACCACGAAAATAGTCAAGAAGATTTCTACAAGAAAAACCCCTAAAATGAGTAGGGCAAGTACCCAATACCAGGGAAGTTTCTTTTGGCTTTCCGCAGCGATAGGTATTGGAATAGTCCTGTCTGAAATGTTAAAAAAAGTATTTAATTTATGGCTCTTTTTAATGATCTGAAACATGAATATGGTCCAAACATTGACCAAAACAGTGTCTATGACCAATACTTGTAAAAAAAGACTCTCCGAGGTTTTTGCCAATTCTTTTAGGACCAATTGGCTGGTACTCCCCCCTATCCAACTGCCTACAATGGGTGGAATACCTTTCCAATAATTGGCTTTAATCCATTGATTTTGCACCAGGTCGGAATCTAAAAATCCCCAAGCAAAAACTACGGGAAATAGGGCAATAATGGCGGACCCAATTACAAACAAAACTATGGGCTTAAAACCAATAGCCTTTAATTGAGCAAATGATAGGCTACTCATCACAGCGACAATAGCCATAGGAATGACCCATGTTTTACTAAAGCCGTGAATGGCGTCTGCGCTGTAGTCTACAGAGAAAAAATACGAAATTAAGGCCGGAATTACATAGGCCAGAAGTACTGCTGGGATCCAGTCAAATACCGCTGCAAGAACTTTGTTTTTGGATTGGTCTAAAAAATAAACTACGACAATCGTGAAAAGAGAAATAACCCATGCAGCGCTCACTTTTTAGGGGCTTTTAGGTTTGGCTTGCCTCCTACTACAATCACTATTTCTCCTTTTGCGGGATGGGCGGTATAGTGGTCTAAAACTTCCTGTGCTGTGCCTCGAATGGTCTCTTCAAATAACTTGGTAATTTCTCTAGACACACTCAAAGGTCTCTCTGGGCCAAAATAAGTGCAAAAATCTTGTAAGGTCCTCAATAATTTATGCGGAGATTCATAAAAAATAATCGTTCGAAGTTCCTCTTGAAGAAAAGTCAAACGGGTTTGTCTTCCTTTTTTTACGGGTAAAAAGCCCTCAAAGATAAATTTATCATTGGGCAAACCACTGTTCACAAGTGCAGGAACAAAGGCGGTGGCTCCGGGCAAACAATCAATAGCAACCCCAGCTTCTATACATGCCCTAGAAAGTAAAAATCCTGGATCAGAAATGGCTGGAGTACCTGCGTCTGAGATAAGCGCCATAGGTTCTCCTGCTTTTATTCTGTTCACCAAAACAGCCACGGTCTTATGTTCATTGTGCATGTGGTGAGAAAACATGGGCGTTTCAATTTCAAAATGCTTGAGCAGCTTTCCGCTTGTCCTGGTGTCTTCTGCTAAAATAAGTGAAACCTCTTTTAAAATCCTTATGGCCCTAATGGTCATGTCTTCTAAATTGCCAATAGGCGTAGGAACTAAGTACAGTTTAGACATAGGGTCTTTCTAATCAATTTGGTTAACGGTATTTCTGGGAGATTAGGTCAATGAATCTTTTTTCATAAGCTTCTTTACCCTTCCAATCGTTGTACTCTGGCTTTACTAAATGGCCAATAAAAGACATTGCGCGCTCTTGAGACGCAATGGTATTCAATTGAGAAACGACCCTTTTAAAACTGTCCTCTTCCCCATTGAACAACTCTTTTACAAAGGCAATTTGATCGTTTAAACCAAAAGAGATTTGCTGGCCATAACGACCGTTTAAAGTGGTTGCTGTGTTTTTGCCACCAACATGCTGAGCTTGCTTGCCACTAGGGGAATCTTGAGGCGGCTCGGTCTCAGGAACAGACTCCTGTGGGAGGCCCTCTTTTTTAGGCATATGAGACACCATATCAATAATGGTGTCCATTCCAGGTGTCATAATATCTGTTTCATGGGGATTGGACTCTGGAAGCTCCTCTCCAGAAGACAGCACCTCGTGAGCCATTTGCTGGAACTTCTCTGCCATCTGATTGCTATCCGTGTCTAAATGAGGATCCCCAAGATTTTGTGAAATAAACTTCAATACTGCGAGCTTCTCATAGAGTGTCTTGGCGGTCTCATATAGTGGTGCCAACTCACTGCTGTGATTGGCATCTATGATATGTTTTGCCAGGCGCTGAAGTTCTTGGTGGAGCTTTTCTTTCATACTAAAGCTAATATCGGGTTTTTTAGATAAAAATCCATTTGCTTTGCGCCTAATTTTATATTTTTATGGCCCAAGGCCGATGCCTTGATGGGTCTAATAAATAAAATAATATGTTTCTAGAAAATACCGTCAATCATGAAGAGCCTTTTGGATGGATAGAAGTGATTTGTGGTTCTATGTTTTCTGGAAAAACAGAGGAGCTTATTAGGCGTTTAAAAAGAGCCCAATTTGCCAAGCAACGCATAGAGATATTTAAACCTCAAATAGACACCCGCTACCACGACGAAATGGTGGTCTCCCATGATGAAAATCAAATCAGGTCTACCCCAGTTCCAGCAGCAGCAAACATTAGAATTCTTGCGGATCAATGCGATGTTGTAGGTATAGACGAAGCACAGTTTTTTGACGCTGAAATTATTCATGTATGCAACGATCTTGCCAATAAAGGAAAACGGGTTATTGTCGCTGGTTTAGATATGGACTTCAAAGGCAACCCCTTTGGCCCAATGCCAGCACTTATGGCCACGGCAGAATATGTAACCAAGGTACACGCTGTGTGCACTAGAACAGGAAACTTGGCCAATTATAGCTTTAGAAAATCTGCCAATGAAAAACTTGTTTTATTGGGAGAAACCACAGAATATGAGCCTTTGAGTAGGTCTGCTTACTTTAAAGCCATGTTAAAAGAAAGGGTAAAAGACTTAGAAGTTAATGACCCTATTGCCTTGGCAGATCCATCAAAAACGGTGGGTAATTTAAATCCAATTCCGGATACAGAACAAAAGCAATCCAACTAATCATTTCCTAAATGGGACCTTCAATTTTAGAAATTGACCTGGCCGCTCTGGCCCACAACTACCGCTATATGAGGTCTAAAATAAGCGCTGAAACAATGCTTTTAGGGGTGGTAAAAGCCAATGGATATGGGTCTGAATCAATTGCTATAGCTCAAAAACTCACTGATTTAGGGGTGAATTATTTGGGCGTAGCTTACACCCATGAGGGGGTAGCTTTAAGATTAGCTGGCATAAAAACACCCATTTTAGTCCTACACCCTCAGCCAGAGGAGTTCCATGATATTGTCAATCACTTTCTAGAGCCAAGCATTTACTCCATAAGAACTTTGGAAGCTTTCATTCAAGTAGCGCCATTGGACAGTCATTACCCCATTCACCTTAAATTAAATACAGGCCTAAACCGTTTGGGCCTTTCTACAGGCACACTAGAGAGGGTTTGTAAAGCGCTTTTGTATCAGTCCAATGTTAAAGTGAAAGCTGTATTGTCTCACTTAGCGGCAACTGATGATTTAAAAGAAAGGGCTTTTACCGAGTTACAAATCCAACGATTTAAAGATGGAGTGGCCTTCATTGAAAAACACATTGGTCCTGTAGCTATAAAACACCTCATCAATAGTTCAGGAATAATAAACTTCCCGGAGGCAGCGTTCAATATGGTCAGAAGTGGCATAGCGCTATACGGCTATGGAAACAATCCAAAAATAGATGCCTTATTAAAACCTGTAGCGACCTTAACCACTAAAATTTCTCAAATTCACTCCATTGAAAAAGGAGATTGGGTAGGTTATAACAAAGGTTTTGTGGCAAATAAAAAAATGCGGGTGGCTACCTTAACTATTGGTCACGCAGATGGCATTTCAAGGGTTTATGGGCAAGGCAAAGGCGTGGTTTTTGTAGGCGGAAAACCCTGTCCTATTATAGGGAATGTTTGCATGGATATGCTGATGATAGACTTAGAAAACCAAATCGCTAACGAAGGAGACAACGTTGTAATATTTGGAAAAGGCGCTTCTGCAGAAACATTTGCCGGTGGAGCCAAAACCATATCATACGAACTATTAACAGGTATTGGTGCAAGGGTAAAAAGGGTGATTGTCAGTTAAAACCATTTGGGGTATTGTTATGAAAATAACTTTTTGTTATATTTTTATAACAATTTAAAAAGATCTAGAAAGGAACCCCTCAGAATGATTACTTTTGCTTTATTAAAATTTTAAAAAATGAAAGTAGCTGTTGTAGGCGCTACCGGCATGGTAGGTGAAGTGGTGTTAAAAGTATTGGCAGAACGCAAATTTCCAATAAGTGAATTGTTGTTAGTTGCCTCTGAACGATCGGTGGGTAAAACCATGGAATACGGTGGTAAAACCCACACGGTAATTGGTTTACAAACTGCGGTTGACGCAAAACCTGATATCGCCATATTTTCTGCAGGAGGAGACGCTTCTTTGGAATGGGCACCAAAATTTGCCGCTGCAGGGACTACGGTGATTGATAATTCTTCTGCATGGAGAATGCACCCTGACCACAAGTTAATCGTACCTGAAATTAACGCAAACACCCTTACAAAAGAAGATAAGATCATAGCCAATCCCAATTGTTCTACCATTCAAATGGTCTTGGTTTTAGCCCCTTTACATGAAGCATACAAGATGAAACGTGTTGTGGTCTCTACCTATCAATCTGTTTCAGGAACTGGGGTAAAAGCGGTGGAGCAAATGGAAAATGAAACAAAAGGTATTCAAGGAGAAATGGCTTACCACTATCCTATTCACAGAAATGCCATTCCACATTGCGATGTGTTTTTAGAAAACGGATACACCAAAGAAGAAATGAAACTGGCCAATGAGCCAAAAAAAATATTAGGGGACCATTCTTTCCATATTACAGCCACTGCAGTGAGAATACCTACTGCTGGAGGTCATTCAGAATCTGTTAATGTGAGCTTTGAAAAAGACTTTGACTTGTCTGCAGTAAGAACAATCCTAAATAAAACAGCAGGTGTGGTCGTTCAAGATAACACCGACACAAATACCTATCCAATGCCGGTCTATGCCCATGATAAGGACGATGTTTTTGTAGGACGCATCAGAAGAGATGAAAGTGCAGAAAACACCTTAAATATGTGGATTGTAGCAGACAACCTCAGGAAAGGAGCTGCCACCAATGCCATTCAAATTGGAGAATACTTAATTGCAAACGGTTTGGTGTAACTTTGCGGTATGCTTGTACTGGATAACATCCATTTTAAATATAAAGAACCCCTTCTTCAAAACATACACTTACGTTTAGCCCCTGGAAAGCTTATGGCTTTGACGGGGGCTAGCGGGAGTGGAAAAAGCACCTTGTTAAAACTAATTTATGGTAGTTTAGCCCCAGAAAAAGGTCAAATACACTGGAAAAAAGAAGCTTTACTAGGTCCTGAATACAACCTACTCCCTGGCGCCCCATTTTTGCGGTATCTGGCCCAGGATTTTGACCTCATGCCATTTACTTCTGTCGCTGAAAATATTAGCCAACATTTGTCTGTTTTTGACCCAGAGCATCTAAAAAAACGTACCGCTGAGCTTTTGGAGCTCATAGATATGGAGGCTTTTGCCAACACCCCTGTAAAAAAACTGTCTGGGGGGCAACAACAACGCGTGGCTTTAGCTAAAGTATTGGCAAAAACGCCTGAACTAATTCTCTTAGATGAGCCTTTTAGTCATATAGATCCACCCTTAAAGCTCGCGCTAAGAACCAAGCTGTTTGAATACCTTAAACAATATAATATTGCCTGTATTTTAGCCTCTCACCATCCCGAGGATTATATGGGGCATGCCCACGAAGTAGTTTGTATGGAAGGAGGTAAAATTATTGCTTCCGGAACTCCTCAATCCTTATATCAAAACCCACCCAGTACAAAAGTAGCACAACTATTTGGCGTCTTAAATATAGTGGACAAAGCCACTATTTTGTCACTACATCCAAAACTTAAAATAAATGATGGACAAGAGATTGTTGTTTGGCCGCATGAATGGTCCTTTAGTTCAAGCACTGGAATAAGGGTAAGGGTTGAAAAAAGCCTTTTTATTGGAAATGGTTATTTAATAGTCTTTAAATCAAAAGAGGGCCAGCGCCTTTATATGAATTCAAAAACGGCTCTTTTAGAAAACGAAGAGAATTGTATGTATGTTTCGCTAGAACACTGTGAACAGCGCTTGAGGTCATTAACCGTGTAGGTCTGCCAATTCACTGCCAACCTTTGACCCTAAAGCCACGCCCATGCCTCCCAAACGAACCCCGCAATACACATTTGGCTGAACACATTTTAAGATAGGCTCTTTGCCTGTTCCTACTCCCATAATTCCAGACCATCTGCGGTCAATTTCATACGAAATTCCAGGAAGAATGGTTTCTTTTAATAAGCGATCTAATGCGTCTTGAATGACTACAGTTTGAGAAAAATTAGTGGTTTCTTCTTCTTTGAAGGCCAAGTTACGCCCCCCTCCAAGCAATATTCTCTGGTCTATATTTCTAAAATAATAATACCCCATATCCAGATGAAAGGTCCCTTTTATTTGTAAGTTCTTTATGGGTTTTGTGATAAGAACCTGAGCCCTTGCGGGCTTTACATCTTCTATTTGAAGTGCCTTAGAAAAGCCGTTAGTAGCTATAAATAAAGCCCTGGCTTTACACTCAAAAAAATTTGTTTCTAAGTGAACCGATCCTTGACCACTTGAAAAATTGGTCACCTCAGTGCCAAAAAAAATATGAATGTCTTGAGATTGCACTTTACGGATCAGCTGTTTCATCATGAGGCCCGTATCTATTTGCCCCTCATGAACGCTGCTAATATAATTTTCTTTTACTCCCTTAAAATTAAAAGAATTGGACGCAGTGTAAAACGAATTGGATTTAAATACCGGCTGTAAAAATGAATTCACTGCGGTTATTTGATCTAAACATGTCTCGTAAAGCGCCGTATGAGCGTCTAAAAACACTTCATGCCCACCGTGATTTTCATACCCTATTTGAGCGTCTCCCAGACGTTTTCTAAGTAATTGAACCCCTTCATACCTTCTTTGAACGACATTTAAAACGCTTTGCTCTCCCTGATGGTCTATGTCGGACAAAATTTCAGAAATACTTCCAAAACAAGTGAATCCAGCGTTTTTAGTGCTTGCTCCATGGGGCAAAATACCTTTTTCAAAGACCACAATAGTAGCATTTGGGTGCTTTTCCCTTAAAGAAAGGGCGCAATTTAAGCCAACTATCCCACTGCCAATTATTGCACAATCTATATTTGACAGCCAGTGTTTGTGTTCCCAGTAACTCAATGCATCCATGCCTAAAAATACTAAATTCCCTGCTAATATTTAATCCGCCTTGAATCAAAAAAAACACCCCTAAAAAGCAAAAGCACCTTAGGGGTGTTCCCTATAAAGGGGGCTAGAAGCTTACAATAAATGCTTCTAACGTTTTTATTTTCTAATCAATCGGATCCATTACAAAATCTTCCATAAACTTAGTGGTGTAATTGCCCGCTAAATAATCCGGATGATCCATGAGCTGTCTGTGGAAAGGAATGGTCGTTTTAATCCCTTCTATAACGAATTCATCCAAGGCCCTTTTCATTTTATTAATGGCCTCTTGCCTGGTTTGTGCCGTTGTAATTAACTTGGCAATCATAGAGTCGTAATTGGGTGGAATGACATAACCGCTATACACGTGGGTATCTAATCTAATTCCATGACCTCCTGGAGTGTGAAGGGTGGTAATTCTTCCAGGGCTCGGTCTAAAATCATTGTAGGGATCTTCTGCATTAATCCTACACTCAATAGCATGTAGTTTAGGATAGTAATTTTTCCCAGATATTGGTACGCCTGCAGCCACTAAAATTTGCTCTCTAATCAAATCGTAATCTACTACTTGTTCCGTAATAGGGTGCTCTACCTGAATCCTAGTATTCATTTCCATGAAGTAAAACTTCCTGTGTTTGTCTACCAAAAATTCGATGGTTCCTGCGCCTTCGTATTTAATAAATTCGGCTGCTTTTACCGCAGCATTGCCCATTTCTTCTCTCAATTTATCTGTCATAAAAGGAGAAGGAGTTTCTTCTGTAAGTTTTTGATGCCTGCGTTGTACCGAACAATCCCTTTCTGACAAATGACAGGCCTTTCCAAACTGATCTCCAACAACTTGAATCTCAATATGTCTAGGCTCTTCTATCAGTTTTTCCATATACATGCCTCCATTACCAAAAGCCGCTGTAGCTTCTTGTACAGCACTTTCAAATAATTTGGTCATGTCTTCTTCTTTCCAAACGGCACGCATTCCTTTTCCACCACCACCAGCAGTGGCTTTAATCATCACAGGATAACCTACCTTTTTTGCAGTGGCTAAGGCGTCTTTAACATCCTTTAAAATACCTGCAGAACCAGGAACACAAGGCACTCCTGCTTTTTTCATGGTTTCTTTGGCTGTAGCCTTATCACCCATTTTATCTATTTGGTCCCCTGAGGCCCCGATAAACTTAATGCCATGCTCCGCACAAATTCTTGAAAATTTGGCGTTCTCAGACAAAAACCCATAACCAGGGTGAATGGCGTCTGCATTGGTGATTTCTGCAGCAGCAATAATATTTGGAATCTTCAAATAAGATTCACTACTTGCTGCAGGTCCTATACAAACCGCTTCGTCTGCGAATCTCACATGGAGACTTTCCTCATCTGCCTTGGAATACACCGCAACAGTCTTAATTCCCATTTCTTTACAGGTCCTGATAATCCTTAAGGCTATCTCTCCCCTATTTGCAATTAATATCTTCTTAAACATAGTAGCGCTATTTAAAATACATAAAATATGTTAGCCTTTAAAAGACTAAATTAAGAAGGATCTACTACGAAAAGTGGCTGATCAAATTCTACTGGAGAAGAGTCGTCTACTAAAACTTTAACGATCTTACCAGACACTTCTGACTCTATATCGTTAAATAATTTCATGGCTTCAATCACACAAAGCACATCTCCTTTTCCTATTTCACTTCCCACCTCAACAAAGTTGGCTTTATCTGGAGAAGGCCTTCTATAAAAAGTTCCAATAATAGGCGATTTTATTGTAATTAAATGATCTTCACTCGCTGGAGCTGTTTGAACGGCTGGCGCCGATGCCTCTATTGAAGGTGCTACAGGGCTTGCCGCCATTGGCATTTGCTGCATGTAAACAGGCTCAGAAACAGCGGCCCCTAAAGGTCCTGTTCTGATGGTGATTTTTAGGTCTTCTGTCTCTAATTTAACTTCACTGGCTCCTGATTTAGCCACAAATTTAATGAGGTTCTGAATTTCTTTAATATCCATTTTAATAAGGTTTAGTTGCGTTAAAGTATTAGTTGTTGTAAGCCCATGTTAAATATATGGAACCCCACGTAAAGCCTCCGCCAAATGCGGCAAAGACCAATTTATCTCCTTTTTTTAATTGATTTTCATAATCTGCCAACAATAAAGGTAAAGTAGCAGAAGTGGTATTCCCGTATTTGGCAATATTGTTCATTACCTTGGAATGGTCTACACCTACCCTTTTAGCGGTAGCGTCAATAATTCTATTGTTAGCCTGATGGGGCACCAACCAATCTACATGGTCTTCAGTAAGTGCATTGCGCTCCATTATTTTAGCTGCAGCGTCTGCCATATTAGATACGGCAAATTTAAATACTGTTTTACCATCCTGGTATACGTGGTGCTGTTTGTTTTGAACCGTTTCTATTGAAGCTGGCAATAAAGAGCCCCCTGCTTCCATTTTAAGAAAGTTTCTGCCTATTCCGTCTGATCTCAAGTATTCATCTTGTAATCCGTAGCCTTCACTATTGGGTTCAAAAAGTGCTGCTCCAGCACCATCTCCGAAGATAATACAAGTGGCCCTGTCTGTATAATCAATAATAGAAGACATTTTATCTGCGCCTATTAAAAGTACTTTCTTATACCTTCCTGCCTCAATATATGCTGCTGCTGTAGACATTCCATATAGAAAACTAGAACAAGCAGCTTGTAAATCATATGAAAAGGCATTCGTTGCCCCAATTTCTGAAGCTACATAAGCGGCAGTAGAGGCTACTAAAAGATCTGGAGTGGCTGTAGCAACAATTACTAAGTCTATGGTTTGAGGATCTAACTGCTTTTTTTCAATCAGGTCTTTAGCAGCCTGAATAGCTAAGTAAGAAGTTCCTTTGTCTTTGTCTTTTAAAATTCTACGCTCCTTAATTCCTGTTCTAGAGGTGATCCATTCGTCATTGGTCTCCACCATGGTCTCTAAAATTGCGTTTGTCAATACAAAGTCTGGGACGTAAGATCCCACAGCTGATATGGCTGCGTGTAATTTTGTCATTCGAATTGGTTTGTTTTTAAGCAAAATGTGCTGAAAAATGATTCAAAATTCGTGAAAATTAATCATTTTACACCACTTTTTAGTGTTTTTTACAATTTTTCAAGGATTTTAAGTCGTTTTTGTATCCTCTGATATCTAACTCAAAAAAAGAGCCTTCGGTTTTAAAACCAAAAGTTCTTATCATAAAAAAACTCCCACTTAAAAAAGTGGGAGTTATTTAAACCTAAAAACGTTTACTTTGGCAGTAGATACCTCAGTGTTGTCTATAAGCACTTGACCTCTGTAGTATAATTTACCTTCGTGCCAGTGTGCTCTATGATACAAGTGCATTTCACCTGTTGTTGGATCTTTAGCAATAGTAGGGGCTACTGCTTTGTAATGTGTTCTTCTTTTGTCTCTCCTTGTTTTGGAAATTTTTCTCTTTGGATGTGCCATAACAATTCCTATTTATCCGTTAATAACTTTTTTAAAGCGTCCCATCTAGGGTCCGTCTCTTCTATTGCTTCTTTTTGTTCCTTTAGTTCTTTAACCCCTAATTTCTCTAGGGTTTCAAGTGCTTCAGATTCTAGTGTTCCGTCCAATACACCTGGATGGACTTTTCTGGCAGGTAATGCCAAAACAATCATTTCGTAAATATACTGTGATACATCTACTTGGTGTTCTCCATGGGGAAGCACTAAAAGCGCTTCATTTTCATTGTCAAAAGAATCTCCAAACTTCACTACTAAATCTAATGTAGCTTTAAGTGGAAGATCGAAAGGCTCATTGGTTGTGTCACAGTTTACGTGTACACTTCCACTGGCCTCAAATGCCAACTCCATCATGGTGCTTAACTTCTTTAATGTCACGTGAATATTGAGTTCAGCGGTATTAAAATCATTAAAATCATATGCGTTAAAGAACGTGTTGTCTATGGCAAATTCGAACTGGTGCTTTCCTTCTTTAAGTCCTGAAAATGGAATGTAATACTCCCTATTTTTCATTTTAAATTAGATTATACGCACCTCTCTAGTAAGCCAAAAGGCGGGTGCAAAGATACTATTATTATACTAACAACCAAGCGTTAAGGAAATTAAAAATTATTTTTGCGTCGGTGGTTTGTATTGGCTTTTCTTGGGGCTTCTCTTCTCTACTATTTTTGCTTTTTTCAAAGGATTATCAGTGAGGGTTTTATACATACTCCTGTGCTTAAAAATCTTTATGGCTGCAAATACCGCTGCTGAAAATGAACTGTGGTCTGCTAAACCTTTCCCTGCTATATCGTAAGCCGTTCCATGGTCTGGAGAGGTTCTCACTTTTGATAATCCTGCCGTAAAATTCACCCCATTACCAAAAGAAAGGGTCTTGAAAGGAATAAGTCCTTGGTCGTGATAGGCGGCGAGTATGGCGTCGAATTGGGTGTAATTTTTGGTGCCAAAAAAGCTATCGGCCGCGTAGGGGCCAAAAACCAAAGATCCTTCATTAGAAATTTCAGCAATGGTGGGGATAAGCACATTTTGGTCTTCCTTTCCTATCACCCCTTGATCTCCGTTATGAGGGTTTATACCCAACAAGGCTACTTTGGGTTTTCTAATGCCAAAGTCCTGCTGTAAGGCGTGCAGTATGGTTTTTACTTTAGATTTTATGAGCTCTGGGGTAATGTGATTAGACACCTCGCTCACGGCTACGTGATCTGTTAACAATCCAATTCTTAAAGAATCAGATACCATAAACATAAGGCTTTCTCCGCCAAGCTCTTTGGCCAGATAATCTGTGTGGCCCGGAAAACTAAAGGCCTCACTTTGAATATTGCTCTTATTAATTGGTGCGGTTACTAGAACATCTATGGCGCCCTCCTTGAGTGCTTTAGTGGCGGCCTCAAGAGATTTTAAGGCGTATTCTCCTCCTATTTTAGTCTCTTTACCAAAAACTACCTCTGGAATCTCTTTCCAAATATTCACCACGTTAAATTTGCCTTCTATAGCCTCTGAAGCACTAGCCACTCCCTGGTAAGCAAGCTGAGTGCCAAGCTGTTGCTGTTGCTGCGCTAAGGTTTTACTAGATGCAAATACTACAGGGGTGCACAATTCTAATGTTCTAGGATCTTCGAAAGTTTTTAAAATAACTTCGCAGCCTATTCCATTTAAATCTCCTATTGAAATTCCAACTTTTATTTTTGCATTATCCTGCATGCTATATCTGGCTTTATAAGTAAATTTACAGGGTAAAATTAGACAATAAAAACGAACCATGTTTACTGGAATTATTGAAACTTTAGGAAAAGTAGTTGGAATAGAAGCAGAAGGGAGTAATATGCACCTAAGTATTGAAACCCCCTTAGCAGATGCGTTAAAAATTGATCAGAGTGTGGCGCACAATGGGGTGTGTTTGACCGTTGTGAAAAAATCACCCCTACAATACACCGTGACGGCTATTGCAGAAACATTAGAGAAAACATCCCTAAACCACTTTAGAGTAGGCCAACTCATTAACCTTGAACGCGCCATGATATTAGGCAGTAGATTGGACGGACATATTGTTCAAGGTCATGTAGATCAGACGGGGGTTTGTTCCGCGCTCAAAGAAGAAGATGGGAGTTGGGTCTTTACTTTTACCTACGATCCAGGCAAAAACAATGTGACCATAGAAAAAGGATCTATTACCATAGATGGCACTAGTCTAACCGTTATAAACTCTGAAAAAAACAGCTTTTCTGTAGCCATTATACCTTACACCTATGCGCACACTTGTTTTCAACAATACCAAGTAGGTACCGTTGTAAACTTAGAGTTTGACGTGATTGGAAAATATGTAAAACGCTTGTTGGAGCTGGGAAAATAAAATGAAGGCCTTTAACAGGCTTTTTTTTAACGCTTTAGGACGTCCCTGAATTGACTAAGCGCTTTCTAATTGCGCACTAAAATCTGCGATAAGTCGCAGTGCTGCTCCTTCAAATTCCTGAGGAACTGCCATTTTAATAGTAGATTCTGTTCCGCCAGCAAAACCCGCTAAAACGCCAGAGGCCTGCTCGTTTTTCTCCACAAAAGGAATGCCGTGGTCTCCAAAAACCCCTTTGAGTAATAATACCGCCATAGCGCTACCTGTGAAAACTTCCTTATACGTGCTGCTCATTTAAATACTCTTTTAATCTAAAATAAAGCATTTCTCACATAACCACAAAATTAAACCTTGAAGAAAATTTTCTTTTTATGCATAAAGGAAGCCATAAGCAAGTAAAAAAAAACATACTGTTAGCGCGTAGAGCAAGGAAGACAATTCGGGGGCTAGGCCTTTGTTTAGGTATATGTTTTCAAATAAAAATCCGTGAATACTACTCCCATTGACAGGAATTAAATAAAATAATTTAGTGATAAAACTAGCCGTAAAATAAATGGCAATTCCATTTGCTCCTACTTTGGAAAACACCTCTCCAAATCTAAATTTTTTCACTTCTCGCAGGTAAAATAAAATCCCTAACACCAGGTTGGCCCAACCGGCAGTAACCATCACAAAGGAGCTGCTCCAAAGGGCTTTATTAATGGGGAAACTCAAGTCTAGTAAATGTCCTAGACCAAGCAAAACAAGCCCAGAAATGAGTAAAAGGGAAACTTTTTGGTAGGTGTTAGACCGTAAAACATCTCCAGCAAGTGTTCCGAGCAATGCCGTTGCAATAGCTGGCAAAGTGCTTAGTATACCTTCTGGATCATAGTCTGGTTTCCACATATGACTGCCCAAGACTTTAAAATCTATGAAATTTGCCCAATTGTTGGCTGCTCTTTCATAGGTAGGAGCCACTCCATCTAAAGGCAAGAAGCCCATCCAAAGCCAATATGCCAGTAAAATAATTCCAATAATCAAGGCGGTACTTCTTTTACTCCCCCAGAGATATATAATACTCGCAAAGAAAAAAACAAGGCCAATACGTTGTAATACACCAGGAAAACGAATGTTTTCAACCGCCTTTATAAATGGAAAACTTATTGTAAAAGCGCCTAAAAACAGGCCCAATCCAATGAGTTTTAAACTCCTTTTGATCAATTTAAAGAAGACAGGCCCATTTAATTTCTTGTCTTTATAAGAGAGCGATATAGACACGCCAACAATAAATATAAAGAAGGGAAAAACCAAATCCGTGAGGGTATAACCGTGCCAAGAGGCGTGTAAAAACGGGGTGTATACCGCAGACCATGTCCCTGGAGTATTGACTAAAATCATGAGTAAAAGAGTGGCTCCCCTAAAAATATCTACCGAAGGCACCCTTTTATTAAAGATCATAAAATAGATTTTTTTAGTGTTTTCCAGACTTTAAACAATAAAACTCCTGAAACAATCACTACAAGCGTTAAGCCAGAGGCCAAAGTGTAGTTGCCATAAATCCAATTACCCGTGGCAAACATGCAGCCATAAACCAGAATAGCCCCTAAAATCATGGCTAAAATTCCGGAAGGAACCGACCATTCTTGAAATTTTATCTGGCCTTCAGCAATGGCTTTATCTTGTTGTACTTTCCAGCCAGGACCTCCTGGCTGTGTTTGCTTGTAAAATCTGTCCAGGGTTTCTTCCTTTTCGGGTGAAGTGAGGAAAGTGACCGCAATCCAAACAATAGAGGTCAGAAGTACCACCAGGGGGAACTTGGCCCAGGAAGGGAAAATACCCTCTAAACCATCTCCGCCAAAAAAAGTGGTTCCTAGGGATCCGAAATTAAAGAGTATGGACAATAGGCCTGAAACGATCATGGCTGAAATTTCACTCCACGCATTAATACGCCACCAAAACCAGCGAAGAATAAAAATGAGTCCTGTTCCTGCACCGAACATTAAAATAATGTCGAACAACTGAAGGGCATTTGTTAGGGTAAGGGCTAAAAAGCCACTGGCAATCATGAGTAAAACTGTGGCTATTCTGCCTACCATTACCAATTGCTTTTCAGTGGCATTGGGCTGGATTTCTAATTTATACACATCGTTAACAATATAGGAGGAACCCCAATTTAAATGGGTAGAAATTGTAGACATATAAGCAGCTCCTAAAGAAGCCAAGACAAGTCCAAGTAAACCGCTGGGTAACTTGGTTAACATGGCAGAATAGGCCAAATCATTTCCTAATTTATCTGGAGATACATTGGGAAAAGCGGATTGAATAGACAACAAATCAGGATACACCACCATTGAGGCCAAAGCCACCAAAATCCATGGCCAAGGACGCAACGCATAGTGCATAATATTAAAGAAAAAAGTAGCGCCTATGGCGTGGTTTTCATTTTTAGCAGCCAGCATTCTCTGGGCTATATAACCCCCTCCACCGGGTTCGGCGCCAGGGTACCAGGCAGACCACCATTGCACGGCTAAGGGAATGATTAAAATACCTATTAAAGCTTCTGTGTCTGAAAAATCAGGAAGTATAGATAATTTGTCCGACACATTTTCATGGGCCAAAAGGGCTTGTAAACCACCTACTTCTGGAATATTGACCAAATAATAAGCGGCACCTACCGCGCCTGCTATGGCTACAAAAAACAAGACAAAATCTGTATAAATTACACCTCTAAAGCCACCAACAGCGCTAAATAAAACCGTTATACTTCCTGCAACAACAACAGTAAAAACAGGGTCTAAACCCAGCATTACCTGGCCTATTTTAATGGCGGCTAAAGTTACTGCAGACATGGCCATGACATTAAACAAAACACCCAAATAAAAAGCCCTAAACCACCTTAAAAAGTGTGCTGGCTTCCCACCGTATCTCAATTCGTAAAATTCCATATCAGTCGCTACATTTGAACGACGCCATAGTTTTGCATAAACAAAAACGGTGAGCAATCCCGTGAGCAAAAAAGCCCACCAAACCCAGTTTCCAGAGACCCCATTGGTTCTTACAATGTCTGTAACTAGATTGGGTGTGTCGGTAGAAAAGGTAGTTGCTACCATAGAGAATCCTAGAAGCCACCAGGGCATGCTTCTCCCTGAAAGAAAATACTCCGCACTACTCTGACCGGATTTTTTAGACACAACAATTCCTATGATGAGTACAATTGAAAAAAAGCCAGCAATAATGCTGTAATCTAAAGCAGATAAATTCATTTTTTGGTTGGTTTTATGGTTTGGTTGGTGCTGGTAAGTCATAAAGGTATTATTTTTTGTTATACTTAACACATTTTGATCCTCAAAGGGCTTAAAAACAAGTTGTACCTTCGTTTTATGAACGCTTATCTAAATGGATTGCTTTCCTTGGAGTCATTTGTTTTTGCCTTTTTAGCTGCTTTTATTTTAGGGATCTCTAAGGCGGGTGTAAAGGGAATAGCGGTGTTAATTGTCACCTTAATGGCGTTGGCTTTTGGAGGGAAGTCTTCTACGGGAATGCTCATGCCGCTGCTTATTGTAGGAGATATTTTTGCCATCACTTACTATCACAGGCACACCCAATGGCACTATTTAAGGGCCTTTCTCCCCTGGATGATGCTGGGTGTGGTCATTGGCGTATTTATTGGCAAAGACCTTCCTGAAAAATCCTTTCAAATGGGTATGGCGGTAACCATACTGGCTACTTTGGGCATGCTTATATGGTGGGAAAAAAAGAAAATAAAAACCATCCCTACCCATTGGAGCTTTGGCGGTTTCATGGGAATTATGGCTGGAATTACGACCATGATAGGTAATTTAGCTGGGGCTTTTTCTAATATTTATTTTCTAGCCATGCGCCTTCCTAAAAATCACTTTATAGGCACTGCGGCATGGCTATTCTTCTTCATAAACCTGTTTAAACTCCCTTTCCACGTTTTTGTTTGGAAAACCATCACCCCTGAAAGTTTGAAAATTTTTCTAATACTACTTCCTGGCACAGTGTTGGGCTTGCTCACTGGCGTACTTTTTGTGCATAAAATTTCTGATGCTTTTTTCAGAAAAATGATATTAATACTTACTTCCATAGGGGCTGTAGTGTTGTTTTTAAAGTAGTTTTATTATTTTGGCTCCAATTGCAATTTATATTATTGTATATTTAATTTTATCCTAATTAAGACCATTTAACGCTCTAAAGTTAGACCCCAAATCTACCGCATGTTAAAAAAACTTCTTCTTTTAATTGCCTTAAGCAGTAACGTTTTATTTGGTCAAGAAATTGAGTTTAAACTTTCCGACCAAGAATTAACTACGCTTGACAGGGGAAGGGGATTGTTATTGCAGTTTTCGGGGGATAGCCTAACTACTATAGATGTAGCGGTTTTTGAGATTAAAAGCAAGAAAGCACTAAAATTGCCCACTAATTTCACTTTTATTGAATACCGTCCTATTTGGCTAAACAATACACTATTACTCTCAGAAAAAGATGGTGGAAAAGTATATGCTATTGAAAAAGACAGCCTGGTTAGAAGAGACCGTTCAGACATTCGCCACTGGCAATCCGACAGTAGTTTATTTCATAGAAATGACACCATCTATAAGTATGGTGGCTACGGTTATTGGACCACCTCAAACGCGCTTACTTATTTAGATCCCATTTCAAAAGGCTGGGAAGTTATTGGTACCAAAGGTCTTGAAGTTCCAAAAAGCACTCATTCTCAAATTCATTTTTTAAATAAAAACAATTTATTTATTTTGGGTGGCTATCACCTAAGTGGCATAAACCGCCTTAAGGCATTGTATCAAAATTCGGTTTGGGCCTATGATTTTAAGCTAAAAATCTGGTCCTATTTAGGGCAAAGTATTATTGAAGAAATGGACCAATATATGAGGATTGACACTGGGCCAGAAGGTGCTCATGAGCTGTTCAGTGAACAACGGAGCCTTATTAAAATTGATTTAATTAACAACAAAACTTCTTATTACACAGAAAACCCCCTGTACTTTGATGTAGAAATGGACTTAAATCTTCCCATTTACAAATACAAGAATGCGTATATTTATTACCAAAAAACGGATAAAAACCTGCTGTTAACTAAAGTTACGGAAAACTTATTTGTACAGCAAAAATCAGAAAATAGTTCGCTTTTTGTACAGCAAAAAAACAGGACTTTGTACGCCGTCTTTAGTGTGCTTTTTGGAGTTCTCATAATAGTACTTTGGTTGATTCTAAAGAAAAGAAAAAAGAAAAAAAAGACCCTATTTGTTTTTGAACACAAGATAAGTTTTAACAAAAAAGAGGCTTTTTTAGAGCCTACTGAATACTTAATTTTAAAAACACTTATTGTAAATACCGCCTTGGAATCTGCACAAATACTATCCCTTATCTACAACGAAAGCCTAACCAAATCTCATAATGAAAAAATAAAAAATAACCTGATAGAATCGCTAAACCTTAAACTTTCTTATGTGATAGGAGGGGGTGCCGCACCCATTGCCAGTGAAAAATCTCCAGAAGATAAACGCATACGCACATACAGTTTAAAAATACCTCAGGTTAAAGTGCGTTTAGAAAAATAAAGCCCTTCTCCTAATGGCCAATACTTTGAATTATCAATACCTTAGTGCAAAAGATAATTATTGCTATAAATGGCCTCTAAAACCCACTTTCTATTTCTACTCCTTTTTGCATTTTCATTTAATAGTTTTGTTTACAGTCAAGACAGTAGCGAAAAAGTCAAAGACACCACTGTATTAAATGAAGTGGTCCTTACTGCTTCTGTAATTACAACAAACTTATTAGAAGCGCCAACTGCCGCTAGTTTTGTGAATGCCAAAAAAATTCATGAAACCACCCCACAATTATCGCTAAAAGAATATCTGGGTCAGGTGCCAGGTTTATTTGCCCAAAACCAATACAACTACAACCAAGACTTGCGAATCTCCATAAGAGGGTTTGGAGCAAGGGCCGCTTTTGGTATAAGGGGCGTGTTTTTGAATATAGACGGTATTCCTGAAACTACACCTGATGGACAGGGTCAATTAGATAATATACCAATTAGTATTTTATCTAATATTGAAATTCTAAGGGGTCCAAGTAGCGCTTTATATGGAAATGCTGCAGGCGGAGTAATATTAATGCACACCCTAGAAGACTTGGGGCCAAATAAATTAAAATTTAGGGCTATGGGCGGTGCATTTGGATTGGCTTCTTCACAATTGACGGTTGCTTTAGGGGAAAAAAAATTTAACTCTCTCTGGCATTTTAACCATACAGTTTCAAAGGGGTATAGAATTTTAAGCGGTTTTAAACAAAGTCAATTAAACACAACTTTTACCTACAAACTCGCAAAAAATCAATCTATTAAAGGACAGTTTAATTATACTGATAGTCCCTATGCAAATGATCCTGGCAGTTTAAGCCTGGAGCAAGTAAAAAGCAACAGAAAAAATGCCAGAGAGGCTAATATTCTTTACCAAACCAACGAAAAAATAAATCATTTAAAAGTTGGATTAAGCCATGAATATGGTCTTAAACTAGCAGAAACTAGCGCTTCCAATAAAAAATCTTTAAACATTAACTCCTATACCTTTTTTGCTCAAAGAAACTTTCAAGGTCTTTTGCCCTTTTTAAACGGAGGGGTCTCTGCTTTTAAGAGAAGTTATTACGGCCTTGGCACAAAAGCCATTTTTAAAGGCTTAAAAAACGAACAATTTATTGTAGGCATAGGCCACGCTTTGCAAAGCGACCTGAGGAGTAGGTTTCAAAATGAAAAGGGTGTTATTGGTGCTTTGGTAGCGCAACAAAACGAAGTTTTCTCTAACAGCCATGCATTTATAACTGGTAAATTTCCCTTTCAAAAATGGGATGTAAGCGCTGCTTTGAGGGGAGACCTCATCCATATAGCAATAGATGCGAGCCAGAAAAGAAATTTCTCCGCCTTAAGTCCTACTGCTGCATTAGGCAGGAAATTGGGTGGTTTTCAATATGTTAGCCTCTCTTATGCACAAAGTTTTGAAACGCCTACCCTTAGTGAGATGAGCAATTCACCAGACGGAAGCCTAGGTTTTAACGAAAGTCTAAACCCCGTAAAATCTCACAATATAGAACTAACCTACAGAGGCAAACACTTCATAAATAACGGCTATAAAATAAATTGGGAAGTCAGTGGTTTTTTAAGTGATTCAGATGGAGAAATTTTGCCTTTTGAGTTGCCTGAATTTCCACAGAGGCAATTTTTTAAAAATATTGGTGCAACACAAAGAAGGGGTGTTGAGGCAATGGCCTCATTCACAGGAAATATACTGGAATGGACCAATGCATTTACTTTTGCTGATTATACTTTTAGTACCAACAGCGAAGACGCTAGTTTGTCAGGAAATAAAATTCCTGGAATTCCAAGCCACCATTTTAACTCACAAATACAACTTAAACTACCTGCCCAAGGGCAAATAAGACTAGAATATCAGCATGTAGGGGCCTTAATGGCCAACAATAATAACAGTGTAAGGATAGCTCCGTATCGCTTATTAAATGTTTCTGGCGTAAAACAACTGCCATTAAAAAATGGTGCTCTCAAACTTTTTGCTGGTATAAACAACCTGACAAATAGCCTTTATTTTGACAACATTAGAATCAATGCTTTTGGAGGAAGGTTTTACGAAGCTGCACCAACGAGACACCTATATATAGGAATAGAATTGTCATTATAAAGAGACAAAAACACAAGGAAGCCTTTTTTTCATTAATTTAATGGCTCCAAAAAATAATTGGCTTTCGGGAAAAACATCATTTTTTACCTTGAACCCTTATAATAACAACCAAACACTGTTCAGATTCATGAAAACAAAAAACAACAGAAGAGATTTTATTAAAAAAAGTGCCTTAATAGGCACTGGTTTTTATATTGTGCCCAGACATGTTATAGGAGGCACTGGTTTTACAGCGCCTAGTGACCAGCTTGTCGTAGGTGCTATTGGAGCTGGAGGAAAAGGAGGTTCAGATATAAACAATGCATATAACGGGGGTAAAAACAGGGTTGCAGCGCTCTGTGATGTAGATCCAGCTATGGCTAAAAACGCTATAGAAAGACACGAAGGAGCGGCTTTTTTCCATGATTTTAGAAAAATGCTAGACCAACAAAAAGACCTAGACGCGGTGACCATTTCTACTCCAGACCATACCCACGCTATCATAGCCCATGAGGCCATGATGCGCAACTTACATGTGTATGTTCAAAAACCACTGACCCATACCATTGCAGAAGCGAGGCACTTAACCCATTTGGCCAGAAAACAACAGGTGGTTACTCAAATGGGAAACCAAGGAGGTTCCTCTTTAGGGGTGGTAAAAATTAAAGAATGGATAGACGGAAACGCTATTGGAGACGTTAAAAAAGTATTTATATGGACCAATAGGCCTGTATGGCCTCAAGGAAAAGGGGCGCCAGAGGCAAACCCATCTAAAAAACCACAGGGCTTGGATTGGGACCTATGGCTTGGTCCTGCATCTAACAAAGATTATACCCCAGGATTACACCCATTTGATTGGAGGGGGTATTGGGAGTACGGAACTGGTGCCCTTGGAGACATGGGATGCCATTTGCTAGATGTTCCTTATAAAGTATTAAATCTAGGGTATCCTACAGGGGTACAATGTAGTGTGGCTAATATTTACTCCAGGATGTGGACACCAGATTACGTTCCAGACGGTTGTCCGGTTGCCTCAAAAGTAACCATAGATTTCCCAAGCAAAATTGCAGGACAATCAGGGGTTGAATTAGAATGGACAGATGGCGGAATTACACCAGCCATTCCAGATGAAATTAGTGATTACTACTCCGCTTCAAGTAGTGGTGTTATGATGATGGGCTCTGAAGGTATTATTACCTGTACAGACTACGGAAACAATCCTGTTTTATTTAAAAAAGGCATGGAGCCTCAGCCGTTTGACACCAGTGTGCAAGGAAACTTAGACGCACTTCATAACGCCGCTTGGACAGAAGCCTGTAAGGCAGGTTTTAATTCAGATAAACACTTGGCGCTCACCTCCTCTTTTGATTACGCAGGACCATTTACTGAGACTGTACTAATGGGCAATATAGCCATCAGAAGCCATATGCTTAGAAAAGAAAATGAAGCAGGTAATATGGAATTCTACGGCAGAAAGAAACTGCGTTGGGACGGAGAAAATATGCGTATCACCAACTTCGAAGATGCAAATCAATTTGTTACAAAACCTTACAGAGAAGGCTGGAGTATTCCAGGCTTATAAAAACACACTTCTCTACTACAAAACACTAATGTCATTGGTGTTTGTTTAAAACAAAAACCCCCAGCATTGGCTGGGGTTTTTTTTTATAAATAAAAAGACCCTTGTTCCTGTCTTTCTATAAAATTATAAGGCCTTTATTCTGATGGTACCTCAATATGATTCCCTAAGAAAATAGCATTTAAAAATAATCTATTCATCCCGTAATGAATGCCCCTAAAATTTGGGTTATCTGCAAACATGATTACACGGCCCATTCCTTTTGGACTTACAATTAAAGAAGCGCTTTTAGGCAGAAATTCTCTTTGGTTTTTTTCTGAAATATAACCGTCTAAATGCGGTTTTTCAGCGTAATCTATCACTGTACCGTAGGCGCTTTTGGAAGGAGCCAACCAGACCTCGTTGTTTTTATACAAAGCGACTCTAGATTGATCGTAACCAAATCCTAAGGGGTGGGACAAATCCATATCACCTTTTAAAAACACCCCACCTAAAGCTTCTCTTCCAATATTTTCTCCAGCGTCTACATAAGGTTTTCTACTTGTTAGCGTTGTGGAATCAGGCACTACTTTAATCAGTTTTTCTTTTACAAATTTAGTGTTCACTGCCCACGAAGAACCAGTACCAATAGTGATTAAAGTATTCCCTTTAGAGACCCAGTCAGATAAAGCCTTACTGAATTTTTCAGATAGCGAATACCTTCCAGAAACCATCACTAAAGTGTTGTAAGCATCTAGTGAAACACGGTCTAAGTTTCTGATAGGTAATTTACTAATGGGTATTCCCACACGGGTATCTAACAAGTGCCAAATCTCTCCTGCTTCATAAGAAGAAGTGCCGTTTCCAATAATCATTGCAGCCTTTGGCGCCATTAATGGACGCACATTTCTGCTCCCTAAATCTACTCCTGAAAGGCTTAAGCCAGACTGCACCGCAGACACCGAAACCCCTAATTTACTTGGTAAATCTGCCATAAGACTGGCTAAACTGTCCTTAGAAATCTTTTGTAGGGCCACGGGCACCATTAAAGATCCATATGAAAAAGACTTTGCGCCGTCAAAAGTAGCCACTTTAAAAGGCTTAAAGGCCGCAGAAAGTACCACTCCATTTTTTTGTAAATGTGCTATAGCTGCGGGTATATTATAATCTCTAGCTTCAATAGCATAAGCGTAGTCAGCAGCCTTAAAAGGCCTCGCAGTCACAAGGTCTTTGGCAATAATTAATTGGTCTAATTTAGGTAGCTTGCTAATGGGCTTATAAGAGATATTAAAAAAATTAGCCACAGACCAAGCACTTGCGTCATAATAAACAGAATCCCTGTATTTATTATAGGTCTCAAAAAAACTCTGTACCATTCGGTACTGCGCTTGAGAAGTGGGGACTACGTATTCATCTATTGCCGTCTGATACACGGACACCTTATGGGTGTTTAGTTTTCCAATAAAAGCCTTAGCCAAGTTTTTATCCGTTTCTTTAAAAGAGTAGCCTTTAATCTTTTCCGCAGCCGCGTTAGTGAATGCACTCTTAAAGAAATCCCGCTGATACGCCTGAAGTGTAGCTGCATTTTCTACAGCTGCTTTCACCGTGGTGATGCTAGAAACATATTGGTTTCTTATTGTAAAAGGAAAGGTAATTTCACCAAAGGCGGTGGTTTGTTTTAAACCCCTAGAACTGGCTTGTTCAAACAACAATGCCAAAGCGCCTTGAAGGTCTGGATAAGAAGACCCATAGCCAGGATAAGTGCCGTCAAAAGCTTCTTTGGTAAAATAAAGAGACCCTATACTGTCTAGGGCTTTAGAAAAATACCCCCCAAAAAGATCGTTTAAGGTGGTGTAATTTTCTTTAGGCATAATAGGCTTAGAAGAAGCGTTGGGCTTCATAGGCTCAAAAAAATAAGTGCTTTGGCTGCCCATTTCGTGAAAATCAGTCACCACATTTGGGTACCATTCATGCGACCAGGCTACCTTTCCTTGGCTTTCAGGATTTACGGTTAATAACCAATCTCTATTAAGGTCAAACCAGTAATGGTTGGTTCTACCTCCGGGCCAGTACTCATTGTGCTCTGCATCCTGAGGGTCTGCTACCAAAGGACTCCCTTTATAAGTGTTGGCCCACTGTGTATGTCTATCTCTCCCGTCTGGATTGATTGTAGGGTCAATAAAAATCACCGCGTTTTCTAAATATTTTTCAATGTCTGGGTTTTTAGATGCTACAAAAGTATAGGCCGCCAAAAGAGCCGCCTCTGAACTGGAAGGCTCGTTTCCGTGCACATTATAGGCTAGGTTAATAATCAGTGGCAGAGCGCTTCCTTTAGGGGCTACACCGCTTTTAATAGACGCCAAATGCGCTTCTTTAATCTCCGACAATCTAGAGAGGTTTTCAGGACTACTCACCACTAAAAAAGCCAGTTTTCTCCCTTCATGTGTTTTTCCATAAGGCATGATTTGTGCGCGGTTAGAGGTAGCGGCCAACTGCTCCAGATAACTCACAATAAGGTCATGTCGCGTGTGTTGGCTACCAATGTCGTATCCTAAAAAAGACGCTGGAGAAGACACTTCCTGATTAAAAGGATTGTATTTTTTATAAAAATAGTCTTGGCCAAAAGCCATACTGCTGCAACACAACAACAGGGTTATTAATCTAAATAACATAAGAAAAGGTTTAAGGTTTTACCTTTTAAAGATACCAAAGAATTTTTGCTTAACCCACTTCACCCATTCCTCTCCCTTCTTCTTTTTGTAGATTTTACGAAGTTCCTTCTTTATTGAGCTTCAAAAAATTATTGAATCTTCAAAAACATTTGTTAAAGGAAGTTAATTTTAAAACTATTCTAATAGGCCTATATTCATAATGCTGGGTTTATGCAATAGCAGGGATTAAGGGTTGCAGACAAATAACCCTTTAAAACTCTCGTGTCCATTGATTTTATTAGCTTCAAAGATAATTCAAAGAGATATTCAAAAAAGGCACTATTAAGATTTAGGAAAAAAAATAGGGACAAAATTGTGGATAAAAAACAAAAGGCAAAAGAAGATATTTCTTCTAATGCCTTTAATTTGCTGGTGGTCCCACCTGGACTTAAACCAATTAATTAAATAACTGATTATCAATATTTTATAATTTATCGTGGAACTCTGTGAGTTCCATAACTAAGTAAATTTGGAACTCAATGAGGTCTTGTAAGGAGATGATTTATAAACTCTTTGTCTCCTTCTAAAAAATTGTAATTACCTAAATCTTTAATCTTTGTCCAGTTGTAGTCAAGGTGTTCGTTTAATTCAATTGTTCCGGTTTCATATAAACACTCAATAAATATTAAGTCGTATTTCTTGTAAGTATTTGAATAAATAACTTTGATTGGGTAAACCACAACATTAAGTTCCTCTTTTAGTTCTCTTTTAATTGACTTATTTAGTTCCTCATTTGGTTTAACTTTTCCACCTGGGAATTCCCATTTCTTATAATTTTTTTGATCTCCCCTTTGGGTGATTAGGATTTCATTTTTATTGTTGTAAACAACACCACATACTACTTTAACTTTCTTCATAGAATATTTCTCGATGTCTTTTTAGATAAACTTTCATACCTTCTGTTATGGGTATTTTGGAATCACTTTTTATGTTTAGATTTTGTATATCGTCATTATCAAGTTTGTTTGATATCAAAATCTTTCCTTGATCACTAAAAGAGATCAAATGTCTATCAAACAAAGAATCGTAAAGAGGTGATAATAAAATTCCATTTTCAACATCCAATCTTTCTTTATCATTTGATTTTGACCAAGGAACAATATGTGATGAAATTAAAATGGTCAAAATCGAACTTTTTGTAATAGGACATTTTCCTCCCCACTTTTCTATTATTTTTTGTCTATATATCCCTTGACCCACTCTGGATGTAACAAGTCCTTTTCTTTCTGTTCTATTTGGTTTTGATGAATTAAATTCCGTGGGGGTAATATCACTTTCATTAATTATAGTTTGATTATTAGTGATTGATATAAATCTAAATTTTATACTATTACGATTAGTCCCCTCTCTATCTTTGGAAATAAAGTACTCATAACCTTCTAACTTAAGTTCGTCAATAAATTTCCAGAGTCCACTTTGATTGGTTTTTTCGAATAAAAGAACTTTCTTATTGTTTTCCTTGTGTTCCAAAAGAGATCTATTTCCTCTGTCAAAGGTCATGTCCCCAATTTGTCCTTCACCCGTATATCTAAAATATCCTTCACTATCCCATCCGTCTTCATAACCATATTGTTCACCTGAACTACCTGTAAAAATAAATATGATCGGATGACCCTTACAATTACTAATTCCATTTTGTCTATTTCCACCATACTGGTCGTGTAATTGACGTCTATTATATAATTTGTTTTTTATAAAATTCATAGTGATGTTTTTATAAATATATAAATCCTTTGTTTTTATGATTTAGAACTCTTTTTACTTTGATTTGGAACTCATCTTGGAACTCACCCCCACTTTTTGGGAAAAAATAAACCCCTAAACCCTTGTTTTATAAGGTATTAGGGGTTTTTGTTGGTGGTCCCACCTGGGCTCGAACCAGGGACCACCTGATTATGAGTCAGGTGCTCTAACCAACTGAGCTATAGGACCCGCATTACTGCGAACCTTTCAGTGAAAGGAGGGTGCAATATTACTACATATTTTAAAGCAG
>JAQWFV010000162.1 GCA_029238555.1 Flavobacteriaceae bacterium
TTTTACTCTTTGAGCACAAGCGTAATGATCTTTACCTAAGATTTCAGGGGTCAAAATTCTAGAAGTAGAATCCAATGGATCTACTGCTGGATAAATACCTAATTCTGCAATCTTACGAGACAATACTGTAGTTGCATCTAAGTGAGCAAAGGTTGTTGCTGGTGCTGGATCCGTTAAATCATCTGCAGGTACATAAACGGCTTGTACAGAAGTAATAGAACCTCTTTTAGTAGAAGTAATACGCTCTTGCATAGCACCCATTTCTGTAGCTAGTGTTGGCTGATACCCAACTGCAGACGGCATACGACCCAATAAGGCAGACACCTCAGATCCTGCTTGAGTGAAACGGAAAATGTTGTCTACGAAAAATAATACATCTTTCCCTTGACCTTCTCCTGATCCATCTCGGAAGTATTCCGCAATAGTCAAACCAGATAAGGCCACACGAGCACGCGCTCCAGGAGGCTCATTCATTTGTCCAAAAACAAAAGTAGCTTTGGACTCTTTCATAGCAGACTTATCTACCTTTGTTAGGTCCCAACCGCCTTCTTCCATAGAGTGTAAGAAGTCATCTCCGTACTTGATAATTCCAGATTCTAACATCTCTCTTAACAAATCGTTTCCTTCTCTTGTACGTTCTCCTACGCCTGCAAACACAGATAAACCACCGTGTCCTTTGGCAATATTATTAATTAACTCTTGGATCAATACCGTTTTACCTACACCGGCTCCACCGAATAATCCAATTTTGCCCCCTTTTGCATAAGGCTCAATGAGGTCAATTACTTTTATTCCTGTAAACAATACTTCAGTAGCAGTAGATAAGTCCTCAAATTTAGGAGCTTGTCTGTGTATAGGTAAACCGTCTTTTCCAGCTTTAGGTAAATTACCCAGTCCGTCAATAGCGTCTCCAATCACATTAAAAAGACGTCCATAGACATCTTCACCAACTGGCATTTGAATAGCGCTACCTGTAGCTGAAACCTCAGTCCCTCTACTTAAACCATCCGTAGAATCCATAGAGATCGTGCGAACTGTATTCTCTCCCACATGAGATTGAACTTCTAATACTAAAATAGTGCCGTCTGCCTTTTTAATTTCTAAGGAGTCGTAAATTTTAGGAAGTGCAGTTCCTGCGTTAAATTCTACATCTACTACAGGGCCAATAATTTGTGAAACTTTAGCGTTACCTTGAGCCATTGTTTTATTGTTTATAAAGATTTACATACTTTGTTTAAAATCAGTACACTATTTGTTCTGATTTTAGGGTGCAAATATAAGCCTTTCTCTGGGAATTAAAAACGGCAAATACTACTTTTTTTTAAAAGCAAAATCCCACTATTTTCAGGTGAAAGAAAATAGCGGGATTTATATTTTTATGAAGCGATTTTTTACTGCATTGCAGGGCTAAAATTCGTAGGATAATCTCCTATATCTAATAGATTTCCTGAAGCTTCAAAATTAGATCCAAATGTAGCATCTAAAGTTTTCATCATTAGGTTACTCAATAACGCATAACCTCTTGGGTTAGGATGAACCCCATCTAATGAAAATACACCACCAGTAACAAGATTTGACGTCACTGTGAATTTCCCGTCAGTAATCCCTCCTGAAGCCAATTGTTTCATATAAGCATTGGCATCAAAATGAGCTAAACCAGCAGCTGTAGCTGCTGCTTTTATGATATTGTTGTAACCGTCAATAGCCGTTTTAATTTCTGCTTGCTCCTGAGGAGTTAACACCCATTTGTCTGCTAAAGGAACCGCTACACCATTTACAGTAAGTGGGTTTCCTGGTACCGCTAAAGTTCCAATAAACGCAGAAGCAGGTAGTACTAGTAAATCTTCTGCAGTAGCCTGTCTGTATTTTGGTAGGGCTGCAAAAGCTGGATTAATAGCTCCTAAATCTGTCAGAGACTCATCTACAATCACTACTGCATTTCCAGCTCCAGCTGAAAAAGAAATGGTTCTTTTTGCCACTTCCTCAGCACTTAAAAGACCTGTGCCCTGTAAAGCCTGGTAGGCCGCTTGTAAACCACCATTGTATGGGGCGTAAGCAGCATTAACAGCGCCTGCAGTAGCAGCATCTAGTGGTATAGGGTTGTGAGGTACTGTGGTAAAATGGGGAATACTTGTAACATAAGGAATGTTAGCCACAACACCTTTGGCACCGCCAGCGGTTAAAGTAGCTATTAATGCACCATAAGTACCATCAAAACCAGCTCCAGGAGCGCCAGATATAGGCGTTAGAGGGTTGGTTCCGTCTCCTCCAGTAGTTGCGTAACCTAAAGCGTCATTGTTTCCTATCCAAAGAGAAAAGAAAGTGGGCGCCTGTGCCATGGCATCTGCTAAAACAGATGAGTTGGGAGAAGAAGCCATTCTTACAAAATATGGATTGGCTAAACCTAAGGCTACATTACCAATATTACCGTATCCGGGGGCCAATAAGTGGTAACTTTTAGCGCCTGGAACCCCCATATTGTTGAAAGGTCCACTTGGATTATTAGTCGCTATATCAGTAGTTGGTGTTGCTGCTGGATTGGCTGTTAATAGTGAGGCTGGACCTGCTCCATTGAAAAATAATCTTGGGCCTGCAATCATATTTCCAGCCAATAAAAGACCTCCATTGTTGTCGTTCATCATTGGTTGAGAGAAAGTGCCTCCACCTGCTTTAGCGAATTTTTGGGCCAATAAATATGGCATAGACATTTGCTGAGACGCCTTAAAAAGCGCGCCGTCTGTATAACCTGCAGTCAACGAATTCCCAAGAGAAACATATTTGCTTAAATTTAGACTCCCTGCACTTAGAGCAGGTAACGGTGCCGCTGGTTCTGGTCCTTCAATAGCATCTTGCTCACAAGAAACCAATAGAGCCACCCCTAATACGTAAGGAATATATTTCTTTATATGTATAGATATCTTTTGCATGATCGATTAATTGTTAATGGTTAATGAAAGGTAGTACTGAGAACCTATAAGTCCAGTTCCAAAGGCAGTAAAGTAGTCATAGCCGCCTAAATTAGCTGCACCTAGTTTTAAAGTAGACTTTAAACTTGGAATGGTATAGTTTATTTGAGCATCTACTGTAGAGAAAGAAGGTACTTCTCCGTCTCCAAAGGTCGCTTCCCAGAAATAATCATCGCTCCATCTCCAAGCCACATTAAATCCAAAATTGTCTACCAATTCTGTAGAGCCAAAACTTGCTTTTACCTTGTGCTCTGGTGTGTTAAAGTTGGTTCTGAAGTCTGGATAAAGGGTCCTGTCAAAGTCCTGCTTAGTATAGGTGTAGTTCGCTGTAAAGTCAAACTTCTTAAGGACTTTAGCCGTTAACATAGCAGATCCACCAAAAGAATTTACATCTACTGGTGAGTTGGTATACGCTTGGTAAACTTGATAATCTCCTGCAGCAATCGCTGCAACAGACAAACCATTATCTCCCACTTTTCCATAAAATGGGGCAATCACATTCTCCCCAGATATAAAGTCGCTATATTGGTTGTAATACGCACTCATATCTAAGGTAACATTACCTATTTTACCTCTGTAGCCCACTTCCATAGAAGTCACCTGCTCTGGTTTAACCAAATCAGGATTAGACACTTGTAAAACTCCAGGATTCCCTGTAGCAGCTAATGCCTGAACAGAACTAGCCGTATAGGAATTCTCATAGGCTGCCCTACCTGTTTGTGTAATTGTAGCTGGTTGTCCGTATAAGCTCTGAGCTGTTCCACTTACAGCAAAATTTCTTGAGTAACGGTCTAAGTTGTCTGCTGCAGAACCCACCAAAATAGCCCTACCCGCGTCTAGACCTATAAATAAATCTTGGGTGGTTGGGTTTCTAAAACCTGTTTGTAAAGAAAAACGCAGGTTGTGGTTTCTATTTAAGAAA
>JAQWFV010000096.1 GCA_029238555.1 Flavobacteriaceae bacterium
CTGGAAAAAGACCTCCAATAGCAGCAAAACCACCCACCCCTTTGTAGGCACCAGTCTCTGGATTAAATATTTTCTTGAGCTGCTTTACATAAGAACCCAGTGTAGTGACTCCCCTGTCTATTCCCACAGGAATAGATTCTAGGAGTGAATAGCTCTTGGTTTCTATTTCCATAAGGCCTTTGTCTACAAATTGCTGCATGGTCAGGCTTTGCAAAGCCACCCCTAAAGCGGCAGAATCACTTACCTGAGCCATTAAACTCGTTTGTGAGCCATTGGCACGCGCTACTAATACAGACACCTCTTGACCCTTGTTTTTCGCTAAAATATCTTTGGCTTGGTCCAAGTAATAGGCTGTTTCTCCGTTTATTGAAAGCACCTGGTCCATGGCCTGAAAATCTACCTCCGGATTGACCACATGATCTGGATCGTGACCAGACACCACAAAAGGTTGACGCATAGCCAAGAAACGCATGCGATCTGGATTGTCTAGTAAAGTTTCAATAAAATCTACTGGAATCTCCAGGTCCTGCAATGCACCATCCCTTTCAATAGTAATAGTATTCCCATTGACAATTTCTAGGAAAATACCCCTAAAGGTTTTTATAGAATTTCCGTCTACAGCTATAATTCTGTCGCCTGTTTGAATACCTAATTTTTCACCAATCTCTTGATCGGTCACTTGGTAACCATCCTTCACGCTTTCGTTGGGAATATACTGCTCTCCATAAGAAAAGGCCATTCCAATAAAAATCAATACCGCCAAGACAAAGTTCACTGTTACCCCGCCAAGCATAATAATCAAACGCTGCCAGGCTGGTTTGGAACGAAATTCCCATTCTTGTGGTTCTTGCTTCATGGCCTCGGTGTCCATGCTTTCGTCAATCATTCCTGAAATTTTCACATAACCCCCTAAAGGAAGCCAGCCTATTCCATATTCTGTCTCTCCAATCTTCTTTTTAAACAGAGAAAATTTTACGTCAAAAAAGAGGTAGAATTTTTCTACCCTAGTCTTAAATAATTTAGCCGGAATGAAATGGCCCAATTCGTGAAGGACTATTAAAAGGGAAAGGCTAATAAAAAATTGTATGGCTTGTATGGCAATTGGACTCATATGTCGTTTTATAAAGGGTCAAAAATACACTATTAAGAACGGGTAAAAAAATATGAGACCGTCTCATGAGGCAATTTTAAGAATTAATTAATACCCGTCAGCAGCATGAAACTTTGTCGCTTCTTAAAGGATGCCTTACCTTTGTAGGTGCAAACCCTATTTTGTTACCCATGAAAAATTACTTTTTGGCCTATAAAAAGTTTTGGATGGCATTTTTAGCACTTTCTTCGGTCATTTTATACCTTTTTTACAATGCCTTAAAGCCTGCTAGAATACTCCCCATTTACCAACCTAATATGGTGAATACAGAATTGGTAGACACTACAGTTCAGTACATTAGAAAGTACCACAGCATTCCTGACTTTTCCCTGGTGAATCAGTTGGGAGACACCATTACCCAAGACACTTTTAAGGATAAAATATACATTGCAGATTTCTTTTTCACTACTTGCCTCACTATTTGCCCCATCATGACAGGGCATATGGGTGAGATCCAAGAAGTGCTAAAAGACCAAGAAGACGTGCTGCTGTTGTCTCATTCGGTGACACCTGTTCGAGACTCTGTTCCTGTACTTTATCAGTACGGTGTAGAAAAAGGCGTCAATCCAAAAAAATGGCATTTGGTTACCGGACCCAAAAAAGACATCTATGACTTGGCTAGAAAATCTTATTTGGTGGCCAAAGATGAGGGCGGTAGCGGCCCTTTTGACCTAGTTCACACAGAAAATTTTGTGCTTATAGACAAGCAAAAAAGAATTAGGGGGTATTATGACGGGACAGACCCAGCTGCTATACAAACACTTTTAGAAGATTTAAAAGTACTTCAGAAAACCTATGCAGAGATAGCGGCCAACAAATAAGTCCTTTTAAATAGCTAAAAAAACAATCCTTATCCTGTTCTAACTTATTTAATTGGTGTATTTTTGGCTTACTTATAATCAATCTAAATAAACATTGGAGCGAACAGTAGCCCATCTTAAGAGAGGAGAAAAAGGAATTATTCAAGAATTCCCAGATAATTTCTTACCCATTAAACTGCTAGAATTAGGCTGTTTACCCGGCAATGAAATAGAACTAATTCAAATAGCTCCCCTCAAAGACCCACTCTATGTAAATGTAAACGGATCTCATATTGCCATTAGGCGAGACGTTGCTGCCAAAATATTCATTAAAACTATTTAGGAATGAGCAAGCGATTGAATGTAGCCCTTATTGGAAATCCAAATACAGGAAAAACATCTGTTTTTAATCAGCTCACCGGACTGAATCAAAAAGTAGGTAACTATCCAGGCATTACAGTAGAGAAAAAAGAAGGTATCTGTAAATTAGCCAGAGGCGTTAAAGCGCATATTATTGACCTTCCAGGAACATACAGTCTCAACACCACCTCATTAGACGAGAGTGTAGTCATTGAGCTATTGCTCAACAAAAACGACAAAGATTACCCAGACGTAGCTGTAGTTATTACAGATGTAGAGAACTTAAAGAGAAATTTACTGCTCTTTACGCAGATCAAAGACCTCAGAATACCGAGTATTCTAGTGATTAATATGGCAGACAGAATGCCTAAAAAGGGGATTAGTCTAGACATTCCTGCGCTAGAGGCTGCGCTAGATACTAAAATTGCCTTGGTCAGCACCAGAAAACAAACCGGTATTGACAGCCTTAAAAGTTATATTGCAGATTACAAAAGCCTATCCGACAAACCCATTACAGAAACCGAAAGGATAGATCTTGCTTATTTTGAGAAATTAAAAAACACCTTCCCCAAAGAAGACCTGTACAAATTATGGCTCGTGATTACACAGGATGTGAATTTCACCCCCATAGAAAAAAACCAAACACCAGATACCTCTAGTTTTACCACTAAGTCCAAAGTAGATTTAAAAAGACTGCAGCAACGAGAAACCATCCTGAGGTACCAATTTATAAATGATGTCCTTAAAAAAGGATACCAAGTAGACGCTTCTGCAGCCAAAGGCCTAAGAGCTTCTTTAGATAAAATCCTTACCCACCACATATTTGGATACCTGATCTTTTTTATTATACTGATCAGTATATTTCAAGTAATTTACGACTGGAGTAATATCCCCATGGATTTTATTGATGGCTTTTTTGCCCATGCGAGTAATTGGGTAAAAACAAATTTACCTCCGGGTGCATTCACAGACTTACTGGCAGAGGGTGTGGTAGCTGGTATTGGAGGGATCGTCATATTTATTCCACAAATTGCTTTCTTATTCTTATTCATATCGCTGCTAGAAGAGAGTGGTTATATGAGTAGGGTGGTCTTTTTAATGGATCGCGTTATGCGTCCTTTTGGACTGAGCGGGAAAAGTATTGTACCGCTTATTTCAGGAACAGCATGTGCCATTCCTGCGGTTATGGCCACCAGAACTATTGAGGATTGGAAGGAACGACTCATCACTATATTAGTCACACCTTTTACTACCTGCTCTGCCCGTTTACCCGTCTATTTGATCATCATTGGCCTAGTCATTCCAGAGGGGACTTTTCTAGGTCTGAGCTATAGAGCGCTCACGCTCATGCTTTTATACTTGATTGGTTTTGTAGCTGCCATTTTAGGGGCTATGGTACTCAACAAGGTGCTGAAGTTTAAAAAACGCCATTTTTTCGTGATTGAAATGCCCAATTACAAGCTCCCCTTACTCAAAAATGTAGCGATTACCGTAGGGGAAAAGACCAAGAGTTTTGTATTTGGCGCAGGAAAAATAATCTTAGCCATTTCTATTGTCCTTTGGTTTTTAGGATCCAATGGACTTTCTGATAATTTTAAAGAGGCAGACCGACTTGTGGCAGAAAAAGTAGCCCAAGAGGGTTTTACACCATTTAATCAAACCAATATTCTAAGTGGGGTACAAGATGCAGCAGTAGCATACGACTCCTTAGGCATAGCGATGGAAAAAAGCCAATGGTTGGCGCTTGAAAAAGAACGCCTGGAAGCAACCGCATTGAGTCAGGAAATTGCCAGCTTTAAACTGGAGAACTCTTATATGGGTTACCTGGGAAAAGCCATTACACCCATTGTAGCTCCATTGGGTTACGACTGGAAAATTGGTATTGCTGTACTAACTTCTTTTGCTGCGCGTGAGGTGTTTGTGGGTACCTTGGCCACCATTTATGCCGTTGGAACAGATGAGGTAGACACCATTCAAAATAGAATGGCAGCGGAAACTAACCCGCGTACTAAAGGAAAATTATTTAATCTAGCTTCAGGAGTCTCCCTCATGCTTTTCTACGCTTTTGCCATGCAGTGTATGAGTACACTAGCCGTAGTAAAAAGAGAGACCAATTCTTGGTACTGGCCAAGCATACAATTTACTTTCATGAGCGGCATGGCTTACTTAGTGGCATTAATCGCTTATCAAATATTAAAATAGATGAACCTACTCCAAGACATACTCACTTATGCCTGTGTTGCAGCAGCCACCGGGTTTTTGGCGATTAAATGGTTCTTTCCGCGACTACTAAAAAGCAAAAAAAGTGGTAGCCAAAAAAATTGTGGCACAGATTGTGGTTGTTAAAAAGGTATTAAAACAGGCTTAAAGTTATGCTAAAACAAAGCAGTGTTTGGCCAAAGAATGTAAGTTTAAACCCCTTAAAACCAATCAAATGCCTTCTATTTCTCTAAGAGTAGTACTCCTCATCCTAGGTCTTATAAGTAGTTTACTGCTTCACAGCCAAACAGCAGACCCTCGTTTAAAAAACCACACTGAGCGGGATTCATCTGCTAAAAAGATGGCTCAACCACTCCAAACAAAGACCCTTTCCAGTGTACTGCTAGACTCACTCACCAAATCACCCATTGCATACGCCAGTATAGTACTCAAAAACAACCAAGGTGTTATTACCAATGAAGAAGGGGCTTTTAGCATTCAATTGCCCCAAGATGTGCAATTATCTGACTCTGTTACAGTGTCTTCTATGGGCTATGAGAAAAAACAATTTCTCCTTTCAGCAGTAGGAGATACCTTATTGATCGCATCTAAAGAAATTGTTCTCAATGGGGTTATTGTGAGCAATAAAAACCTGAGCGCCCAAGATATTGTCCTTAAAATAAAAGAAAACCTATCCCAGAATCACCCACAAAATCTCACCACTAAAAGGCTGTTTTTTAGGGCTTCTGAAACCCAATATATGAGCAAAATGGATGTAGATTTTAAAAAGTCTAGCATTGGAGCGCTCAACGAAAAATTCATTGACTCCGTCATGGGTCTTATTCCCAGAAACGGAGCGTACTTCACGGAAGTCCTGGCAGATCTACATGGAGACTATACCGAAAAAAACCAAAAAATAAAGCTCATTAAAGCCTCCAAATTGTACGACAAAGAGAATGAGGTGAGTTTTGAGGGTATTGAGAAAAAGTTCGATGAGATCTTTGAACAAAATGTGAAAAAAGACTCCTACCTCAAAGTAAAATCTGGCTGGTTTTCTACCAAGGTTTCTTCGGATGAATTGTTCTACAAAGAAGCTGTTATAGACAGCAGCAATGTGGCTTTATTAGATTCCCTTGCTACCGTAAAAAAAGAACAAGACCTTAAGCGAAAAGAAGGTTTTGCCAGTCATAGGAAAAACAGAATGGGTCGTTTATTTGAAAGGCTTTTTTTTAATGAAGACAGTCCATTTGACTTTTTATTTAAAGACAATAGGTATGAGATTCGCTTGGAAGACTTTACCTATTTAGGTGCCCTTCCAGTCTATCAATTGCGCTTTACCTCAAAAGGACGCTCAGACTATAACGCTATATTATATGTAAATGCAGACGACTTTGGCGTAGTTCGTTTGGACTTTAAAAACAGTCAAATATTAAAGAAGGTGAAGCTCTTAGGTTTCTCTTATGTCAATTACCTATGCGAGGGGAAAGCCTTTTTTACCAAAACGGAAGACCTGGGGTACCAATTGAGCTATTTAGAGGAAACCGCTGCAGAAAAAGTGGGGATTAAAAGGCCCATAAAAATTGTAGAGAAGAACAAAAATACCCGAGGTAGGAGAAAACAAAACGAGCTGATTGTAGGTATAGATTTTGAAATCAACAGTCAGAATAAGAATGAAATTGTTGTTTTTAGCCACAAGGCTATTGATCCGGAAACCTTTAAAACCATCAAAGAAGACAATAAGATACTACCCGCTTATTTGCCTAAATACGATCCAAATTTCTGGGAGGGATACAATATTATTGAACCCAATACAGCCATAAAGTCCTTTTCCGCCGCATCCCAAACTAAGCCCAACAATTAAATAATATGGGCAATATAAGTATAGGCCAAAAGTGCCCATCCTATAGTAAGCAACAAGCCTCCTAGTGGGGTAATTGGCCCTAAAAAACGAGCTTTTTTGCCAAAAACAGCAGCAAGGACTAGACCGTAAATGGAGAAAGAAAACAGAAAAGTACCGATCAGAAAACAGCCTACAATATAATCTTCTACAGGACTGTTATAGCTAAAATTATACCCCAATACCAAGAGTAAAATGGCATGAAATAATTGGTATTTTACCGCTGTCTCGAAACTGGCCAGCTGGCTGGCTGATGCCTTTTTCTTTAGCCAATGCGCCCCAAAAGCGCCAAAAACAACAGACAACATGCCCAGCAGGGCACCTAAAAATTGTGTGAGTAAAACAGCCATAGTAATTAAATTTTTAAGGTTTTATGTGCAGTAAAAGCATTGTTTACACTGCGCTAATTATTTTCTAAGGGTATTGAAAGGTTTGTATTTTCTCCTGTTGTTATAGTGAAAGCGCAGGCTTTAAAACTCGGAGGGCCAAAGGTACGCAATTGGGCATTTGAAAAACCCAGAGGCTCTGTAGGAATACCCAACCAGTTTTTATCCATAACTCCGTTGTCATTCTGGTCTTGATACAAGGCTATCGCATAAGTACCTGCGGGAAGGGAGTCTATCACTACTGTGGTGGTTCCCATTGTAGCGGGAACTACTTTGCTGGCAAATACCTCTTCGAAATCTAAAAAATTTGCTTCACTGTCATAGAGCGCAATACGCATGACACCCAAGGGTGCTTTGACCTCCCGCACTTGGAGGTGAAGTGTGGCAGATGGGGGACGCTGATTTTTAGGGGACAAGAATAAAAGCATCGGCCCTAGGGCCAAGAAAAACCATTTCATAGCAAAAGTCTTTTTTACAAATATAACTGCTAATCGTTAGAATGGCTAACCCAATCCAACATCTAAGGTCATCATGATAATAAAGCCTCCTATAAAACCCATTGTGGCAATATCTGTGTGTTTGTCTTGCTGGGTTTCGGGAATAACCTCTTCTACCACAACAAAAATCATAGCCCCTGCAGCAAATGCCAAGGCATAAGGCAGTATTGGCTGAAAGGTCATTACCGCCCAAGCCCCTAAAACTGCGGCAATAGGTTCTACAAGCGCAGAGGCCTGGCCGTACATAAAACTTTTTCTTCTGGAGAGTCCTTGGCGTCTCAGCGGCATGGCTACTGCAAATCCTTCTGGGAAATTTTGTAGGCCAATTCCCAATGCTAGGGCCACTGCACCACCAATAGTGGCGCCGTCAAAACCAGCCGCTACACCACCAAAAAGCACCCCAACAGCCAAGCCCTCTGGAATATTGTGCAGTGTAATAGCTAAGGTGAGAAGGGTGGTTCTGTGCCAGGGAGTTTTAATGCCCTCGGCGTCACTTTCCTTAAAATTAATATGAAGGTGGGGCAATACTTTATCTAAACCAAACAGGAATAGGGCGCCTAATAGGAAACCTACCGCTGCAGGAATTACTTTGACAAAACCCTCTCCCGGACTCATTTCAATTCCAGGAGCCAAGAGGCTCCAAAAACTGGCCGCAACCATAACGCCTCCTGTAAAACCTAGCATTCCGTCTAATACCGCACGATTTAAGGTCTTGAAAAAGAAGACCAAACTAGCGCCGGCTGCGGTGAGCCCCCAAGTGAATAAAGTAGCATAGAAAGCTGCTAAAACTGGATCTATAGATTCGAAATATTCAATGATAGATTGCATAAATGATTGTTATTTAAGGGTTTACTGATCCTGGTTCACGTATAAGTTTTGAGCTATTAAACTTGATATTCGCTGTGTTTTACTGTCAATAGATACCAAAAGCGAGCCGTCAAAAATTTCTTTCTCCAGTACTTCAATATTTACGCCCAAACCAATGCCGCACTTGTCTAAAAATTGTAGAAAAGCGGCACTAGAATCTTCCACGCCCACACATACTAATGGGGTATTGAGGGGTGCCAATTCTAAAAGCATTTTGGTCTGTGTCTGGATGTTGCCTTCCTTAGTAGGAATGGGGTCTCCGTGTGGATCTGTTTTTGGATGTCCTAGAAAAGCGGCCAAACGATCCGTGAGTGCCTCTGACTGAATGTGTTCCAATTGCTCCGCAATATCGTGTACTTGGTCCCATGAAAAATGCAACTCATTCACTAAAAAAACTTCCCATAATCGGTGCTTTCTAATGATGGAAAGCGCTCTTGCATTTCCTGTATCACTGAGCTTTACCCCTTTATATTTTTGGTATTCTACTAAGGCTTTCTCAGAAAGACGCTGCACCATGTCAGTCACAGAACTGGGTTTAGCACCCATTTCTTCTGCCAGCAAAGTCGTGCTCACCACGGGAGCGTCTGCAGTTGTTTTATGGTAAATGGCCTTGAGATAATCTTCTTCTGAAGGGCTTATTTTTCGTTTCATAGGGCAAAAATAGTTATAAGTTTCTAAATAATTATTTAGACAAGTCTAAAAATTTAAATCTGCACAAAATTTTTAACACTTCTGCGGAAAGTTAGCTATCTTGCATAGGCGTGAAAGAGACTCAAATATACGACTACATTATTGTGGGTGCAGGGGCGGCTGGTCTCATGCTGGCGAACGCCATGGCATTAGATCCGTTTTTTTCCAACCAACGTATTTTAATCTTAGACAAAGATCCCAAAGAAGCCAACGACCGCACTTGGTGCTTTTGGGAAAAAACGCCAGGGCCTCTGGAGGCCCTCATCAGCCGTGATTGGTCTTTGATTGGTGTGAGTGAAAACGACCAACTGACCCCCAGCCCTATTTTACCCTACAAATACAAGATGTTAGAAGGCGCCCGCTTTTACGAGGCTATGAAAAAAGGCCTGGCCCATAGTACAAATTGTCATTTTGTATTAGAAGAAGTGACTGATATTAGCCCTGTTTCTGCTGCGGCATCTGCCACTACAGAAGCAGCAGGATTCTTAAAAGATGGGTATACCAAAGTAAGCACCTCAAATGGAACTTATGTGGCTCCACGGGTATTCAACAGTATTTTTGATTACAAACCCCTTTTGGCTCAAGACCGGTATCCGGTGTTACAACAGCATTTCGTGGGTTGGTTCGTAAGCACACAAAATCCCATATTTAACCCAGAAATGGCCACTTTTATGGACTTTACCGTAGCCCAAAAAGGAAATACCCGCTTTATGTATGTGCTGCCTACCAGTGCAACAACTGCTCTGGTAGAATATACTTTATTCTCAAAAGACCGTTTAAAAAAAGAAGCCTACGAAGCAGCTATTGTGACCTATTTAGCGCAGAATAATGCAGGAGACTACGAAATTAATGACACTGAAGCGGGGAGTATTCCCATGACCTGCTATCCTTTTGAGCAATTCAACAGTCCACACTTATTGCATATAGGCACCGCTGGGGGTTGGTCTAAACCTTCTACCGGGTTCACCTTTAGCAATACACAAAAGCAAGTGCCCAAATTGGTGGCACATATAAAAAAGGGGAAAGCTTTGGATCAATTCCCTTCCAAAGACCGTTTTTGGTGGTACGACCATATTCTGTTAGAGGTGTTGGCTACTGACAACAGTCGTGGTAAAGCCATATTTGAGGGTCTATTCAAAAGAAGGTCTGCCCCACTTATCCTAAAGTTCTTATCTCAGGAAACCCATTTCTTTGAGGAACTCTACATTATGAGCGCTGCAAACAAATGGCGGTTTACTAAAGCTTTCTTTAGGGTGTTGGGGCGTTCATTTAATTAAGTACTGCTCCATTAGGAACTTCTTCCCATGAGCTGTACTCCAAAATCTTTGAGTAACTGCTTTTTAGCCGCCTCTATAGCCATTGTATCTAACACCTCAAATGCACGATCTGTATAACTGACTATGCTGTCTTGCATGGCTTGAGCAGCTCCAGTCGCTTTAAACAAAGCTTTAACCTCTGCAATCTTATGGGTGGGATCTTGAGGCTGTAAACTAAACAAATCCTTTAAAGATTTTTGTTGGGCAGGGGTGCCAAGTTCGAGTGCCTTAATATACATTAGGGTTTTCTTATTGTTGGTGATGTCTCCACCCACTGTTTTACCAAAGTTTTTTGGGTTTCCAAAAGCGTCTAGATAGTCGTCTTGAATTTGAAAGGCCAAGCCTAAAAGCATGCCAAAAGAATACATTTTGTCTTGCTCTTCCTGAGGCGCTCCAGCAACCATAGCACCCATTTTCAGCGCACCAGCCACTAAAACAGCTGTTTTTAACCCAATCATTTTTAGGTAGGTTTCTTCTGCTACTGTTTCCATGGTTTCAAAATCTACGTCCAATTGTTGGCCTTCACATACCTCTAAGGCTGTCTTAGAAAACATTTTTGTGAGGGATTTGAACACAGGAGATTCATAGCCTTCCAATGCTTGGTAGGCCATAATAAGCATGGCGTCTCCAGATAAAATACCTGTATTTAAGTCCCACTTTTCGTGTACCGTTTCAAAACCCCTTCTCAGGGGTGCCTGGTCCATAATGTCGTCATGTACCAAAGAAAAATTGTGAAAAACCTCAATAGCCACAGCCACTGGCATGGCTTTTTGAATGGGCGCAGCATAAGCGTCGCAACCCATGAGGGCTAAAACCGGCCTTAACCGCTTGCCGCCCAATCCCATAATATAAGCTATGGGGGCGTATAAATTTTCAGGCTCCTTTAAAAAAGATTGAGATTCAAGGTAGGTTACAAAGGCTTTTTGATAATCAGACACAGCTTGCATAGGGTGCATTTTTGCTCAAAAATAAGGCCTTTAAATGAATTATATAAAAAACTTTGGAAACTTTAATTGTTTTTCAAGTTTCCATATGTATATTTGCACCCTCAAACAGGGCGCCTAACAGCCTCAAGAAAGCCCTTTTTGAGCCAATAATATGAAAGAAGCCCTCTTAGAAAAAGCGACAGATTTGTTCCTGACCCACGGATTTAAAACCGTGACTATGGATCAATTGGCTAGTGAAATGGGTATGTCTAAGAAAACCATCTACACTTTTTTTAAAAACAAAGGGGAGCTGGTAGACGCTTGTACCAATCAGCTTTTTGATTTTATTAGCTGTGGGGTAGACCATATTTGCACCTTGGGGAAAAACCCCATTGAGGAAATGTATGAAATGAAACGCTATGTGATGGTGCACTTAAAAGACGAACGTTCTTCTCCCCAATACCAGCTGCAGAAGTACTACCCAAAAACCTTTAAGGTGCTCCAACAAAGGCAGTTTAGCATGATGCAAGACTGTATTTTAAAAAACCTACAAAAGGGAATTTCTCAGGGAATTTACCGGGAAAACTTAGACCCAGATTTTATTGTTAGAATGTACTTTTCTGGGGTAAATGCCATAAAAAATGTAGACCTATTTCCCGCTTCACTCAATGGAATGATTAAAATTATGGACCAGTATTTAGAGTATCACCTCAGGGGAATTGTCTCTGCCAAAGGACTCTCTATCTTAAACGAAACCATTCTCGATAATAAATAACAGCCCTTTCATCATTTAAACAGGAAAATACAAGTCTAAAATTCGTAACAAAATACTGAAAATCAATACATAACATTAGACAACACGAACTCCCTTTATATTTAATCATGAAACAACTTTTACTTTTTTGCCTTTTAATTGGATCTCTCTTCGCTGCTAAAGCGCAAGAAAAAGATCCTACCATCTTAGCCGTTCCTCAGGCTTTTAGCCTAGAAGCAGCCATTGAATTTGCCCTTGAACACAACTACAAGATGATCAATGCCTCAAGAGATATTAGAGACGCCCAATTACAAAAATGGGAAACCATTGCTGGGGGGCTCCCTCAAATTGAAGGTGCACTGAGCTACAACAATCAATTGGAACAACCGGTGTCGCTTATACCAGGAGAATTTACAGGAGGGGAGCCAGGCACTTTCGTGCCTATTGTCTTTGGACAACCCCAGCAAGCAGCCGCTTCAGTGACCTTACGCCAGCAAATTTTTGACGGTTCTTATATTGTGGGGGTTCAGGCAGTACAAACTTTCATTCGCTACTCTGCGAACAACAAAGAGAAAACGGCTCAAGAAGTAGTGAAAATGGTGGTACAAGCCTATGGCAACGCATTAATGGCGCAAGAAGGGGTGAAAATTGTTCAAAACAACCGAGACAATCTGGCCCAATCTGTCGCAGAAACCAAAGCGGTTCTAGCCAATGGATTGGTAGAAGAAGAACAGCTAGAGCAATTACAGATTACCCTAGCCAATGTAGAAAGCCAACTTAGAAATTTTACACGCTTAGAAAAAATTAGCTTACAACTCTTTAACCTAAGCTTGGGTGTTCCCATAGAAAACCCCAGCATATTGTCCGATAAATTAGACGTATTAGCCGCAGCGCACACAGACCTAAGTCTTGTGGCTAGTCCTTTGCAGATCTCACAAAATGTAGATTATAAACTCGTCTTGAACCTCAATGAACAACGTACTTTGGAACTCAAATTGGCCAAGTCAAGGACCTTACCTACTTTAAATAGTTTCATCAATTATGGCAGCAACGCCTTTAGCGATTCATTTACGTTTCTAAACGGATCCCAGCAATGGTTTAATTCTTCTGTATTGGGGGTAGATCTCAGAATACCTATTTTCAGTTCCTTTAGAAGAGACGCGAGTACCAAGAGGGCTAAGATAGCCCTGCTCAAATCTCAAACACAATTACAAGAGGCGTCTGAAAGCATAAAATTACAATGGGAACAAGCTAAAAGCAGTTTTGTCATGGCAGTAGAAAACCATCAAACGGCCCAAGAAAATCTTGGGTTAGCGGCTAGAATTGCCCAAAAAAATGAGCTCAAATTCAAAGCCGGTTTAGCAGGTAGTTTTGACCTTAGACAGGCGCAGTTACAATTATACACTGCCCAGCAAAGCTATTTAGAAGCCATGGTAAATGTCATTAACGAAAAAACAAACTTAGCCCAAATACTCAACCAATAATAGATCTGGGAAAGAAAACCAGCATCATAATACAACAACAAGTCACATCCTTTTATACCTATAACATGAAAAAATTCTATTCCATAATTGCCTTAAGCCTACTTTTAGTTGCCTGTGGCAGCTCAGAAAATGGCTCAGTATCTCAAACTATTGAAAGTGGTAATCTAGAAGCCATAAGAAGCATGAAAGCTACTCTGACCAGTGAACTCAATGTCATTGAGTCAGATTTGGCCGCTTTGGAAGCTGCTATTGCCAATTTAGACAGCAGTGAAAATCTTCCTCTTGTAACCACCTTTGAAGTACAGCCTCAGGTTTTTAACCACTATTTAGACCTTCAAGGCAATGTAAAAACTAGAGAAAACGTCTTGTTGTACCCTGAAATGGCTGGTACGCTTTTAACCGTTAAAGTAGCCAAAGGAGACCGCGTTTCTAAAGGGCAACTTTTGGCCGTTATAGACAATGGCGGAATGAGCAACCAATTGAGTCAACTTAAAACTCAAGCAGCGCTCGCACAAACAACCTTTGAACGTCAAGCCAATTTGTGGAAGCAAAAAATTGGCTCTGAAATTCAATACCTCCAAGCCAAAGCACAGGCAGAAGCTCAGGCAAATGCAGTACTGCAATTAGAGAAAGTACTGGCTAAGGCGCAAATCACAGCACCATTTTCAGGGGTGATAGATCAGGTGTTAAAAGACCCAGGAACAGTGGTGTCTCCTGGTAACGGCTCTGAAGTATTCAGACTCATTAATCTCTCTAATATGTATATTGACGTAGATGTTCCAGAAGGCTATTTGGGCGCTGTAACTAAAGGTAAAAAAGCAGGGGTATATTTTCCTGTATTGCAGGACAGTGTGAATGCTGTAGTGAGAGAAACAGGGAACTATATTAATCCCAACAACCGTTCTTTCAGTGCTGAAATTGCCATAAATAACCCCAATGGAAGCATTAAACCAAATCTAAATGCCCGCGTTCATATTAATGATTACACCAATGAAAATGCCTTATTAATCCCACAATCCGTTATTTCTGAAAACGCTGCCGGAGAACAATACGCCTATGTAGCAGAACTAAATGGAGATGCGGCTGTGGCCAAAAGGCACATTATTACCACTGGGAAAACACAGGGAGATTATGTAGAAATTATCAGTGGTATTAACGCTGGAGATTTAATCATAAAAGAAGGTGCGAGAAGTGTGAAAGATGCACAAGCTGTTAAAATTTTAAACTAAACCCATGAGCAAACAACAAAAAAACATCAATAAAGAGTTTAAACTCTCTTCATGGGCCATAGACAACCCTTCGGTAGTCTATGTCATGATTGGTATTTTCTTCTTTTTAGGACTCTCTGCTTATTTTGACATGCCCAGAGAAGATTTCCCTGAAATTAAGGAAACTAAAATATATATCTCTACCCCTTATCCCGGAAACACTGCAGAAGACATAGAGCGTCTGATCACTGACCCACTAGAAGACAAGTTAAAAAACATTTCTAATGTGGTGGAAATTACCTCCACTTCACAAGAAGACTACGCCATAATCACTGTAGAGTTTGACGAAGACATTTCTGTAGAAGCGGCCAAACAAAAGGTCAAAGACGAGGTAGATTCTGAGAAAGCCTCTGAAGACTGGCCTACTTTTAACGGAGCAAAGGTGGAACCTAATGTGTTTGACTTAAACCTGTCAGAAGAGATCGCCATCATGAACATTAACCTTACAGGAGATTATCCTGTGGAGCGTCTTAAAGCCTATGGGGAATATTTAGAAGACCGCATAGAAGACCTTCCTCAAATTAAGAAGGTAGACATTAGAGGGGCGCAAGAAAAAGAGGTAGAAATAGCCGTTGACGTCTATAAAATGATGGCTTCTCAAGTGAGTTTTAACGACATTTTACAAGCCATTGGAAATGGAAATATGACGCTTTCTGCTGGTAATTTAGTGAACTCAGGGCAGCGAAGAACCATTAGAATTTTAGGAGAAATAGAAA
>JAQWFV010000003.1 GCA_029238555.1 Flavobacteriaceae bacterium
ATGTGTATGATGATGAGAGGGGTACAAAAGCAAAACTCTGTTACAACAACTTCTGGATTTAGAGGGCTTTTCGAAAAAACAGCTACGAGAAACGAATTCATGAAATTGATTAGCAGTAGTCTGTCTTAAAAATGACAGGAACATTATTATCAATGATTTTTCAGCGATATTGGTGAAACATTCTTTGGCTTTCTTAAAAATGAATAAGTTTGTTATATGATTGAGTATGTAGACGTTATTGTAAACACCATAAGCGGTAGTTTTCGTTGGTTTTATAGATCCATCATTTTCGATGTTCCTTGGAATCAAAATTATTTTTGGGGGCTAACATTAATCTCCCTTGTTGTGTGGGGTTTGGAACTACTATTTCCATGGCGTAAAGAGCAGAAGGTTTTTAGGAAAGACTTTTGGCTGGACGCGGTATATATGTATTTTAATTTCTTTGTGTTCTCAAGTGTTATTAGTGGCTTATATGTCATTCTGGGGAATCTTTTTTCTGCCTATGGTATGACCATCCACTCTATGGCCTTAATAGATGTAAATCAATTACCGGCTTGGTTGGGTCTTTTGGTGTTCTTTGTCCTTCTAGATTTTGTTCAATGGTTCACGCATATTACGCTTCATAAGGTTCCGTTCTTTTGGCAGTTCCATAAAGTGCATCATTCCGTGAAAGAAATGGGTTTTGCAGCTCATTTGAGGTATCATTGGATGGAGAATATTCTTTACAAACCATTGAAGACCTTGGCCATTATGTTGTTGGGAGGCTTTGAGCCTGAACAAGCCTTTGTTGTTCATTTTATCTCTATTGCCATTGGTCATTTAAATCATGCGAATTTAGCCCTTGATTGGGGTCCTCTAAAATACTTAATCAATAACCCAGTGATGCACCTTTATCACCATGCTAAATCACTTCCTAAAGGTCGTTTTGGTGTGAATTTTGGAATCAGTTTAAGCATTTGGGACTATCTATTCAATACGTATTACTTACCCAAAAAAAATCCCCACCTAACCCTGGGATTTGATGGGGATGAAAATTTCCCAAAAGACTTTATAAGTCAAAACCTAAGCGGTTTTAAAAAGTAGTTTTTATTCTACAGAAACACTAAAAGTAACTGCTACATCTGTTTCTCCACCAGCATCTAAAATTCCAGTATTTGGTTTTTTAGGTTCATGTCTCAGTGTAAGTCCAAATGATGCATTTCCAGCGTTTCCTGTCGTTAAAGTGAAAACGAGTCCCAATGGGTTCCCACTTGAATCTGTATCTGAAGTTGCCACTGAACTGATAGGCGAAGTAAATGAGTAAAATACTTGGTGTTCTTCTGCTTCTTCTGCAACTTCTTCTGTAATATCTTCCACAGGAGATATAGATTCATTTAAAAACTTAACAGCACCAGAATAAGTGGTGTCAGATTTTAATGAGCCTTGTACCGTTATTACAGGTTCGTTTGGCCCGTCTCCATCTAGATCCACTGAACTTAAAGTAACTGTGTCACTTCCAGCTTGAAGCGTTACAATTACCGAGGTAATAACTTCTTCCTCTTGGATAAGTTCAGGGCTATCATTGTCACTACAAGATAAAAATGATATCAATAGCGAAAGGGTTAATAGGGTAGATAAAATCTTTTTCATAAGATGTGATGTAGTTTAACTAAAAATTGATTTGAAATTGTAATTGAAAGTTTATGCCCAATTCATTCGAAAAATATCGAAGTCTATTGAGGTAATTTTGATAATTTAAATTGGTGAGGTTTTCACCGCTAAGTCTTATTTTATATTGGGTGGTACCGCTTTTGGGAAATTGGTACGCTACTACAGATGAAAGTAAAAAATAGCTGTTAGGGGCTTTATTAATTTCTAGTAGCTGTTCTTTTTGTGTGTACGGATTAAAAATCATGAAATCTTCAGGCACTTCGTTTTGCCTAAAATTGTATTCCCCAGCGAATTGAACACTAAGTCCCTTGATGTTTTTAAACAAATATTCTAATTCATGTTGGGTGCTCACAGGGGGGATGTTTGGAAAAGGGGCATTGTTTTTTAGGTCAATTGCCTTTACTAAAGAAGCTCCATTGGTGAATTTTAGTTCGTTTGAAAAACGCTCCGTCCATTTAAAGTCTACGCCAGTAAAGTTTGCATTGGTTTGCTGGTATTCCCAAACTGGAAACGCACCCCTTATCGTGAATTCTAGTCCTGAGGGAATAAGTGCCATAAAATCGTTTATACGATTAAAATAAGGGGCTAATAAAAAAGTTCTCTGATCAGAACGATAGCTGTATTGAATCCCTAATTTATGTGCTTTCTCTTTCCTCATTCTCAAAGAGCCTAATTCAATTCTAGCTGCAGAATGGTGTAGACCTTCACTAAACAACTCCGCTGGATTAGGCGCTCTTTCTATGTATTGAAGGTGCGTGCTAAGACGGTGCTTTTCATGGTTAAAGTGAACACTTAGTGCAGCAGATTGGGTGTTGAAATTCAATTTTGCCGCTGTAAGTATTTGGGTGTCAAAGTCTGCAACAACAAAATCTGAAAAGTCAATATTATAGCCCAAAGACGCCCATCTTGAGGTTTTATAAAATTTATCTGCATTTATTTGTACCCTGTCTGCTCTTATGCTCCCTTCAATCTCCCATGCAGATGAGAGGGTTTTTAATCCATATAAATAAGCGCCAAAATTTAAGCTGTTGTAATCTGGTATGAGTCTTTTAACACCAGTTGCAGGGTTAGGAAAATGTATCTGATAGGCTGTTTCTACCCCAAATTCGAGTGCCTTGTCGTAAGAGGTGTCTAATTTAAAATTAGATTGAACAGCATGGGTTTGTAGTTGCAAATCTGTTCCAGGTAGTTTATTTCTATCGCCAAGCCTGAGGTCGAACTCTTTTCTATTATTCTGCTGAAAATCGTATTGAAGGGTCCATTTAGCTAGATTTTCAAAATGATAATAGGCAGAAATTTTGGCCAATATATGAGAAACTTCCTGTCTTGGGTTTTCTATATTATAGGTAAAATCTCCAATCGGAATAGTGGTGTCTCCATTGATCTGATTGATTAAATCTTGAAGATTACCAATATGAGAGTTTCTAAGGATACCATTATTAGCTTTAAAATAAGAGATATATGCATCTATTCCTTTGTGGGCCAAATGCCAACCAAAAGGAATTGAGATACTGGTTTGTTCTAATCCAGTATTTAGTAAGTAACCATCAGTATTTTGATTATTCCCCGCTTTTTTAAAGCTCGCTTGAATTCCATAAAACAAACCATTTTCAAAATCTCTCTCGAATTTTTGACTACTCAAAATACCCAAGCCATTGGAATAAGCAGAAAAAATGGCAGTGTGTTTTTGACTGTTTTTAAAAACGGGTTTTCTAGGATCTAGGACAATCACACCACCCACAGCATCTCCACCATATTTAAGCGCCTTTGCACCAACGGCAAGTGACACCCCTTCTACACTAGAAGTAGCTATATTTGGTGCGTGTTCTGCGCCCCATTCCATATCCTGCATTCTAACCCCTTGGTTATTGGTAAGCACTCTACTCCCGTACATTCCTTGGAGCAATGGTTTAGCAATAGAGTTACCTGTCTTAAGGGTGCTAATGCCTTGTATTTCAGTCAGTGCCTCAGCAAAACTTTGGCTGATTTTATTTTCGAAAACAGTCGCATCTATAGTTTGTTGTTCCAATAAATTATTAGCTTTCTTAATAAGCGCTACCTCATTCAATGCTTCTACATGATGCTCTAGATAGAAGGTCTTGGTAATGTTTTCCGTTAAATTTATAGGAATAAATTGAGTCCCACAGTCAATATGAGACACTTCAATTTCATAAAAACCACGGCATAATCCTTGTAAGACAAAGTCTCCATTTTCATTTGAAAACACTTCTTTTTCGAGACCATAAATAGCTATAATAGCGCCCTTTAGGGGTTTTCCATTGTGCTGGTCAATCACCTTACCTTTAATGACCAAATGGCAGTCTTGTGCATGGGCATAGCCCAATACAAATGACATAAATAATAATAAAATATATTTCATGAATACATATTCAAATTACAACTAGTGCTATTAAGCACTTCAATATCTATGAATTATAGTCAGACGGTGGGGGTCTGGACCAGATATTGGTGTAAGCTGAATATTTTAAAACTTGCGCTGGTGTTTGCTTGCATTGTTTTGAAGTAACAATAGCAAAATCATTGTTAACAATACAATCTATTTCAGCGACTAAAAGTAAAGGAGATTGTAGTTGTTGTATTTTACAGGTCTGACAATGACTTGTTTTATCTGTATGGTTACTATCGTGGGTATAAGCATGAAGCGTACTGCTTTTTAAGAAAAAAAGTAGCACAAAAAATATCCCATACAATCCACGAGTGGTAAACATAGTTTCAAATATATGGATTTAGGGATAGAGATAAATCTTAAAGAATTGTTAAATGTCTATTTAAAAAGAAATCCTAAGCCCATTCTCTTGAGCATTTTCTTCTCAAAATTCCAAAAGAACTTGAACTGACCAAACAACCCACCAATAGCTACAAGCAATACTTGATAGATTGGAAAAATAATTAATATTCTCAAAGTCCAGTAAAAAATTAAGGTGTACCAGTGGTCTTCAAAAGCACTGCGCTCCAATCCAACAAAATCCAAAACAGGTCTGGCCAGTTTTAGAGCGCTACTTCCAGTAATTGAAAAGACTATAAAAATAACAACAAGTGCTCCGTTAGAAGAAACCGACCATTTCTCTTTTAATTTTGAAAAATAAGAAGGCTTATGCATTGTCAAAAGAAATAATTTGTTTGGCTAAAGAAAGCCCTATTTTCTCCTGAGCTTCAAGAGTGGCGGCGCCAATATGAGGTGTCAATGATATATTTGGATGCATGAGTATTTTTATTTCAGGATTTGGTTCAGACTCAAATACGTCTAATCCAGCAAAAGCTAGAGTTCCGTTGTCTAAAAACTCAATAAGAGCTACTTCATCTAGGGCATTTCCCCTCGCTGTATTGATTATGCCAACCCCTTTTTTTAATAATCCAAATGCCTTTCTATCTATACAATATTCACTTTGAGAGGGAACGTGTAGGGAGATAAAATCAGATTCTTTTAAGACATTTTCTCTGCTGCTTCCTTCTAGTGAAAAGGAAATTTTTTCCCCATTGAAAAACTCTAATTCAATAGAGGCGTTTTTTATTTCAGGATCAAAAAAGAGTACCTTCATACCCATAGAAAGTCCCATCTTAGCGGTTTCTTGGCCAATATTGCCAAACCCAAAAATACCCAAAGTTTTTCCCTTTAACTCAATACCAGTAGCATAAGATTTTTTCAGATCTTTAAAATGGGTGTCCCCTTCTAAGGGCATATTTCTGTTGGCATCATAGAGAAATCTTGCACCAGATAACAAATGAGCGAAGCTTAATTCCGCTACAGCTCTAGCAGAAGCATCTGGGGTGTTTATAACTTTAATTCCTTTAGATAAAGCGTAATCTACAGCAATGTTGTCCATGCCAACACCTCCTCTTCCAATGACTTTAATACTTTGACATTGGTCAATGATATCTTCTTTTATCTCGGTTGCAGATCGTACTAAAACTACCTCAATTTGCTGTTCATTAATGTAATGGGCTAATTGTGACTGAGATACTGTAGTAGTATCTACTTGGTGTCCAGCTTCTTCTAAGTATTTAATGCCACTTAGATGAATACCATCATTCGCTAAAATCTTCATTTTTTATGCTTTTCTTTCTAGATCACTCATTATATCTACCAGTACACCCACGCTTTCAAGTGAAAGTGCGTTGTACATAGACGCTCTATACCCCCCAACGGATCTATGACCGTTTAAACCATTTATCCCTCCAGCAGCGCACATTTCATTGAAGCGTGTCTCTAAGGCAGGGTCAGCTAGGGTGAATGTCGCATTCATATAAGACCGGTCTTCTTTATTTGCATAAGCTGTAAATAAAGGATTTAGATCTATTTCAGAATAGAGTAATCTGGCTTTTTTTCTATTAATTTTTTCAATTGCTGCAATACCTCCTAAGTCTTTGAGCCATGTCATAGTTAACATAGATACATACACAGGAAAAACCGCTGGTGTGTTAAACATACTTCCCTTATCTATATGGGTCTGGTAGTTTAACATTTCTGGAATATGTCTAGAAACTTTTCCAAGAATCGATTCTTTAACTACTACAAGAGTGGTACCCGCAGGGCCCATGTTTTTTTGTGCCCCCGCGTATATTAAGTCAAAGGCAGAGAAATCCATAGTCCTCGAAAAAATATCAGAACTCATATCACAAACCATAGGGACGTTCACTTTTGGAAACTGTTGAAATTGTGTCCCGTAGATGGTATTATTAGAGGTGAGGTGTAAATAGTCTACGTCTGCAGGCACTTCAATGTTTTTAGGAATATACTTGTATCCCTCTGATTTTGAAGACCCTACTTCAATTACTTCACCAAAAACTTTAGCCTCTTTAATGGCTTTGTCACTCCAGGTTCCTGTATTGATATAGGCGGCTTTTGTTTCTAATAAGTTATAGGCAACCATTAAAAATTCCAAACTAGCGCCACCGTGAAGAAATAGGGCTTTGTATCCCTTGCCTTCCAAATTTAAAAGTGATAAGGCCAACTCTTGTGCTTGATCCATTACCGCAACAAAATCCTTTGAGCGATGAGAGATCTCTAATAAAGAGAGCCCTGAGTCGTTAAAATTCACTACTGATTGAGCTGCTTTATCCAAAACTTCTTTTGGGAGTATACAGGGTCCAGCACTAAAATTATGTTTTTTCATGAAAGTTTCTTTAGTAGAAATTCAGCGTACAAAGGTCTTATAATTAATCTAAAAAGTAAGTGCTTTAAGAGAATTTTATAAGGATAAAATAAAATCCATTGTGTCTACTCCATCTGCGTAATCCGTCAGGCTTGGTTTTTGGGTTTCTCCAAAACCAATACTGTTCAAAAATCCAGAGGGCCCTACAATACATTGAAGTAAATCAGCTTTTGCTTTCAGCTCTTTTTCCAATGTTTCTAAAGTCTGGTAGTATTCAAAATGAAGTGATCCTATAGGTGAGGTGAGGCCGCTGTCTTCTTTGATAATTAAAAAACCATTGTCTAGTATTTTAAATAAACTCATGAGATACACCGCCTTGTTATAATCGTAATTATTGCTGTATTTTTCATATTCAATAAGGTCCCTATATCCATAAAGTGCTTTGAATAGTAAGTCAAAATCATATCCTTCAGGCACATATATCTTAGAGACAGACCTACAACCTAGACCAAAATACCTAAAGACGTCTTCTCCAAGTTTTTCAAGTATTTCAGGACTTTCTTTTCCAGTAATTACAGCAACGGAATTTCTGTTTTTTCTTATAATATTAGGTTTGTGTCCAAAATAATGCTCAAAATATCTGGCGGTATTGTCACTACCTGTAGCAATTAAAGCGTCATATGGCGCATTTATTTTCTCCAATACTTTTACATGATCTGGGTCTTCTTGGGTGTGCGCTTGCAAGAAGTTTAAAATCCAAGGAAGTAATACTTGATCGTTTGAGGCTAATTTTATTAAGATCTTGGCATCGGCCAGGTAGGCCGTTAAAAAGTCATGAAAACCCACCAAAGGAATATTCCCAGCCATGATTAAAAGCACAATGGGTTGTTTTTTGGGAGTGGGGTAGGAAGCCACCCATTTTTCAAGCTTTTCAGTAGTCAATTCTTTGGCCCACTGTGCGGTGGCATACCAAATATTTTCCTCCGTGAACCAACCATTTTTATGACCCGCAAGAGTAATGAGTTTTTCCCAATCTTCTAGGTGAGGGATATTGCGCTTATTTTCCTCTTTAGCCTGTACCATAGCTTGGAGTGTTTTTCCAAAAGCAACAACAGCATTAAATCTATTTTGATATGTGGGCATAATATTTGTTTGAGCGGTTTTTAGGTTTTACCTTTGTGCAAAAGTAATCAATACACCCGATTAACTTAAATTTTTACTATGGCAATTATCATTACAGACGAATGTATTAATTGTGGCGCATGTGAGCCAGAATGTCCAAATACCGCCATATATGAAGGCGCAGAAGAATGGCGATACAGTGATGGCACCTCGTTAAAAGGTTCCATTGTTTTGCCTAATGGCCTTGCGGCTGACGCCGATGCTGTTCAGGATCCTATTTCAGATGAAATTTATTATATATCGCCGGATAAGTGTACCGAATGTGTTGGTTTCCATGAAGAGCCTCAATGTGCCGCAGTTTGCCCTGTGGATTGTTGTGTGCCAGATGAGTCTCATGTAGAGACAGAGGCTGTTTTATTAGAGAAACAGCGATTTATGCATCCTGAATAAGACATCTGTATTTTACTTCCCTTTTTTTATAGGCTTTTTTAAAAGCTTAATCTTATATTTGCCACCAATTTAAACCCAAGCATATGAAAGCAGGTATTGTTGGCCTTCCTAATGTAGGAAAATCTACCCTTTTTAATTGTCTCTCAAACGCTAAAGCGCAGAGTGCTAATTTCCCTTTTTGTACTATTGAACCCAATATAGGGGTAGTCAATGTGCCAGATCCAAGACTAGAGAAATTAGAATCTTTGGTGGATCCAGAGCGTGTTATTCCAGCGACTGTTGAAATAGTAGATATTGCTGGGCTGGTTAAAGGAGCTAGTAAAGGAGAAGGTTTGGGAAATCAATTCCTTGGAAATATTAGAGAGACAGACGCACTTTTACATGTACTTCGTTGTTTTGACGACGACAATATTGTGCATGTAGACGGCCATGTAAATCCAATCAGAGACAAAGAAACCATAGATATGGAATTGCAGCTCAAAGATTTGGAAACTGTAGACAAAAAACTGGACAAAGTAAAACGTGCTGCCAAGACAGGCAATAAAGAAGCCCAGAAAGAAGAGGCTGTTTTATTAGCCCTTAAACAAGGTTTAGAGGCAGGTAAGTCCATTAGAGCGATTGAATGTTCTAAAGAAGATAGGGAAGCTTTTGTAAAACCACTACAATTTATTACAGACAAACCAGTGATGTATGTGTGTAATGTGTCTGAGGACGCTGCAGTTAGTGGCAATGAATATGTAACCAAAGTAAAAGAAGCTGTGGCAGATGAAAATGCCGAAGTGATTTTTTTAGCGGTTGGAACAGAGGCAGATATTACCGAGTTAGAAAGCTACGAAGAGCGTCAAATGTTTTTGGAAGATATGGGCTTAGATGAGCCTGGATCTGCAAAACTCATTAGAGGCGCCTATAAATTATTAAACTTAGAGACTTATTTCACTGCAGGCGTTAAGGAAGTAAGGGCTTGGACCATTCCTGTGGGTGCTTCCGCACCACAAGCAGCAGGCGTTATTCATACAGATTTTGAAAAAGGTTTTATTAGGGCAGAAGTTATTTCTTATGCAGATTACGAATCCTATGGCAGTGAGGCCAAAGTAAAAGAAGCAGGGAAAATGCGTGTAGAAGGCAAAGAATATATTGTGCAAGATGGAGACGTCATGCATTTTAGATTTAATGTGTAGAACACAAAAGTACCTATCAACAAAAACCCAATCACTATTGTTAATTACTTTAGCCTGATTGGGTTTTATTTTTTTAAAGACCTCACTATATTAGCTCCCTATCCCTTTGCTATAAATTATGGAGCAACAAACGCAATATACAGAAGACAATATTCGTTCTTTAGACTGGAAGGAGCATATTCGTATGCGTCCTGGTATGTATATTGGTAAGTTGGGAGATGGCTCTTCTGCAGACGACGGTATTTACATCCTTTTAAAAGAGGTTATAGATAACTGTATAGATGAATTTGTCATGGGAGCCGGTAAAACCATTGAGATTTCCATTAAAGAAACTGAGGTTGCTGTAAGGGATTACGGAAGGGGTATTCCACTTGGAAAAGTGGTAGATGTGGTTTCTAAGATGAATACTGGAGGTAAATATGACAGCAGGGCTTTTAAAAAATCTGTTGGACTTAATGGAGTAGGAACAAAAGCGGTGAACGCACTCTCCTCCATGTTTGAGGTTTCTTCCAGTAGGGATAATTTATTAAAGACCGCCACTTTTGAGGCTGGAAATTTAGTTTCAGAGGAGGGACCTTTGGAAACTTCTAAACGAAAGGGTACTAAAGTTCGTTTTATTCCAGATGCAGCCATATTTAAAAATTATAAATACAGGGCTGAGTATGTAATTCGCATGCTCAAAAACTATGTTTACCTCAATCCTGGTTTAACGATTGTTTTTAATGGAGAAAAATATTTCTCCGAAAATGGGCTTAAGGACCTTTTGGAAGATAATAATGCTGCAGAAGACATGCTTTACCCAATTATTCACCTTAAAGGTCCAGATATTGAAGTGGCTATTACCCATAGTAAAACACAATACAGTGAAGAGTATCACTCCTTTGTGAATGGACAACACACTACTCAGGGGGGGACCCATCAAGCTGCTTTTAGAGAGGCTATTGCCCGAACGATTAAAGATTTTTACGGAAAGAACTACGAGGCAGCAGATATTAGAAAATCCATTATTTCTGCCATTTCTATAAAGGTCATGGAACCCGTATTTGAGAGTCAAACTAAGACCAAACTCGGTTCTACTGATATGGGTGGAGAAATGCCTACCGTAAGAACCTACATCAATGATTTTATTGGCCAATACTTAGATAATTTTTTACACAAAAATCCTCAGACTGCAGAGGCATTGCAAAGAAAGATTGTTCAAGCAGAAAGAGAACGAAAAGAGCTTTCTGGTATTAGAAAACTCGCTAGAGACCGTGCTAAGAAGAGTAACCTTCACAATAAAAAGCTACGAGACTGTAGGGTACATTTACCCGACACAAAAAACGATCGATGCTTGGAGAGTACCCTTTTTATTACTGAGGGAGATTCTGCTTCTGGATCTATCACAAAGTCCAGAGATGTGAATACCCAAGCGGTATTTAGTCTAAGGGGGAAACCACTCAATTCCTATGGAATGAGTAAGAAGATTGTGTATGAAAATGAAGAGTTTAACTTACTGCAAGCGGCCCTAAACATTGAAGACTCCATGGAAGATTTGCGCTATAACAATATTGTTATTGCAACAGATGCAGATGTAGACGGCATGCATATTAGATTGTTGTTAATTACCTTCTTTTTGCAATTTTTCCCTGAACTGATTAAAGACAATCATTTGTATATTCTTCAAACGCCACTGTTTAGAGTTAGAAATAAAAAAGAGACTTATTATTGCTATACGCCAGAAGAAAAAGAGGCTGCAATGTTAAAAGTTGGGGCTAAGCCAGAAATAACAAGATTTAAAGGGTTGGGAGAAATTTCACCTGATGAGTTTAAGCATTTTATCGGTCAAGATATTAGGCTTGAGCCTGTGATGTTAGACAAGAAGATGTCTATTGACCAGCTCCTCGAATTTTACATGGGAAAAAACACCCCAAAACGACAAGAATTTATCATAGACAACCTCAAGGTAGAGCTTGATGTTATCTCCGAAACAGCACCCATAAGCGAATAATTTATGGAAGAATTTGAGCAAGAAAACTTTCCTGATTCACAGGAGGAACTAAATACAGAAGAAACCCTTACTAAGGTTTCTGGTATGTATAAAGATTGGTTTTTAGATTATGCATCCTATGTGATATTAGAACGTGCAGTGCCTGCTATTGAAGACGGTTTCAAACCTGTTCAAAGGAGGATTATGCATGCTTTAAAGGAATTAGATGACGGTAGGTACAACAAAGTAGCGAATGTTGTAGGACATAGTATGCAATACCACCCACATGGAGATGCTAGTATTGCTGACGCTATGGTGCAAATAGGTCAGAAAGACTTGTTAATTGACACCCAAGGTAACTGGGGGAATATATTGACAGGAGATAGTGCAGCAGCTTCTAGGTATATTGAAGCAAGGCTTTCTAAGTTTGCTTTGGCCGTGGTGTTTAGCCCTAAAATTACTGAGTGGCAGAGCTCTTATGACGGAAGGAGAAAAGAGCCTATAAATTTACCGGTGAAATTTCCTTTATTACTTGCGCAGGGAGGAGAGGGAATTGCCGTAGGATTGTCTACAAAGATTTTACCCCATAACTTTAATGAATTAATAGACGCCTCTATTAAGCACCTTAAGGGCCAAAAATTTACTTTAGTCCCAGACTTTCCAACTGCTGGAGTGATTGACGTGAGTCAATACAATGACGGTTTAAGAGGAGGGAAGATTAGAGTGAGGGCTAAAATTGGGCAAATTGACAAAAACACCTTGGTGATTACCGAAATTCCTTTTGGAACAAACACCTCTTCATTAATTGACTCTATTTTAAAAGCCAATGAGAAAGGGAAATTAAAAGTCAAGAAAATTGAAGATAATACCGCCGCTCAGGTGGAGATTTTAATCCATCTTCCTGCGGGTATTTCACCAGACAAAACCATAGATGCTCTATACGCTTTTTCGGCCTGTGAGTCTTCTATATCTCCTTTGGGCTGTATCATTGAAGACAATAAACCACTTTTCATTGGAGTGAGTGATATGTTAAGGCGTTCTACGGAAAGAACGGTGGCCTTATTAAAATCTGAATTAGAAATTCAATTAGAAGAGTTGGAAGCCCAGTGGCATTTCTCTTCTTTGGAACGCATATTTATTGAGAATAGAATTTATCGAGATATTGAAGAAGAAGAAAGCTGGGAAGGTGTAATTAGTGCTATTGACAAAGGATTAAAGCCTCATATAGCCCATCTAAAAAGAGCTATTACAACCGAAGATATTGCCCGTTTAACAGAAATTCGAATCAAAAGAATTTCTAAGTTTGATATTGATAAAGCGCAGCAGTACATTAGTAGTTTAGAAGATAAAATGGCCCAAATAAAACATCATTTGGCTCATTTGATAGACTTTGCGATTGACTACTTTAAAAACCTAAAAGAAACCTTTGGAAAAGGTAGGGAGCGCCTTTCTGAAATTAGAGTATTCGACGACATTGAAGCGACCAAAGTTGTGATGAGGAATACAAAGCTATATGTCAATAGGGCAGAGGGCTTTGTAGGGACTTCCTTGAAAAAGGAAGAGTATGTGACTGATTGCAGTGATATTGACGACGTGATTGTTTTTACAGCAGACGGGAATGTCATGATTACAAAAGTAGACAGCAAGACTTTTGTAGCTAAAAACATCCTTCACGTAGCCGTGTTTAAGAAAAAAGACAAACGCACCACCTATAATTTAGTCTACAAAGACGGTAAAAACGGCCCTAGTTACATTAAGAGATTTAATATAACAGGGGTTACTAGAGATAGAGCTTATGACCTAACTAATGGTAATTCTGGCTCTGAGGTGCTTTATTTTAGTGCCAATCCTAATGGAGAGGCAGAGATAATTACGGTTTTACTAAGACAGGTAGGCAGTATAAAGAAATTAAAATGGGATATTGATTTCTCTGATGTTTTAATCAAAGGAAGAAGCTCAAAGGGAAATCTTGTGTCTAAATACGCGGTGAAACGTATAGAACTTAAAGAAAAAGGTGTCTCTACCCTTAAGCCCAGGAATATATGGTTCGATGAGGTTGTTCAACGTCTTAATGTAGATGGTAGAGGCACTTTATTAGGTGCATTTAAAGGAGACGACTTACTTTTAGTGATTACACAAAAAGGGGTGGTAAAAACCATGTCACCAGAACTTTCCCTTCACTTTGAAGAAGATATGATTGTTTTGGAAAAATGGATTCCATCTAAACCAATTTCTGCAATTTATTATGATGGAGAAAAGGACAAATACTTTGGAAAGCGTTTCTTAATTGAGCAATCTAATAGAGAAGACTTGTTTATTACCGAACATGAGAATTCCTATTTAGAGATTGTGTCTACTGATTGGAGGCCTGTTTTTGAAATAGAGTTCAATAAGCCTAGGGGAAAAGAAGCCAAGCCTGCTGCGCAGATAAATATGGAGGAATTCATTGCTCCTAAAGGAATTAAAGCCTTAGGGAACCAGCTAAGTACCGAAAAAATTAAAAATTCAGCAGCGCTGGATCCACTACCATATGAGCCTGAAGGAGATCTTGAAGCAACAGACATGGAGGTAGAAAATCCTGAGGAAGTATCTGAAAACCCTGATGGGATGTCCAAAAATTCTGAAGAAGTATCTGAAAATTCTGAGGAAGTATCTGAAAACACAAAGCCCTCTGCGTCTAGTGATGGAAAAGCAGGAAGCCAGCCAACATTGTTTTAATGTTTCTTTCGAATATTCATATTTAAGAACTCTACCATGAGTGAAAAAGCTATGGAGAAATAAAGGTATCCTTTAGGGATGCTTCCAATGCTTTGATCAAACACAACTAAATGAGACAGGTGAGCCGCTTCAGTGGTTAGCATAAAACCTATCAAAATGAGAAACGATAGGCCTAATATTTGTATAGTAGGGTTTTTATTGACAAAATCTCCTACTGGCTTTGCAAACATCATCATAATCAGCACAGAGATTATTACAGCTATGACCATAATCACTAGAGCGTCATTGGGATTGCTTGAAATCCCATTGGTCATTCCAATTGCGGTGAGTATAGAGTCAAAAGAAAAAACAATGTTAATGACTGTGATTTGAATAATAGCGGCTCTTAGAGATTTGGTCTGATTAGATGCTACCTGATTGGCATCATGTGACTTGTCTTCGATTTTTTCATGAATTTCTTTGGTGCTCTTGTACAGTAGAAACAATCCTCCAAGAAACAATATGATTGCTTGCCCGCTAATGCTCCCTTGTACCCATTTAGTGTCTAATTGAAATAGGGGTTCATTTAGAGCCGTTAAAAGAGAAATACCCAATAGTAATAGAATTCTAAGCACCATAGCGAGAACCAAACCTATGTTTGTTGCTTTTTTTCTATCTCCATCTGCGAGTTTTCCAGCAGCAATTGAAATGAAAATAATGTTGTCTATACCCAAAACAATCTCTAAAAAAGTAAGGGTTAATAGTGCGACCCAGGCGTCTGGACTTAATAGAATTTCAAACATGCTTAGTCAATTTTTACGGCGGTTCCACGAGCTTTTTGAGCACTTCCAACTGTAGCATACTCAAAAGTGTAACCATTGTCAGATGTGGTCAGAATTTTTATTAACAGAGGTGTTTCTTCAGCGGCATTGACTGGATGAAGGTTTTTAAGAATATACTCACAATCGTTGACCCATTTAATGCTGCTACTGTCAATTTTCCCATTGAAGTTTTCAACTTCTAAGGTGTCGTTTCTAAAAAATGAGGTAGTTATTGTTTCATCATTAATAGTTGCAGTAAACTCAAAACGCCCCGTTTTAAAATCTTTGCAATTTCTTTGAGGTGGGTTGCAAGCTAATACTACAAACGCAAATAATAGGATATAGATATATTTCATGATATAAAAATAAGCACAAATGTCCTTAATCTAAGTTTTTATAAGATTTAAAATTTCCATTCTTATAGCAAATTATAACAGCCTCTATTTCATCTTGAGTATTGTTGTGAATAGAATGGAGCATTGGCTCTTTTAAGGGCTTAGGCATTTCTGTTGTTTTTTCATTGCTCAAGCGTTCACTTTCATTATTTCCTTCTGAACTAATTCCAAACTGGCTTTTAGACGCGTCAGATTCAGATAGGGCAGAAGGGAAGTTTCCCGTTCCATTGAGAAGCCAGTATAAATTCACCTCAGGAAATTTTCTGACAAGTTTTAAAACAAACTCGAGTGAAGGTTTATTCCTTCCAGATAATAAATGTGAAATACTAGACCTTTGCACCGCTATTTTATCTGCTAAAGAAGCGGCTGAAAGTTGGTAATGATCAATGATTATTTGTAATCTTTTTATAAAATCTTGACTGTTTATCATTGTAACTTAAATATGTGAATATCGATTATTGTGATGCTGTATTCGGATCATTATGGTGAGAATTTTGCAACTTAAACTTTAATTAAACACAATTAAAATATTGAAATTAAGTGATTTACGTAATTTTAATAATGATTCAATTTTGATTGATAACAAATGTAACCAAAACAGCTTTTATTTGGCCCAAATAACAATACAAATGTAAACAAAAAGTATTTACAATTGTAAAAGCTGTATTTGTTACATTTGTAATTAATAACTATATTTTGATAGAATATCTTTCACACCTCAATTATAAAACTCATTCCATTAAAGGCCGCTATTTGCCATTGACAGATTTAAAACCAATCACAGATTACTGGGATAGTTTTTTTGTCAAAGATCTCAATGGAGAATCTGTCAATGGGACGCCTATTCCTGTTTATCGTTTTGGATCTGGAAATAAAAAGATTTTGATGTGGTCTCAGATGCACGGCAACGAATCTACCACTACTAAAGGTTTGGTAGATTTTATAAATTTTTTGAACACTTCTTCAGAAGCCTCTAGTCATATACTTGAGCAATGTACCCTTATTGTGATACCAATTCTTAACCCAGATGGCGCATTTGCATATACAAGGTTTAATGAGAATCAAGTAGACTTAAATAGAGACTTTCAAGATTTTTCTCAACCAGAAAGTGTTTTTTTAAAGACTGTATTTGATTATATATCTCCTGATTTTTGTTTTAATCTCCATGATCAAAGAACTATTTTCAGTGTTGGATCACCAGCAAGGCCTGCAACCATGTCTTTTCTGGCGCCTTCTGCAGACAAGAATTGTTCTCTAACACCGTCTAGAGAAGTAGCGATGAAGCTCATAGCGGTCATGAATGACACATTGAAACAAATGATTCCGAATCAAATAGGAAGGTTTGACGACGCTTTTAACAATCAATGCGTTGGTGATTATTTCCAAGAACTTGGTGTGCCAACAATACTATTTGAAGCTGGCCATTATTCAGAGGATTATCAAAGAGAAGTTAGCAGAGCAATGGTTTTTCACGCCTTGTTTTCTGCGGTAAATGCTATTTCTAGTGAATCATATTTAAATTATACTATAGCTTCCTATTTTGGTATTCCAGAAAATCAGAAAGAATTTCTTGACCTTGGTGTTAAACACCCTCATTTAGTGAATAAAAATATCCCTCATGACACTATGGTAGGTATTCAATACAAAGAGGTGTTAGAATCTAATAAAATTATTTTTGTACCAGAATTTTATGCACTTGATCAAGAAAATAAGTTCTCTTTTCATAAAATCATAGATTTAGCTATTATTAATTCTGATTTGCAAGCTACTGTTTTTCAAAATATTAAGGATATTGTGGCTGGTATATGTGTCTAAATAGTTAAGAGTATTGCATTTTTATTAAAAAAATCTATATTTCATTGAATTATATCTATTTCTGTATTATTTTTGCATTATCATTTAAGAACTACCAATGAGCAAGATAAAGTTAGACGAAATAGACCACCAGATTCTAGATATGTTAATAGACAACACTAGAACACCATTTACAGATATTGCCAAAAAACTGCTCATTTCTGCAGGTACTGTTCATGTTCGTGTAAAAAAGATGGAAGAAGGTGGTATTATTTTAGGGTCTTCACTTACAGTGGATTATGAGAAGTTAGGATATGCTTTCATTGCATATGTAGGAATCTTCTTGGAAAAAACACACCAGACTAAATTTGTTTTAGAGCGATTAAATCTCATTCCTAATGTTACTGTTGCTCATATTACTACAGGAAAATTCAATATCTTTTGTAAAATAAGAGCAAAAGATACCAAACATGCTAAAAACATCATTTTCAAAATAGATGATATTGATGGTATTAGTAGAACAGAAACTATGATTTCCTTGGAAGAGAGCATAAACGATAAAAAGCGTTTAATGCATACTATATTCAATGAATTGTAATGTGCTTATTAAACAAGATTACAATTGCTGATTTAAATTCAGAAGACTTTAACCCTTTTTATCAATCCTATATAGACAATAATGGAGACAATACTCTTCTAGAAAGTCTATCTAAAGGTTTTTCTGATATTGATGACTTGTTTTTAAAACTGACCGAATCTAAGCTGCAAGATGCTTATGCTCCATTAAAGTGGACTATTGCAGAAGTTTTAATTCATTTGGCAGACACAGAAAGGATTTTCCAATATAGGTCTTTGTGTTTTTCTAGAGGAGATACTAACGCTCTTCCTGGATTTGATGAAAATGCATATGTACCTAATTCAAATGCTGCTCACCGCAATTTAGCTTCAATTAAAGAAGAGCTTATCTCTGTTAGAAATGCTACTTTATCACTTTTTAAAAGCTTTTCCTCTCAGCAACTGAACGCCAAAGGCTTTGCTAGTGGATCTGAAATGGGTGTTGCTGCCACAGGATTTATATTATCAGGACATTTGACCCATCATTTTAATATTATTGAAACGCGTTACTTGAAAAAGTAAGTCATTTAGTTTTCTAAATAAAATGAAAATGCTTCTCTGATGGTTTCTTCTTGAACCAATATATCTATAGCTGGCGCTCCTATATTAGACAGAAGGGCAAATTTCACCTCTCCGTGGCTGTTTTTTTTGTCAAATTTTAAATAATCAATGCATTGGTTTATGTCCTCCTCCATAAAATGCACCTTACTAAAATGGGCGTTAAATACGTTTTTGATTTCTACTGCGGTTTCTTGTGTTAGGCCAACTGTTTTATAGGAAATAAACCCTTCTAAAATCATTCCAATCGCAATAGCCTCACCATGTAATAGTGTTTTTATTTCCTTGTTTTCAAGACAGTAAGACTCTATAGCATGACCTAAGGTGTGCCCAAAATTTAACATCTTTCTTAGGTGTTGTTCTGTGGGATCTTCAATAACAACAGCCGCTTTAATTTCAACAGATGTTTTTATTAATGCTGATAAGTCTCTATAATGGTTTGTTTTGGAAAGGATTTTCCAATACTCATGATTTTGAATTAGTCCGTGCTTAAGCATTTCTGCAAACCCACTTTTCAATTGTCTCTCTTCTAGGGTATTTAAAAATTCAGGCATAATAAGTACCATTTCTGGTTCTGTAATAACCCCTATTTGATTTTTTAAAGCCCCAAGATCGATACCGGTTTTGCCCCCAACAGAAGCGTCTACCATAGATAAAAGTGTGGTAGGCACGTTAATAAACTGTATACCTCTTTTAAAAGTAGCTGCAATAAAGCCACCCATGTCCGTCAGAACACCACCCCCTAAATTAATTATTAAGCTTTTCCTATCTGCACCTAATTCAGAAAGTACGCTCCAAACCTGAGTACAGGTTTCAATGTTTTTATTCTCTTCTCCAGACTCTAATTCAATAATTTCTATTGCTGCATCTGTCTCTACTTTGGGAAGGAACAATGGCAAACAGTGCTCATGTGTGTTTTCATCTACAATTATAAAAACGTTAGAGTAATCTGTTTTACTTAGGTGAACATTCATTTTTTCAATGGCAATGTCGGAAAAATGAACCATTGAATTAGGGGTTTTTATGGACTTCATAATATGGGCTATTGGTACAAAATAAAGATAAAAAATCACTACAGATTATAAATTCTGTACTTATATTTGATCACTTGACAAATTGTTATAAATGAAGCGAATTTTTGAGGATACTGCAACTGCTTTTTCAGTAAAGTCAGATACGGCATTAGAACGTGCTTATTTCTTATTTAAATTGATTTCAAAGGAGCCTTTGGTTAAAATTGGAACTGCCGTGACTAATTTTGCGCTAAAGGCCAACCTGCCAGTAGAGCGCTTAATAAGAGCTACTGTATTTGATCATTTTTGCGGTGGCGTAAATGAGCACGATTGTGAACCCGTGATGGATGCAATGCATGAAAAAAATGTTTTTTCTGTGTTAGATTATTCGGTAGAAGGTCAGTCAAATGAGGCTTATTTTGATCAGGTTCAACAAAAAATTGAATCTCTAATAACATTTGCTACTACAAAAAAGCATATTCCTTTTGTGGTTTTTAAGCCCACGGCATTGGGACGTATATCCCTTTATGAAAAAGCAGGACTAGGCGCCACTCTTTCAGATCAGGAAAAACAAGATTGGTCTATGGTCAAGACTAGATTTAGGTCTATTTGTTTAGCAGCGAACAATCAAAACATTCCCTTGCTGATAGATGGTGAAGAAAGCTGGATGCAAGACGCTGCTGATCAGTTGGTTTGTGAAATGATGCAAGAGTTTAATAAAGACAAAGTTTTAATTTATAATACCTTGCAGGCATATAGATGGGATAGGCTTAGCTATATTAAAGGTTTATACGATTATGCTACGCTTCATGATTTTAAAATAGGCATTAAAGTAGTTAGAGGAGCATATATGGAGAAAGAGCGTGTTCGTGCTGCAGAAAAGGGGTATAAAAGTCCCATTTGCGTGAATAAAAACGCCACAGATGAAAATTTTAACACGATTGTAAGTTTTATGCTATCTCATATAGATAGAATAGCTGTTTTCTTGGGAACTCACAATGAAGAAAGCACTTATTTATTAATGGACGCCATGGAGAAAAATGGTATTCAAAAGAATGATTCAAGAATATGGTTTGGTCAATTATATGGAATGAGTGACCATATATCCTATAATTTAGCTGCCAACAATTACAATGTGTCTAAATACCTTCCTTTTGGACCCGTTAAAGATGTTATGCCTTATCTAATGAGGCGTGCGGAGGAGAATACTTCTGTAGCTGGGCAAACAAACAGAGAATTAGATCTTTTAGCTGCAGAGCGGAAAAGAAGAAAAATTCAATAGATCTAGATTAATCTTCTTTAGTCCATTCAAATTCTTGAACTTCAAGCTTAGAGGGGCAATTTTTAACTGTTAGCAATGCCTCCTTATGTTTAATTTCAGCTTCTATGACGTAGGTCTTGCATGGAACAGATTTTGTATCGCTCAAAGAGAAATTCACATCTCCCTCCAGAAAAAAGTAATTAATGGTAAGGCTGTCTAAAGTTTTATTCAATAAATCTTGGTCAATACTTTCAGAAAAATACAGCGGTTTACTCCTCATATCTTTTAAAACCCTACAATTGGGTAAATAGCAAAACGAGGTGCCTGTTTCCTTGGTTTTTTTATTTAGAAAAAAAGCTAAAAAAACCAAACCAATAGATAATCCAAACAAGAAATAACCTAATCTCTTTATAAAGGGCATACTAGAATATTAAAAAATTAATGTCGTTAAATGGCAATTCATACCATTCTGCTAAAGCAGCATTTGTTAGAATACCGCGGTAAAGATACAAGCCATTCCTTAGACCATTATCATATCTAAGGGCATTTTCTAAACCACCTTTTTCTGCAATTTCCAAAAGGTAAGGAAGACAAATATTGCTTATTGAAACAGAGGCTGTTTTAGGGTACCTAGCTGGAATATTTGGAACACAATAATGAATTACACCAAACTTTTCAATGGTTGGCTTTTGATGGGTGGTGAGTTCGGAAGTTTCAAAGCAACCTCCCTGATCAATACTCATATCTATAATAACGGCTCCCTTTTTCATATGAGATACCATAGATTCTTGTACAATAATAGGGCTGTGGTTTTTACCCATTTGAGCCCCTATAGCTACGTCACATCTTCTAAGTGCTTTAAGTATGTTTTTGGGCTGAAGGGTAGAAGTGAAAATAGGGACATTTAAACGGTCCTGTAAAGCTCTGAGTCTTGAAACAGACGCGTCAAATACCTTTACAGAAGCTCCAAAATTAAGGGCAGACTCTGCTGCGTAGCTCCCAGCAGTACCTGCACCAAAAACAACCACCTCTACCGGCGGTATTCCGCTCATATTACCAAAAAGAAGTCCTTTCCCGTTGTTGGAAGAAGACATTAGTTCCGCCGCAATATGAACAGCAGCAGTACCTCCAATTTGACTCAAAGATTTTAAAACAGGAAAGCTTCCGTCTCTATCTGTGATTAGCTCAAATCCAATAGCAGTGATTTTCTTAGCTTCTAAAGCAGTGAAATAAGCTTTATTTTGTGTTTTTTTTTGAATGGCAGATATGAGTAAGCTATTGGGTTTAATCAAATCTATTTCAGAAAGGCTAGGTGGGGACACCTTTAAAATAAGTGGACACTCAAATACTTCTTTTTTGAATTTAGTTACTAATGCCCCTGCTTTAATATAATCTTCATCTGAAAAGCTAGAAGCTGATCCAGCACCAGATTCAATAAGAACCCTGTGGTTATTTGAAATTAAAGCAGAAACTGCGTCAGGAGTAAGGCAAACCCTTTTTTCAGAAGCAGTATCTTCTTTGGGAACCCCAATATTCAAGTCTCCTTTTTTACTGAGAATCTCTAATCGTTCTTCTTGTGTTTTGAGTTCTTCTGTACTAAAAGGTGAGGTAGGATTCATGATTATTGTATGTAAAGTTGTCTTGTTGTGTGATCCAAGATACTTATTTCTAAAAAAGTAACATTTTTAGGGAGTAAACTTTTAATTATTTCAGGCCATTCAATAAAAATCCATCCATCAAAATCAAGGTATTCTTCTATGCCAAAATCCATAGCTTCCTCTAAGCTGTTGAGCCTGTAAAAATCAAAGTGATAAGCTAAGGTATTCCCATCAACATCTGGATATTCATTGACAATTCCAAAACTGGGGCTTTGGCCACTGTCAGATGCCTCTAGCGCTTTCAAAATAGCTTTTATGAGTGTTGTTTTTCCAGCACCCATTGGAGCCTCAAAACAAACGATTTTGGAGGGCAATTCTTTTATTAGTACTCGAGAAAGATTTTCTAAATCAGACTCTTTATAGATAATATCTAGCATTTAATCGAAAAAATGAGCTTTTGTGATGGAATTGAAAAATTGTGTGTCATATTGTTAAAACATTCAAATATAGGAACTGTTTTTAAAGTATTATAATTTCTTTAGTATGATCACCATAGCCTTATTAATTATCCAAACCATTTGTGTTTTTTATTAGTTTTTATTTAGGTACTAACACCACAAAAGGCACCATCATTTCTTCCATGGAAATACCTCCGTGTTGATATGAATTTCTGTACTTATCTGCGAATTTGTTAAATTCATTAGGGTAAACAAAGAAAGATTTGTTTTTAGCAAATACATAGGTGCTAGCCAAGCTGCTTTTAGGAAGGCCAATATTTTCTGGAACATCTACTTGGAAGCTCGATTTTGCGCTGCTATTTATTCTGTGGCCGTTTTTATATCTCAAATTATCTGTATGGTCTCTATTTCCTTTTAGCATGCTTGGATGTTCTACCTGAATGGCTCCGTGATCTGTGGTGATAATTAGTTGAATATTATGATCTATAGTCAGCTTTAAAATTTCTTGTAGATATGTATTTGAAAACCAATTCAATGTAGTTTCTCTGTAGGCTTTGTTGTTGTGTGTTATGTCATTTATGATCTGATGGGTTGTTTTGGCGTGAGAAAGCTGATCTATAAAGCCAACTACAGCAAAATTCAAATCATTTTTTGCTATTTTTTTAAAATCCTTTATGTAATCAGTTGCTTGTTTATTATGATTAATTTTTACGTAAGAATGGGATATTTTTAAGTTTTTTCTTTCACAATAATCTTTAAAAAATAAAGCTTCAAATTCATTTTTCAAGCCTTCTTCAGTGTCCTCTTTCCATTGTTTGGGATAGTTGTTTTTAATTTCAATAGGAAGTAATCCAGAAAAGATAGCGTTTCTAGCGTATTGAGTTACTGTGGGTAAAATAGCGGTATAAAACACATCTTTTACCACATTAAACTGTGCTTCTAAAACAGGTTTAATAGTTTGCCAATGATCTACTCTTAGATTGTCTAAAAGCAACACCAATGTTTTTTTCTCTTTGGTTAAAGGGATGATTTTTTTGTCTAATAATTGATGAGAAAAAATGGGGCCATTGGCGTGTTGAATCCATGATTCATAGGAGTCTGTCACCAATTCTGAAAATTTTAAATTGGCATTTTGGAAATGCCCCTCTAGCATATCTAATAATAATTTATTATGGCTGTTTTCAAACTGTATTTGCCATGCTACAAGGGATTGGTACAAGCGATAAAAGTCATCTATACTATTAGCCTCATAAATAGCCTCCGATATTTTTAAATGACTGCTTAGAAAATCTGCTTGTTTTTTGTCGTTTGTGATTAGTTTTTGTTCCAATACTTTTTTAACAGAAGCATATACTTGATTAGGGTGTATGGGTTTAAATAAAAAATCAACAACACTATTGGAAAGCGCTTGGTTTAAAGTGTATTCTTCCTGGTTATTAGTAATCATGATTACGGGGACATTAATTCCCTTTTCACTTATAATTGTCAAGGCTTCCAAACCAGATATGCCAGGCATGTTTTCATCTAATAAAACAATACTCACTTCATTTTGCTCAAGATAGACTAGTCCTTCATGGGCACTGTTAAAGCCAATAACATCATAGCCTTTTTGATTTAAAAAAAGGAAGTGTGGTTTTAGATAATCTACCTCATCATCTATCCATAAAATGCAGTGTTTATTCATTAAGTGTGTATATTTGTTTAAAATAATCTGGCTTTTGAAAACCAATTTAAAACAATACGTATTCAACGATCCAATTTACGGATTTATCAGGATTAATGACCCCCTAATTTTGGAACTTATTGAAACGCCTTATTTCCAGAGACTTAGAAGAATAGCTCAGGTGGGCTTATCTTCTCTAGTCTATCCTGGTGCACACCATACAAGGTTTCATCATGCCTTAGGTTGTGTACATCTCATGCAGCAATCTATTAGTGTTTTGCAATCCAAAGGCGTTGCTATTAACAAGGAAGAATCAAGGGCTTTACAAATAGCCATTTTATTGCATGACATTGGCCATGGCCCTTTTTCTCATGCCATGGAGCATAGCATAATACCCAAGATTAGTCATGAAACACTTTCTTTAAAGTTCATGCATATTTTAAACGATCAGTTTAATGGCGCTTTAAGTTTAGCCATAACAATTTTTAAAGGAGAAAGCGAAAGGTTGTTTTTTAATCAACTTGTTTCTAGTCAATTAGATGTAGATAGGCTTGATTATTTAAAAAGGGATAGCTTTTACACTGGCGTAGCTGAAGGAAATATTAATTCTGAACGATTGATCAGTATGCTTAATGTAGTAGATCAGACTCTAGTGATTGAAGAAAAAGGACTTTATTCAGTTGAAAAATACCTCATGGCCAGACGTTTTATGTACTGGCAGGTATACTTGCATAAAACAGGTATTGCAGCAGAAGCCATATTGATTAAAATTTTTGAAAGGGCAAAGACCTTACTTAAGCAAGGAGAGCATTTACAAGCAACAAACGCTTTAATGTATTTTTTAAATCATCAGGATGGCATACAATTGTCGGATGAGACTATGGAGCAATTTTCAAAATTAGACGACACTGATATTTACGCAGCTATAAAGACTTGGAGCGATCATAAAGATGTTGTTTTGTCGCATTTATGTGGGATGATATTAAACCGTAGTTTGTTGAAAATTAAAATTAAAGAAACCCCATTTTCTGAAACAAAAAAAGCTACGAAAACAAAACTATTAGAGGCAGCAGGCTACGAAAAGGATACATGGCCTTATTTTGTGTTCTCAGGAACCTTTTCTAATCTGGCCTATAATCCATTAAATACGCCCATCTATATGATCAAAAAATCAGGCAAAAAAGTCAATATTGCTACCCAATTAGCCCCTTCGTTTTTCGAAGCATTGACCCATAAGGTGGAGAAGTATTATATATGCTATCCTAAAAAAGGCTTTTAAGTATTATTTCTTACTTTTGCACTATGAAATTTACAGCGCGCCAAATTGCTTCGATCCTAGAAGGTGAAGTAGAAGGCAACCCAGACGTGGAGGTTCAAACGGTCTCTAAAATAGAGGAAGGAGAAAAAGGGAGTTTAACCTTTTTATCCAACCAGAAATACACGCCTTATATATATAAAACAAATGCGTCCATCACTATAGTGAACGACACCTTTGTACCAGAAAAAGAGCTGCGTACAACATTGATCAAAGTTCCAGATGCCTATGGTGCATTTTCTAAGTTGTTGTCTTATTACGACAGTATTAAGAAAACCAAATCTGGTATTGAGTCTCCGAGTTATGTAAACAAAGAAGCTACCTATGGAAAGAACCTATATTTAGGGGCTTTTTCTTATATCGGAGCCCACACTAAAATAGGCAATAATGTAACGATTCATCCCAATGTTCATATTGCAGAAAATGTGACTATTGGGAATGAGGTGACTATTTTTCCGGGAGCGAGAATATGCTCAGATACTGTGATTGGAAATCATTGTGTTATTCACCCCAATGCTGTGATTGGTTCAGATGGTTTTGGATTTGCGCCCCAAGAAGACGGTAGCTATACAAAGATTCCACAAATTGGTCGTGTCATTATTGAGGATCACGTAGATGTAGGTGCAGGAACAACAATAGACAGGGCTACCATTGGTGTCACTCTAATTAGAGAAGGGGTTAAATTAGATAATCAGATTCAAATTGCACATAATGTAGAAGTTGGAGCACATACAGTCATTGCTGCTCAGACCGGAATAGCAGGTTCTACCAAAATTGGAAAACACTGTATGATCGGAGGCCAAGTAGGTATTGTAGGCCACATTACCATTGGTGATTATGTGAAAGTACAGGCCCAATCAGGAGTAGGAAGAAATGTAAAATCTAAGGAGGTCTTACAGGGATCACCAGCTTTTGGATATCAAGATTTTAATAAATCTTATGTCCATTTTAAAAATTTGCCAAAAACCATTCATAAACTAGATACAAAAGATTATTTGTAATGTTAGAAAAGACAGTTGCACAAACTACCATTGCTAAAGAAGTAACACTCACTGGAGTAGGGTTACATACAGGAGCAGAAGTGACCATGACTTTTAAACCAGCCCTGGAAAATACAGGCTACAGATTTAAAAGAGTAGATTTAAAAGAGACGCCTACTATTCAAGCAGAAGCACAATATGTAGTGAACACCCAAAGGGGTACAAATTTAGAAAAAGACGGGGTGAGTATTCAAACTTCAGAGCATGTACTCGCTGCCTTAGTTGGTTTGGAAATAGACAATGTTCTCATTGAATTAAACGCTGCTGAACCACCCATTATGGATGGATCTTCAAAGTTTTTTATTGCTGCTTTAGAAAGTGCTGGTATAGAGACTCTAGAAGCGCTTAGAGAAGAATTTGTAGTGACTGAAGTGATTACTTTCACAGATGAAACTTCAGGATCTGAAATTACCTTAATTCCTGCGGATCATTACCAAGTAACCACCATGGTAGATTTTGGCACTAAAGTATTAGGTACTCAAAATGCTACTTTAAACCATATTTCCGAATTCAAAAGTGAGATTTCAGAGGCTAGAACCTTTAGTTTTTTACACGAATTAGAAACCCTACTAGATCATGGTTTAATCAAAGGAGGAGATCTAAATAACGCTATTGTTTACGTAGACAAAGAGATTTCTCCTGAAACAATGCTTAAGCTAGAAAAAGCGTTTAACAAATCTAAATTATCTGTAAAACCAAATGGAATTTTAGATAATCTCACTTTAAATCAACCTAATGAAGCAGCCAGACATAAGTTATTAGATGTCATAGGAGATTTAGCGTTGGCGGGTTCTAGAATCAGGGGTAAAGTGATAGCCACCAAGCCAGGACACTATGTAAACACTCAGTTTGCAAAAAAACTCTGTGCCATGATTAAGGCAGAAAAGAGAAATCAGGTGCCTAAATATGATCTAAATGCACCACCTTTAATGGACATACATCAGATCATGGATATGCTTCCCCATAGGCCACCATTTTTACTGATAGACCGTATTATTGAACTTTCAGACACCCATGTAGTCGGAATGAAAAATGTCACCATGAACGAAGATTTTTTTGTTGGACATTTTCCAGGAGCACCAGTAATGCCAGGTGTTTTGCAAATAGAAGCCATGGCACAAACAGGAGGAGTTCTTGTGCTAAGTACAGTGCCAGACCCTGAAAATTACCTCACTTTATTCATGAAAATGGACAATGTGAAATTCAAGCAAAAAGTCATTCCCGGAGATACATTAATTTTCCACTGTAGTCTTATTTCTCCTATTAGAAGGGGAATATGCCATATGCAAGCCTATGCTTATGCCAATAATAAGTTGGTTTGTGAAGCTGAATTAATGGCCCAAATTGTTAAAAAGAAATAAATGAACCAGCCTTTAGCTTACATACACCCAGGTGCGAAAATTGCCAAAAATGTTGTAGTAGAACCCTTCACGACCATTCACAATAATGTCATTATTGGAGAAGGCACTTGGATAGGATCCAACGTGACTATCATGGAAGGTGCCCGTATTGGGAAAAACTGTAATATTTTTCCTGGAGCAGTTATTTCCGCTCCACCACAAGATTTAAAATACAATGGAGAAGATACTACCGTAGAAATTGGAGATTACACCACTATAAGAGAATGTGTGACTATTAATAAGGGAACTACGGATAGAATGAAAACTGTCATTGGTTCAAATTGTCTCATTATGGCATATTGTCATATAGCCCATGACTGTTTGGTGGGCAATAACGCTATTTTTTCTAACAACTCTACTTTAGCAGGACACGTAACTATTGGTGAAAATGTAGTTTTAGCAGGTCTAGTGGCCGTACATCAATTCGTGTCTATTGGGCAACACGCATTTGTTACTGGAGGCTCTTTGGTGAGAAAAGATGTCCCCCCATTTGTCAAAGCGGCTAGAGAGCCACTTTCTTATGTAGGCATAAACTCTGTAGGATTGAGAAGAAGAGGGTTTGACACAGATAAGATCAGAGAGATTCAGAATATCTATAGAATACTCTATCAAAGAAATTATAACAATACCCAGGCCGTTCAAATTATAGAAGCAGAAATGGAAGCGACCAATGAACGGGATGAAATTCTCCAGTTTATCAGAGATTCTCAAAGGGGTATAATGAAAGGATATTTTAGTAATAATTAAGACAATAAAAAAATGGCATCTACATCAGATATTAGAAAAGGATTGTGTATTAGATACAACAACGATATTTATAAAATCATTGAATTTCTTCACGTAAAACCAGGAAAAGGCCCAGCATTTGTTAGAACTAAGCTTAAAAGTGTCAGCAATGGTAAAGTATTAGACAATACATTTTCTGCAGGTCATAAAATTGATGAAGTTAGGGTAGAGACAAGGTCTTACCAATATCTTTATCCAGAAGGCGATACCTATCACTTCATGAATACAGAAGATTACAATCAAATTACCCTTCCAGAATCATCATTAGATGCTCCAGGATTATTAAAAGAGGGTACTGTGGTGACTATTTTATTTAACACAGAAGACAGCGCCCCATTATCTGTAGATATGCCGGCGAGTATTGTGTTAGAAGTTACTTACACCGAACCGGGAGTAAAAGGGAATACCGCTACAAATGCAACTAAACCAGCCACTGTTGAAACAGGAGCTCAGGTAAATGTGCCTCTTTTTATTAATGAAGGAGACAAGATTAAAATAGACACCGAAAAAGGTGCCTATATGGAAAGAGTGAAAGAGTAGCAAGATGAAGTTTTCAACATCTCAAACACTCCAAGACATTGCTGCAATCATCGGGGTCTCTTATATTGGAGACCCCATGTTCCCAGTTACAGGGATGAATGAGATTCATGTGGTGACCCCAGGAGATATTGTATTTGTAGACCATCCCAAATATTATGAAAAGGCACTACACTCAGCTGCTACCATTGTATTGATCAATAAGGAAGTGCCCTGCCCACAAGGTAAAGCGCTATTAATTTCAGATGATCCTTTTCGTGATTTCAATGTACTGAGCAAACATTTCAAACCCTTTATCCCATCCCAAGCCAATATAGCTGCCACTGCTCAAATAGGGGAACACAGCCTAATACAACCTCAAGCCTTCATAGGCAATCATGTCACGATTGGAGAGCATTGTGTTATTCATCCAAATGTGGTGATTTATGACCATTGTATTATTGGTGATCATGTAACTATTCATGCAGGTACGGTCATTGGTGCAGACGCATTTTACTATAAAAATAGGGCAGAGGGTCATGACAAACTGGTATCGACCGGAACGGTCAGCATTGAAAATCATGTAGAGATTGGGGCCCTTTGTACCATAGATAAAGGAGTGAGTGGTACAACCACCATTGGAGCAGGTACAAAATTAGACAATCAAGTACATATAGGGCATGATACAGTGATTGGCAAACACTGCCTTATAGCATCTCAAACAGGCGTCGCGGGTTGTGTTATTATAGAAGACCGTGTGACCTTATGGGGTCAAGTGGGTACCACGAGTGGCATCACTATAGGGGAAAAAGCAGTAGTAATGGGACAAACTGGGGTCACTAAATCAATTCCAGGTGGCAAGTCTTATTTCGGCACACCAGTTCAAGAGTCAAGGGAGCAACTAAAACAATTGGCCCAGCTAAAACAATTGCCCAAAATGTTGCAAAACAAACAGAATAAAGACCTTTAAATTTTTAATTTTCCCTTACAAAAGGCTATTTTTGCTTAAAATTTTTAAAATATAGATATGAGTGTTTTAGTCAATAAAGATTCAAAGATTATCGTTCAAGGTTTCACAGGAGGAGAAGGTACTTTTCATGCGGAGCAAATGATCGAATACGGAACGCAATTGGTAGGAGGAGTTACTCCAGGTAAAGGAGGACAAACCCACTTAGGGAAACCTGTTTTCAATACAGTTTCAGATGCAGTTTCTCAAGTTGGCGCAGACACTTCTATTTTATTTGTTCCTCCGGCCTTCGCGGCCGATGCCATTATGGAAGCGGCAGATGCAGGAATTAAAGTAATCATTACCATCACTGAGGGGATTCCTGTAGCAGATATGGTAAAAGTAAATGATTATATTAAAAATATGCCTACCAGATTAATTGGACCAAACTGCCCTGGGGTGATCACACCTGGAGAAGCTAAAGTAGGTATTATGCCTGGTTTTGTTTTTAAGAAAGGTACCGTGGGTATTGTTTCTAAGTCTGGAACCTTAACGTACGAGGCAGCTGATCAGGTCGTAAGACAAGGATTAGGTATTACTACTGCAATTGGAATTGGTGGAGACCCAATCATTGGAACTACCACAAAGGAAGCGGTGGAATTACTCATCAATGATCCAGAGACTGAAGCAGTTGTAATGATTGGAGAAATAGGAGGTCAATTAGAAGCAGACGCAGCTAAATGGTATAAGGAAAGTGGTAGTAAAAAACCAATCATTGGCTTTATTGCTGGTGAAACAGCTCCTGCTGGAAGAACTATGGGACATGCAGGTGCTATAGTTGGTGGTTCAGATGACACCGCACAAGCTAAAAAAGCTATTATGAGAGCTTCTGGAATTCACGTAGTAGATTCTCCCGCAGAAATTGGAAAGAAAGTAAAAGAAGTTCTTGGATAATATTTATTCCAAGTGATATTAAATCCCGCTTTTTGCGGGATTTTTTTTGGTCTAAGCTCGGTACTTCTATTATATTTACCACAATATATTTAATACATTATCATGAAATTATTAGAAAACAAAACAGCCATCATTACTGGTGCTAGTAGAGGTATTGGCATGGGAATTGCTAAAATTTTTGCAGCACACGGAGCCAACGTAGCTTTTACATATGCCTCAAGTGAGGCACCAGCGCTAGCTTTAGAAGAAGAATTAACCCAATTGGGGGTTAAAGCAAAAGCTTATAAAAGCGATGCCTCAAAATTTGAACAAGCAGAAGCTTTGATCACTGCTGTAGTAGCAGATTTTGGCACTATAGATATTTTAATTAACAATGCAGGAGTGACTAAAGATAATCTTCTCATGCGCATGTCGGAGGAAGACTTTGACGCAGTGATGGAAATTAACCTAAAATCTGTATTTAATATGACCAAAGCTGCCCAGCGTACTTTTCTAAAACAACGCTCTGGTAGTATTATTAATATGAGTAGTGTAGTGGGGGTTAAAGGAAATGCTGGTCAATCTAATTATGCAGCGTCTAAAGCAGGAATGATTGGATTTACAAAATCTATAGCCCTTGAATTGGGTTCTAGAAACATTCGCTGTAACGCCATTGCTCCGGGATTTATTGAAACAGAAATGACAGATAAACTGGATGAGAAGACGGTGCAATCATGGAGAGATGGCATTCCGTTAAAAAGAGGAGGAAGTCCTGAAGATGTAGCCAACGCATGTGTGTTTTTGGCTTCTGATTTATCTGCTTATGTCACTGGTCAGGTTTTAAATGTAGATGGTGGAATGCTAACCTAAACGTACATTTTTATTGTACCTTTATTAAAAATTATCAATTATGGACAAGTTGCCTAAAGTGGCCATGCCACTTGTTATTTTATTTATTGTATTAATCGTTTTTGTTTCTAAATCTACTTTGACAATAGGTTCAGGTAGGGCAGGAGTACTTTATAAGACCTTTGGAAATGGTGTAGTAACAGATGAACCGCCGTTAGGAGAGGGGTTTCATGTGATTGCTCCATGGAACAAAGTGTTCATTTATGAAGTGCGTCAGCAAGAAGTTTTTGAAAAAATGCAAGTGCTTTCTTCTAATGGATTGGAAATAAAGTTAGATGCCTCAGCTTGGTTTGAGCCTAAATATGAATTTTTAGGAAAATTACACCAAGAGAAAGGAGAAGCTTATGTACAAAGAGTATTGTTGCCTACCATTAGATCTGCTGCTCGTTCTGTAGTGGGTAGGTATACTCCAGAACAATTATACTCTAGTAAAAGGGATGCGATTCAAGCAGAGATTTTTGAAGAGACCAAGAAAATTGTAGATGGGCAGTACATTCAATTAAATGAGGTTCTAGTTAGAGATGTTACCTTGCCAGCGACTATTAAAACCGCTATTGAGAGTAAACTAAAGCAAGAACAGGAGTCTTTGGAGTATGAGTTTAAATTGATCACAGCAGCAAAAGAGGCCGAGCGTCAGATTATTGAGGCACAGGGTAAGGCAGACGCTAACAGAATTCTGAGTGCTTCTCTCACAGATAAAATTTTACAGGATAAAGGGATTGAAGCTACTATTAAATTATCTGAATCGCCAAATTCAAAAGTGATTGTCATTGGTGGTGGAGATTCAGGAATGCCTATTATTTTAGGAAATAACTAAATCTATTTTCAAAGGCACCTCTTTTGAAATATTTTTCACAAGGATTTAGGGGTTTGTGATATTTTAAAAACTATTTAATTATCTCATGCCAATTTAAAGGAATTGATTACTTTTGTACTTTAATTATGACACAAACTCATACACATCATCATATTATATACTGCGCTCAGGCGAGGTAATGATGTATTGTTGTTAACAACCATATTGAAACCCGTTTGAGCAATCAAACGGGTTTTTATTTTTTTATTAAAATAATTATGAAGAACAGACTTAAAATTGCGATTCAAAAGAGTGGACGTTTACACGACGACTCTATTGATTTATTGAAGGCATGTGGAATTTCTATAGACAATGGAAAAGACCAATTAAAAGCCATGGCCAGAAATTTTGACTTAGAGGTCTTTTACCTAAGAAATGGAGACATTCCACAATACCTTAAAGACGGTGTGGTAGACATTGCCATTATTGGGGAGAATGTTCTTATTGAAAAGGGAGAGGGCATTGCTATTGCAGAGAAATTAGGATTTTCTAAATGTAAAGTATCTATGGCCATTCCTAAAGAGACCCTCTATAATGGGGTGAAAGATTTTGATGGAATAAAGATTGCCACTTCATACCCTAATACTGTTCAATCTTATTTGAAAAAAAATGGTATTCATGCAGACATACATTTAATCAATGGATCTGTGGAGATAGCTCCTAATATTGGCTTGGCAGACGCCATCTGTGATATTGTCTCTAGCGGTAGTACCCTGTTTAAAAACAACCTCAAAGAGGTAGATGTTATTTTAAAAAGTGAGGCTGTTTTAGCGGTTTCACCTGAACTATCTTCAGAAGTTAGGCCTATTTTAGAAAAGCTTGTCTTTAGAATTAAATCAGTCTTGAGGGCTAGAGAATCTAAATACGTATTACTCAATGTCCCTAATGAAAAATTAGATGCTGTGTTGAACATACTTCCTGGAATGAAAAGCCCCACAGTGCTACCCTTAGCAGAAGTGGGATGGAGCTCTGTGCATACGGTCATTCAGAAAGATTCTTTTTGGGAAGTAATAGATTTGTTAAAATTAGCAGGTGCAGAAAGTATTTTAGTGTGCCCAATAGAGAAAATGGTTTTGTAATATGAATGTATATAAAAATCCTATAAAGATAGAATGGGAAGACATTCTAAAAAGACCTACCGCTTCCTATCAAGATATTGAACCGATTGTTTCTGATGTTTTCAAGAGTGTTAAAACCAATGGAGACAAGGCTATTGCCCAATTTACAGAGAAATTTGACGGTGTGTCTTTAAGCGATTATAAGGTCTCTACAAAAGAAATTGAAGATGCAAAGCAACTAGTATCCCCTGAGTTGCAACAAGCCATTATTCAAGCAAAAGATCAAATAACAGCTTTTCACCGGGCACAAATAACTCCTAAGGTATCTGTTGAAAATATCGCAGGAGTGCACTGCTGGCAGGAAAAAAGGCCTATTGAAAAAGTAGGTATCTATATTCCAGGGGGCTCTGCACCGCTATTTTCTACTATTTTAATGTTGGCCATTCCAGCACAAATTGCCGGTTGTAAAGAGATTTTGTTGTGTACCCCTCCAGACAAATCAGGTGCCGTACACCCAGCTATTTTATATACAGCTGCTTTGTGTGGGGTCACCAAAATATTTAAAATTGGCGGTATTCAAGCCATAGCCGCCATGACTTTTGGTACTGTTCAGGTACCCAAAGTCTATAAAATTTTTGGACCAGGTAATCAATATGTTACCGTGGCCAAACAATGGGCTACTAGATATGACGTAGCCATAGATATGCCCGCAGGTCCTAGTGAGTTACTTGTGATGGCAGACCAAACAGCCAAGGCTTCCTACATTGCATCCGATTTACTTTCTCAAGCAGAGCACGGTCCAGACAGTCAGGTTATTTTTGTAACTACCTATGAGCCACTCATTGAAGAAGTAAGCCAAGAATTAATGGCTCAATGTGCGGTATTATCTAGAAATGAGATTGCTAGTAAAGCTTTGGAGAACAGTAAAATGATTTTTCTGGAAACTAAAGAAGCTGCGGTGTCCTTAATTAACCAATATGCCCCTGAACACTACATATTGTGTGTCTCAGAAGAAGCCTATTACCTAGATCACTTAAGCGCTGCAGGCTCAGTTTTTATAGGAAATTACAGTCCAGAAAGTGCAGGTGATTATGCTTCTGGAACCAATCATACCCTACCGACCAACGGATATGCCAGACAATATAGTGGGGTTAATTTAGATGCTTTTTTAAATAGTATTAGTTTTCAGAAATTGACTGCAAAAGGCTTACAATCCTTAGGAAAGAGTATTGAATTAATGGCTGCTGCAGAAGGCTTAGACGCTCATAAAAATGCAGTAAGCATTCGCTTAAACGATTTGAGAGATGGAGAATAAGAGCGAATTTAATCCCCTGAGCCTCTGTAGAGAGAACGTGAAATCATTGGCTCCATATACCTCTGCTAGAGACGAATATGTGTCTAATGGGACTCAGATGGTGTTTTTAGATGCCAACGAAAATCCCAATGAGACAGGGGTCAATAGGTATCCGGACCCTTTACAAAGGTCGCTCCGCAGCAGTGTGGCTTCTTTAAAAAATCTACCTGAAAACCAATTGCTGTTTGGGAACGGTAGTGATGAAGTACTGGATTTATTATTCCGCGCCTTCTGTGAGCCCAATCAGGACGCTGTAATTACTTTTCCACCCACCTATGGTATGTATGGCGTTTTAGCAGGAATCAATAGTGTTCAAGTGCACGAAATACCGCTCACAACTGCCTTTGAAATAGACATGGAACAGTATAGAAGTCATGCTTTCACAGCAACTAAAATACTGTTTATCTGTAGTCCCAACAATCCTAGTGGAAACCTTATGGATCGCATTCATATAGAAGAAATTCTGAATACTTTTAAGGGTTTGGTAGTGGTAGATGAGGCTTATATAGATTTCACAGATACACCAAGTTGGGCGAACAGACTGTCAGATTTTCCTAATCTGGTGGTGATTCAAACACTTTCTAAAGCCTATGGTTTAGCTGGTATTCGATTGGGTATGCTCATGGCTTCTCCAGAAATTATAAATTTACTGCACAAAATTAAACCGCCCTACAATGTCAATGAACTCACTCAATCAAAGGCACTAGAGCGATTGGAGCAAGGAGAACGAATCCAGAGCGAAGTAAATCTGATTGTAGCACAAAGAAAAGTCCTCGAAAATGCTCTAAAGGAACTTCCCTTTGTAAAAGAAGTATTTCCTTCAGAAGCCAATTTTGTGCTGGCCAGAGTAGATCATGCAGATCTGAGATACCGCCAATTATTAGACCAGGGTATTGTGGTTAGAAACAGGTCTAAACAGCTTCATTGTGAAAACACCCTAAGGTTTACAGTAGGTACCCCAGATGAAAATAAAAAACTCATAGAAACCCTTTATACATTGTCATGAAAAAAATACTTTTTATAGACAGAGATGGCACCTTAATCAAGGAACCCGAAGATTATCAAATAGACGCATTTGAGAAATTGGTTTTTTATCCCTATGTTTTTCAATATTTGGCCAAGATTGCTAGAGAATTAGATTTTGAATTGGTCATGGTCTCTAATCAAGACGGTTTGGGGACCGATTCATTTCCGGAAGACACCTTTTGGCCGGTTCAAAATTTTATAATTGACAGTTTTGAAAGAGAGGGTGTGGTGTTTTCTAAGGTCATAATAGACAAGACCTTTGCCAGTGAGAATAAACCCACCAGAAAGCCTGGGACTGCATTGCTGTCTGCTTATATGGACGGATCTTATGACTTAGCGAATTCTTTTGTGATTGGTGACAGAATAACAGATGTGGCTTTGGCTAAAAATCTTGGTGCTAAAGCCATTTTTATGCGACAAGAAGTAGGTCTTGGCGGCGAAGAACTCTCTGATAATCAGAAAGATTTAGAAGATTTTATTGCTAAGGAAACTACTGAATGGAGTGAGATATATAGCTTTTTAAGGGCAGGAGAACGCAAAGTTAGCCTCGAGCGTAATACCCATGAGACCCAAATTTCCATAGAGATGGATTTAGACGGTACAGGCACCTCAAGGATTAAAACTGGGATTGATTTTTTTGATCATATGTTGGATCAGTTGTCCAGACATGGATTGATAGATTTAGATATAGTGGTGACAGGAGACTTAGCAGTAGACGAACACCACACCATTGAAGACACCGCTATTGCATTAGGAGAAGCTTTTCACAAAGCACTAGGAAATAAGCTTGGGGTAGAGCGGTACGGATTCTGCCTACCTATGGATGACTGTGAGGCGCATGTTTCCATTGATTTTGGAGGTAGAAATTGGTTGGTCTGGGAGGCTGAATTTAAACGTGAAATGATCGGTAAAATGCCTACTGAAATGTTTGTGCATTTTTTTAAATCCTTTTCAGATGGCGCAAAAGCCAATTTAAATATAAAAGCGACCGGGCAAAATGAGCACCACAAGATTGAGGCTATTTTTAAAGCCTTTGCCAAGGCCATAAAAATGGCGATTAAAAGAGATCCGGACAAATTATTTTTACCCTCAACCAAAGGTGTTTTATAATGAATATAGTCATAGTAGATTACGGTGCAGGTAATATTCAAAGTGTATTATTTGCTTTAGAAAGACAGGGTGTAAAAGCGCTTTTGTCCCATGATTTAACAGTCATAGAAAAAGCAGATAAGGTTATTTTTCCAGGAGTAGGTCATGCCGCTGCTGCTATGGAAAAGCTACAAGCCAGTGGGGTAGATCAATTGTTACCCCAGCTAACACAACCAGTTTTGGGTATATGTTTGGGCATGCAGCTGATGTGTAACCGTTCAGAGGAAGGCAATACAAAAGGATTGGGCATTTTTGATGTGGAAGTAAGTGCATTTGAAAAAAAGCTAAAAGTACCTCATATAGGGTGGAATAGCATTGCGCAATTGAAGGGTCCCCTTTTCAATGGAATTGAAGAGGACGCTTATATTTATATGGTTCATTCCTATTATGCTGGCTTGTCTTCGGAGACCATTGCTGTTTGTCAGTATGATATTCCCTATAGTGCCGCTTTGGCCAAAGACAACTTTTTTGGCACACAGTTTCACCCAGAGAAGAGCAGTACTGTTGGAAATAAAATTTTAGAAAACTTTTTAGCCCTATAAAATGAGAATAATACCCGCTATAGATATTATTAATGGTCAATGTGTAAGACTTTCGAAAGGAGATTACAACACGGCAAAAATTTATTCCAATGACCCTTTGGAGGTAGCTAAGTCATTTCAAGACCACGGAGTAGAATACCTACATTTAGTAGATCTAGACGGTGCTAAATCTCAGGGTATTGTGAATCACAAAGTTTTGGAAACCTTAGCGACCAAAACAAATTTAAAGATCGATTTTGGCGGAGGGCTTAAAACAGACCAAGACCTTAAAATAGCCTTTGAATCAGGTGCCAAGCAAATTACTGGAGGCAGTATTGCAGTGAAGGATCCCCAACGCTTTTTATCTTGGATCAAGACCTATGGGGCGCATAAAATTATACTAGGGGCAGACGCGGCCAATGAAAAAATAGCTATTTCTGGTTGGTTAGAAACATCTAAAGAAGACTTAATTCCTTATGTAGCTAATTATATGACAAAAGGCATATCAGATGTTATCTGTACAGATATTTCTAAAGATGGTATGCTTGAAGGTCCTTCTATCGCTTTATATGAAAAAATGATCAGAGAACTAAAAGACATAAAACTCATTGCTAGTGGAGGCGTTGCAAAACTTCAAGACCTTTATGACCTGAGTGCTGTGGGCTGTGACGGTGCCATTGTTGGAAAAGCGATATATGAAGATAGAATCTCTTTAAAAGAGATAGAACAGTTTATTTTAAATACGCCAACATGTTAACTAAAAGAATCATTCCTTGCCTGGATATAAAAGATGGGCGTACGGTAAAGGGAGTTAATTTCGTGTCCCTTAGAGATGCAGGAGACCCTGTAGAACTAGCCACTAAATACGCTGCGACAGGTGCAGATGAACTCGTTTTTTTAGATATTTCTGCTACAGAGCAGGGACGGAAAACCATGGCAGATTTGGTGCTCCAGGTAGCAGCAGCTGTAGACATTCCTTTTACTGTTGGGGGAGGTATTAGCAGTGTTGCAGACGTAGAAATACTACTTAAGAATGGGGCAGATAAAGTATCCATTAACTCGTCGGCCGTAAGGCGGCCAGCGCTTATTAAAGAATTGTCAGAAGCTTTTGGGGCACAGTGTGTGGTAGTGGCCATAGATGCCAAAAAGGTTGGTGATCAGTGGTTGGTTCATTTAGTTGGTGGAAAGCAAGCAACGGATCTAGATTTATTCGATTGGGCAAAGCAAGCAGAACAACTAGGGGCTGGAGAAATTTTGTTTACCTCCATGGATCATGACGGTACAAAAAGTGGTTTTGCCAATGAAGCCTTAGCCAAAATGGCAGAAAGTGTTAATATTCCTATTATTGCCTCTGGTGGTGCTGGGAATATGGAAGATTTCTATAATAGCTTTACCTTCGGTAAAGCCGATGCCGCACTTGCAGCTAGTATTTTCCATTACGGAGAAATAGGTATTCCAGCATTAAAGACTTTTTTAAAAGATAAAAATATACCAGTTAGACTTTAAATAATGCAGATGAACATAGATTTTTCAAAACATTCAGACGGTTTGGTTCCAGCAATTATCCAAGATGCCGAGACCAAAAATGTACTCATGTTGGGCTATATGAACCAGGAGGCATTCACACAAACCACTCAAACAAAAAAAGTGACCTTTTACAGTCGTTCAAAAAAGCGTTTATGGACAAAAGGTGAGGAGAGTGGCCATTTTTTGAATCTTGTAGACATTGCTGTAGATTGTGATAATGACACGTTATTAATACAAGTGCACCCAGAGGGGCCTACTTGCCATAAGGGATCAGATAGTTGTTGGAATAAAGCCAACACCCCTACTTATGGCTTTTTAACCACTTTAGAAGAGACCATTGTTTCAAGGGTTTCTAATGCTAATGGAGATCAAAGTTATGTGGCGAGTTTATTTGAGAAAGGCATTAATAAAATTGCTCAAAAAGTGGGAGAAGAAGCGGTAGAAGTTGTGATCGAAGCCATGGACAATAACCGAGAATTATTTTTAGAGGAGTCTTCGGACCTTTTGTTCCATTATCTAATGTTGTTACACGCAAAAGAGACTAGTTTAGCAGAAGTTGTTGAACGTTTAGCCTCTAGACAAAAATGATGTTAAACGCTTTTTAATTCCTTTAAAAAGGCTTTATAATATCTGTGATTTGTAGTATTTTTAGATATGGCAAATCGCAAGACATTAGGTTTTCGTTTTACTCCCTATAAAGCGCCAAACCAAACACCTTTTGAGCGACTTTTTGAAATATTCAAAGAGCTCATTACCCACACCTCAGGTGACTTTGACGAAGCCATTGATTGGCTTAGAGAACTCGATAAGGAATACGAGCTCACCACTCCGGAATATACCATAGAAGACTTTATTGAAGACCTCAAATCTAAAGGATATGTTCAAGAGGCCTTAGAGCCTAATGATCCTGAGAACTCTGGTGAAAATGGAGATGAATCTGCCAAAAGGGTCGTTTCCCTTACCGCTAAGATGGAAAGGTTAATTAGGCAACACGCTTTGGATCAAATATTTGGCACGCTTAAGAAGGCAGGTTCTGGAAACCATAAAACACCAAAAATTGGAATGGGAGAAGAACCCTCTGGAGATCTGAGGGCCTTTCAATTTGGAGATGCCATGTCTTCTATAGACATTACTGAAAGCTTTAAAAATGCCCAGATCAATAATGGGATAGGATCTTTTGAATTAAGAGAAGAAGATCTTGTGGTTAAAGAGTCTCATCATGCAGCACAAATGAGTACAGTCCTGATGATAGATATTAGCCACAGCATGATTCTTTATGGGGAAGATAGAATTACCCCTGCTAAAAAGGTGGCCATGGCTTTGGCAGAAATGATCACCACACGCTATCCTAAAGACAGTCTTGAAATCTTGGTTTTTGGCAATGACGCCTGGCCCATAGCGGTGGCAGATTTACCATACTTAAAAGTAGGGCCTTTTCATACCAACACGGTCGCGGGCTTGTCTTTGGCCATGGATATGCTTAGGAGAAAGCGCAATACCAATAAGCAAATTTTCATGATCACGGATGGTAAGCCAAGTTGTCTCAAATTAAAGGATGGCTCTTATTATAAAAATTCATCTGGATTAGATCAACATATTGTAGATCAATGTTACAGAATGGCGAGACAAGCACAAAAAGTAAACATACCCATCACCACTTTCATGATTGCTCAGGATCCATACCTCATGCAGTTTGTCCAAGAATTTACGGCAGCCAATAAAGGGAAGGCGTTTTACACTGGCTTGAAAGGCTTGGGCGGAATGATCTTTGAAGACTATGAAAATAACAGAAAAAAAAGAATTCGATAAATGGAAATAACTACACTAAAAACCTTAGGTGAATTAAAGCAATCTGGCTATGTATCGAGATCTATTAAACTAGAACTCAGGGATAATTTAATTACACATCTGAAGAATAAAACCACCCCTTTCAACGGCGTCATAGGTTATGAAAATACCGTCCTTCCTGAGTTAGAGCGTGCTATTTTGTCTATGCATAATATTAATTTACTCGGTTTAAGAGGGCAGGCAAAAACACGATTGGCCCGAGCAATGGTTTATTTATTAGATCCGTTTATTCCGGTAGTCAATGGTTCTGAAATTAATGATGACCCTTTAAATCCTATCTCTACATTTGCGATAGATTTAATAGCAGAGATGGGAGAGAAAACACCCATAAGCTGGTTGGCAAGGGAGGATCGCTTTTTTGAGAAATTAGCTACGCCAGATGTGAGTGTTTCAGACTTGATTGGAGATATAGATCCTATTAAAGCGGCCCACCTAAAACTGTCTTATGCAGATCCTCGCGTGCTTCACTTTGGAATGATCCCTAGAGCTAACAGGTGTATTTTTGTTATAAACGAAATCCCTGATCTACAGGCAAGGATTCAGGTATCCTTATTTAATATACTGCAAGAAGGAGATATTCAAATAAGGGGGTTCAAGCTTAGACTTCCTATAGATATTCAATGTGTCTTTACCGCCAATCCTGAAGATTACACCAATAGAGGGAGTATTGTGACTCCATTAAAAGATAGAATTGGTTCTCAAATATTAACGCATTATCCTAAGGACGTTGAAACAGCTAAAAGAATTACAGCCCAAGAGGCTGGAGCCCTATCACTTCCAATTCAAGTGCCTGAAATTGCCAGAGACTTACTGGAACAAATTTCTTTTGAGGCGAGAGAAAGTGATTATATAGACGCTAAAAGCGGGGTAAGTGCTAGAATGAGCATTACTGCCTTTCAAAATTTAATGAGTACAGCAGAAAGAAGATTAATTCTCTCTGATGAATCACAAACAACCATTAGATTGTCCGACTTTACAGGTATTTACCCTGCCATTATCGGCAAAGTAGAATTGGTGTATGAAGGGGAGCAAGAAGGCGCAGAATTTGTGGCTCAACACTTATTGGAGTCTGCCATTAAAACACTATTTGAGGAACGTTTTCCTAAAATCAAAAAATTAGAGCGAAAAGATGCAGATGGACCTTACGACGCATTGTTATTATGGTTTTTTGAATCTGAAGGATTTGAATTATTAGAAGATTTTTCGGACAGTATGTACCGAGATCAGTTAGACCTTATTAGTCCTTTATCTGATCTACTGAATACGTATACACCAGAGGTAGATAAAGAAACCTCCTACTTTCTTAAGGAATTGGTATTGTGGGGCTTAGTTGCTAACAATAAATTAAGCAAACACAGTTTTTCCAACGGTACAGAATTTAAAGATCTTTACGGATCATATATTAACGGATTATAATTTTAATCATCATGAAAATAAATTTATTTTTTACTGCCCTATTTTTGGTGCTATTTCAAAAGGGGATTTCTCAGAATAAAGCTTCTGATGTTCAGTCATTTACTTTGTCTAATGGCATGAAGATTTTGGTATTAGAGGACAATAGCATTCCAAATGCCAATATGTATTTATTTTGGAAAGTAGGGTCAAGAAATGAATATCCTGGAATTACAGGATTGTCTCATTTCTTTGAGCATATGATGTTCAACGGGTCTAAAAAATACGGACCTAAGATGTTCGACAGAACTATGGAAGCTGCTGGAGGGAGTAATAATGCCTACACTACTGAAAATTTAACTGTTTATACTGATTGGTTCCCCATTAGTGCTTTAGAAACCATTTTTGATCTTGAGGCAGATCGAATTGGACATTTAGAACTCGACCCCAAGATGGTAGAAAGTGAAAGAGGGGTAGTATTGAGTGAAAGAAGCACGGGCCTTGAAAATAGTAATTTTAGAAATATATCTGAACAAGTAAAAGGCGCCGCTTTTTTGGCACATCCTTACAGATGGTCTGTAATTGGATATGAATCAGATATTAAAAATTGGTCCATAGAAGATCTTCAAACTTATTTTGACACCTATTATGCGCCTAACAATGCTGTTGTGGTCATTTCTGGAGATGTGAGCCTAGAAGCGGTAAAAAGTTTGTCTAAAAAGTACTTTGAACCCATACCTGCTGGACCTAAAGCCAGACCAGTCCATACTATTGAGCCTGAACAATTAGGGCAAAAACGTGTTGTTGTAGAGAAACAAGTGAGTAGCCCGAATATTATGTTGGCTTATCATGTACCAGAAACTAAGCATGAAGATTACTACGCATTAGATGTGTTAAGTGCCATTCTATCTGACGGCAATAGTAGTAGGTTATACAGTCAGTTAGTAGATCAGAAATCACTGGCTACCTCCGTTTTTTCTTATATGCCAGAGAGCATTGATCCAAACCTCTTTTATTTTTATGGGGTAGCCAGTCCAGGAACTTCCCCTGAGCTTTTAGAGTCAGAAATGATTCAAATTATCAATGATATTGCTCAAAATGGGGTTAGTGAAAAAGAGCTTCAAAAGGTTAAAAATCAAAAATTAGTCGCTTTATACTCAAGTTTAGAAACCATAGATGGTAAGAGTAATACCTTAGGTACTTATGAAATGTATTTTGGAGATTACAACAAGATGTTTTCTGCGCCCCAATCATATGAATCCTTAACGGTAGAAGATATTCAGCAGGTGGCTAAAAAATACTTTACTAAGAATAATAGCACAGTTGGATATTTAATTTCTCCAGAAAACAATACAAAATAGGTCTTATGAAAACATTTTATAATTTAATTAATATTACTATAGTTATTATTTGTTTAAGCAACTATAGCCTTCAAGCCCAGAGCAATTTTAAAAGCCCTGCCTATGAGCATTTTATTTTAGGCAATGGTTTAAAAGTGTATATGGTGGTTCAAAAAGAGGTTCCGATGGTACATTTTAGAGCGGTGGTTCCAGCAGGTGTTCGCCAAGACTCAAAAGAACAAGCTGGGCTTTCGGAACTCACCGCCAATTTGCTTTCTTCAGGGACCGCTTCTTATGACAAAGAAACCATTGAGACTACTTTAGATTTTATGGGTGCCTCATATAATTCAAGTTCAAATATGGAAGTAGCAGTCCTAACGAGTAGTTTTATCAATAAAGATTTGCCTCTTGTGCTGCCTATTCTAATGGAAATGCTTGCAAAGCCTTCATTTGAAGAAGCAGAGTTTGTGAAACTAAAGCAGCGAACAGTAGCTGGCGTAGACCAAAGCAGAGAAAGCCCCAGAAGTGTCATAAATAATTATTTTAATCAACTGGTGTATGGCGCTCACCCTTATGCCAATATTCCTTCTGGAACCAAACAGAGTATTGGGCGCATTGAATTGAAAGATGTAAATAGATTCTACAGTGATCATTACACCCCTAAGGGAAGTGTCATTGCTGTGGTGGGTGATTTTAACCCCACAGAAATGAAAACTCAGCTAACAAATTTATTTAGTTCTTGGAGCAATGTTGGAAAAGTAAAAAATAATAGTACGGTTCTTCCAAGCTTAGATTCATCTAAGGTAGTGGTGGTTAATAAAGAGGATGCTAGGGAAACAACCCTATTAATAGGCGGTCTAGGGGTGCCGAGAAATGTATCTGATTATATTGGTATTCAGGTGATTAATACTATTTTAGGAGGGAGATTTACTTCTTGGCTAAACGACGAATTAAGGGTTAACTCAGGACTCACTTATGGTGCCAGAAGTGGTTTTTCTGCTCTCAGAGAGGGTGGTAGCTTTAGCATGAGTACTTTTACAGCCAATGAAACTACTGAACAAACAATAGATTTACTACTGAAAACCTATCAAAAAATTCATGAGACTGGCATAGATTCTAAAACCCTTGAGTCTGCAAAAAATTACGTTAAGGGGCAATTTCCTCCTGATTATGAAACCAATGCCGCTATAGCAAGATTTTTCACAGACGCTGATACCTATGAGCTCCCATTAGACTATATAGATCGTTTTAATGAAGCTGTTTCTTCAATAGACGTAGCAAAGGCCACTCAAATCATAAAGGACTACTTTCCAAAAGAAAACATGCAAATGGTATTCATTGGAAAGGCTTCTGAGATTACTCCCATTGTTTCCAAGTATGGTCCTGTAAAAGTATTAGAGATTTCAGAGGACGTATATGAGTAATTAACTGTTGTTAATGAAGGTTTATCTAATCCAATGAGACTTTTTTGCTGTTGTGTTTACTAAAATAAGCACAATAGCAAAAAACATCACAATACTAGGCATTATTAAACCCTGAACTAATCCAAAAACACCAACAGCATCAATCATGAAAAAACTGTGTATATTTTGAATAAAAATTCCTGCAAATGAAATTTGAAATAAATAAACACTTATTTTCTTCTTGAATAACATACAAATGGATCCTAATAAGCCACACCAAACGGCTAATGCAAAAGCTCCATTAACCCAAACAGGGGTGTTGTATATAATGTCTATTTGCGCTTGAGGAAGTTCACTGATCATTTCATCAGTCATATAAACATGAATTAGGTAGGCCCCAACGCCTAAAAGATTCCAAACTAATGCAATAATTCCTAGTATTGTAAACCACATGGGGGCTTGTTTTTTTTCGATAAATTTCATAGGCTTTACTATTTGGTCATTATTAAATTTAGTTATTATTTCTCAATTTCAATAAATATGGTATTTAATCTAGTATAGAGTGCTGTTCATGGATTATTTTATATTTTTAAATGACATTAACATGGCATGAAGAATAAGAAATTTTATTATTTAGTTCGGGTCTCGTATTTAGGGTTCAGATACAGTGGTTGGCAAAAGCAACCTGGATACAAAACCATAGAGGGAATGCTCACAAGGACCATTAAGTTTGTGTTAGGAGAGGAGCGGTCTTTTAAAATACTAGGAGCAGGAAGAACAGATGCAAAAGTGTCTTCTATTGATGGTGCCTTTGAATTATTTATAGACCATGAGCCACTTGAAAATTTAGATCAATTATTGAATGCCTTTAATTTAAATTTACCAGCAGACATACGTATAGAGTCTATTCAAGAGGTGGCCAATAAGTTTAATATCATTCACTCTGCAAAAGAAAAAACCTATTGCTATCTTTTTTCATTTGGATCTAAAGCACACCCTTTTTGTGCTCCAATTATGGCGAACTATCCGGAGCAATTAAATATAACGCTCATGCAGGAGGCGGCAAAATTATTTGTAGGTACCCACGACTTTAAAAATTTTACCGCTAGAAAGGACAAAAAAAAGTCTCAAACCTTGAGAACTGTATCATCTTGTGAGTTAAAATTAAATACAACTATTGTGGCAAGTTTCTTTCCAAAAGACTCTTATGTATTAGAAGTTAGGGGCAAAGGATTCTTGCGGTACCAGATAAGATTAATGATGGGCGCCCTGGTTTGTTTGGGGAGGAATGAAATAAGCCTAGAAAATTTTAAGCAATTATTAGAGACAGACTTAGATGGATTTGTACCTTATGTAGCTGCTGGATCAGGATTGCACTTAAAAGAATTATTATTCGATAATTCTCTGTATAATGAAAGTTAAGTAGTACCTTATATTAAATTATCATGATGACTTTTCCTTCCTTTCACAAAAAATCTAGGCGATATTCAAAATTAGGATTAGCTCCTGGAACCGTAAAATATATTGGAGACAGAAAGGATGGGAGACAAATAGTATCACTAGTCGAGTTTGATAAAGACCATTGTAATTCTATGGTTCTTGATACAAATATGGCTGTTGAGTCGTTTTTTCTGAAAGAATCAGAATCTCAATGGCTCAATATTGTAGGTCTTACAAATGAAACTTTTATAAGAACATTTGGAAATTCTTTAAATCTCAATTTACTCACCTTAGAGAGTGTAGTAGACACGCATCAAAGACCTAAAATAGATGACTTTGATCACTATTTATTTGGGGTGTTTAAGATGGTTTATTTTGATGATCACGCTTCTCTAAAATACGAACATTTAGCAATGGTGCTTTTGGAGGGTAAACTAATTACTTTCCAAGAGGAAGAGGAGGATGTTTTTAATGGTGTAAGGACAAGGCTTTCTCAAGAAGCCTCTAGAATTAGACAGCGTGGAGCAGATTATTTGTTTTTTGCATTGTTAGATGCTGTAGTAGATCATTATTTTATTGCTTTAGAGCAATTGGGATTGAGATTAGACCAGCTAGAAGACTTGGTATATCATAATTCAGAGGCTTCACAAGGGCAGGAAATTCAGAAGCTAAAAAAAGAAATACTCAAACTTAGACAACATATTTATCCCTCAAAAGATTTGGTCCAAAAACTGCTGCACTCTTCACACCCTTTAATTACAGAAGAGACCAAAGTATTCTTAAGAGACTTATCCGACCAATGTGCAGAAATAAACGAAACACTTCAGCTATATAGAGAAATGAGTACCAATCTCATGGAATTACATATGAGTACAATGGGAAACAAAATGAATGAAGTAATGAAAGTGCTTACCATAATGGCGTCAATATTTATTCCGCTTACTTTTATAGCGGGAATATATGGAATGAATTTTGACCATATGCCTGAACTTCATTGGAAGTTTGGTTATCCTATGGTTTGGATTCTGATGGGCAGTTGTCTTATTGGAATGCTCTTGTATTTTAAAAAGAAAAAATGGATGTAGCATTTGTGATTATGAGTTAATACGCTCTAGTATGTTAAAGTGAGACATTTAAAAAAACCTTAATAATGAAAATTTCAAAAGATTGTTTAAAATTCCTTAACGAATTGAGCTTGAATAATAATAGGGATTGGTTTGAGGCGAATAAAGCGACTTTTAAATCGCATCAATCAGAGGTTAAAGCTGTTTTAGAGCGTGTCAAAGAGGGTCTGTCCGAGACGGATATTATAGAAAAACTCAAGATGTTCAGAATATACCGAGATGTTCGTTTTTCTAAAGACAAAACGCCCTACAAAGATTATTTTTCAGGGTCTTTGTCTCGTATGGGGAAATCTCTTAGGGGTGGATATTATATTCATTTAAAGCCTGGAGATGCTTTCCTAGCTGTAGGATTCTGGGACCCAAATAAGGAAGATTTGTTCAGAATTAGAAAGGAAATTGAAACAGATGCCAGTGATTTTCACGAACTCTTGAACAATAAGTCTTTTAAAAATATCTGGGGCAATTTTCAAGGAGACGCACTCAAAACGGCCCCAAAAGGATTTTCTAAAGAGCATCCTGAAATTGGCTTACTGAGAAGAAAAAACTTTGTTTTTATTCATCCTCTAAAAGATTCAGACATTTGCTCTGAAAATTTTATAACTAATACTGTAAAGGCCTTTGAGGTGTCTAGACCATTTTTAGATCTGATGAGTGACATTTTAATAACAGATTTAAACGGAGAACCTTTGTTGTAGTTTATGGGTTTTCAAATAGCTGTATCTGTGAGTGATAGCGCTGTATGAGCATTTGCATCATTCTCTTATTGAGTTTGGAGGCATTTTTTTGATACAATGCATACTCTTCCACACTAAACTGACCAATGATTATTCCTTTTAGAGCATTGCGGAATTTTACATCTTTTTGTACTGCATTCTCAATGTATGAAAGACGTTTCTCAAGTGAGAATGTATAAAAGGTGTTTTTGTGCTTAAAGAAATAATACTTAAGTACTTGTATTAAAAGATCATTTTGAAATTTTAAAACAGGCCTGAGAATTTTATTTTGAAAGTGAATTTCACTCTCAATATCATCAGATGGAATACTATTTATTTCAGGTCTTATAGAAGTTATAAGTGTAGACCTTTCGCTCATAAAAACTAAAATTTAAGAATTCAATTCTGTGGATATTACTTGAACTTCATCTAATACTCTTAGTAAGTTTTCTCCCCAAAGTTTATTGATTTGCTCTTGAGTATAGCCCCTTTTTACAAGTTCTGCAGTGACATTTTTAGTTTCAGAAGCATCTGACCATCCTGCAATACCCCCACCACCGTCAAAATCTGAACTAATACCCACATGATCAATACCAATAAGGTTTACCATATAGTCTATGTGATTTACAAAATCTACTACTGAAACTGCTTCAGGAGCATTAGGATCTTGTGCTAACATTTCTTTTCCCTTAGCTAAAACTTTGGGATATATTTCCATGAATGTGGCTCTTTGTTCAATAGACAAAGAGGAAAATTCACTTCTTTCATACCATTCAAATCCCATTTCATTTGCTATAGATGCGTATAGCTCTTTAGCATAATTATTTCTAGCTTCGTGTTTTTCAGTATTTAGATATGAAGAAAAAGCCACGGTTTGTACCACCCCGCCATTTTCTTTTAATAGTAATAATTGTTCGTCGTCTAAATTTCTTGAATGATCACACAAAGCTCTAGCAGATGAGTGAGATGCTATAATAGGGGCTTTTGAAAGCGCTATCATTTGTTTCATGGCTTCTTTAGATGGATGAGAAATATCTATCATAATTCCAAGTCTGTTCATCTCAGCAACGGCCTCTTTTCCAAATTCACTTAAGCCATTGTGAAGCCAAATACTGTCTTTCTCTCCTGTGTTAGAGTCAGAAAATTGGCTGTGACCATTATGTGACAATGAGATATACCTTGCGCCTAAATTGTAATATGTTTCAAAGTTTTCTATATCTAATCCAATTGGGTAGGCATTTTCTACACCGATCATAGCTACTTTTTTTCCAGAGTTAATAAGAGTCCTTACTTCTTTTGATGTAGTCGCTAACCCAATTTTTTCTGGTGCTAATTCTTTAGTGAGTTTTTGAATAGCAGAAAATTTATCTAAGGCATTTATTTTTGCATTTTCATATCCTTCTTCTGTTAATTCATCCTGTCCAGTGTAGACAATTAACCAACTCACATCTAAACCACCTTCATTCATCTTTGGAAGATTAACCTGGGTGTCTAATCTTTGCGTATAATTAATACTATCGGTAAAATTAGCCGTGTTAATATCGTTGTGCGTATCTATAGTAATGGCCTCAGAGTGTATTCTGTCTATTTTATCTTCTAGGCTTTCTGTTTCTTTTGGGGCATTTTTGCATGAGCCTAAAGCAATTAATCCTAAAATAAAAAAAGTTGGTTTCATAAGTGTGGGTATTTAGCTATCCAAGATAGGTTTTTAATAATTTATTTTTGGAACTATGTCTTAATTTTCTAATGGCTTTCTCTCTAATTTGTCTGACTCTTTCTCTAGTAAGGTCAAAGGTTAAGCCAATTTCTGCTAAGGTCATTGGAGGTTGTTCTCCTATTCCATAAAAAAGTTTAATAACATCTGCTTCTCTAGGAGAAAGCGTATCTAAGGCTCTTGTAATTTCAGTGTGCAATGAGCTTTGGAGCAGTGCTTGATCAGGTCTAGGTGAGTCTCCATAATCTAAAACATCATATAAACTTGAATTTTCTCCATCGATCAATGGAGCGTCCATAGAGACATGTCTTCCTGAGTTTTTAAGCGACTGTTTTACATCACTTACAGTCATTTCAAGTTCTTTGGCAATTTCTTCTGGGGAAGGAGGGCGTTGGTGTGCTTGCTCCAAATAAGAAAAAGCCTTGTTTATTTTATTGATGGAACCAATTTTATTTAAAGGCAATCTAACAATTCTTGCTTGTTCTGCCAATGCTTGTAAAATAGCCTGCCTAATCCACCAAACAGCATAAGATATAAACTTAAACCCCCTTGTTTCGTCAAAACGTTTTGCTGCTTTTACCAACCCAACATTTCCCTCGTTAATTAAATCTGGTAGGGTAAGTCCTTGGTTTTGGTATTGTTTTGCAACAGAAACAACGAATCTGAGATTTGCTGTAGTGAGTCTCTCTAGAGCCACTGCATCTCCAGCTTTGATTCTTTGAGCTAATTCAACTTCTTCCTGAGCATTGATCAGGTCTATTTTGCTAATATCTTGTAGGTACTTATCTAAGGATTTGGATTCTCTATTGGTAACCTGTTTTACTATTTTAAGCTGCCTCATCTAGGAGTTTTTCTTTTGGGAATTTTATTAAGCTTCATATTACGCATTTTAATAGATTTCACCAAAATTCGAAGCTCAAAACACTTGGCTTTTAAGAAAACTTTAAGTTTTTAGCCGCTATATTTATAATTGATTACACGATTTAGACAATCATTTGTACTTTTATTTTTTGGAACAACACATATGAGTAAAAAATTACTACAAAAACACCTATTTGAATTGCAAAAGGAGCATTTGGAATTAACGGTCCTAGACCTTTATGACAAATTTCCTGAGGTAAAAACATATTTTAATTTTGTGTTTAACCCCAACGAAAAAAAACTGTTAGAACAAGCAAGAATCAAGGTAGCTAGTGAGTTCTTTCCTTTAAAAAGGAAACGACCAAAAGCTAGAAGGTCAGTTGCTCAGAAGTATATAAAGCATTTCAAGACGCTTGGCATGTCTCCAGAATTAATTGTAGAGTTTATGTGGTTTAACATAGGAATAATGCACACATTTTGTGAGGAAAGGCCCCAGCGATTACCATTTTTTAAAAGTTTTTGTAATTTTTACAAAGAGGCCCTTCAACTAACCAGTTATCATGGAATAGTCCCCTTGTATAAAACACAAATCTTAGCAATTTACCACTCAAGTAAAGATTGGGAAAATGCCTATGATTTTGAAATGAGTTTGCAAACTATAGAAGATTAAGCATCCTAAAATTTATTCGTACAATATACTTTAAACTACCCTATGGCAATATTACTGATCAGACAAGATGGAAAGACCTCCCAATGGCTAAACGCATTTAAATCTCAAGCGAGTCAAATTGAATGTTTTGATTATAATAAACCACATCCAAAAGAAAGAATTACAATGGCATTGGTGTGGAAACAGCCCCACGGATTATTTGAGCAATACAAAAATTTAAAATGTGTAGCTTCTATGGGCGCAGGTGTAGACTTTATTTTCGAAGATCCTTCTTTTCGTCAAGAATTGTTAATGACTAGGGTAGTAGACCCTTTATTAATAACAGATATGGAAGAGTTCGTTACAGCGCAAGTATATGCTCATATGAAGGGATTGTATCAATATCATTCACAACAATCTTTATCACTTTGGAAGCAAAATCCATATTTGAGAAAGAAAGATATCACGATTGGCATCATGGGAATGGGTGTATTGGGATCTGCCACAGCGAAAGCACTAGCGATTCAAGGTTTTAGTGTTTTAGGATGGTCTAATTCTAAAAAACAAATAGAAGGAATCACAACCTATGAAAAAGTAGATTTGGATTTATTTTTGGAAAAAACCAATGTTTTGGTGTGTTTACTACCACTAACACCAGATACAAATGGAATTTTAAATGAATCTCTTTTCTCAAAATTACCCCGTGGAGCATATCTAATACATGTGGCAAGAGGACCACATTTGATGGGTGAGGATTTAATCCAAAGTATAGACAAAGGACATATTTGCGGTGCCGCAATAGATGTTTTTCCAACGGAGCCATTGGATACAAAAAGCCCCTTTTGGGGTCATTCAAAAATTCATATTACCCCTCATTGCGCAAGTATTTCTAGTCCAGAAGCTGTCGTTACTCAAATAATAGCTAATTATAACAGATTAACGAGCCACCAACCGCTTTTAAATCAAGTAGATACTTTAAAGGGATATTAATTTAATCTTTTTCGGTGATTCCTTATGCTTAGCGGTAAAAATCTGTTAATTTTGTACGTTTGATTTTTTAGAGAAATCTTAAAAATCATTTTACAAAAACCATTAAAAAACACTACTACTTGTCTGTTTCAACGAAATTTTCTGAGAAAACACTTTACGATTACCAACAAAATGATCTAGATACCATTTTTGACTATCTGGACAGTGCTCCTACTGATACTAACTTGTTATATCAGTTACCGACTGGTGGTGGTAAAACAGTAGTTTTTTCTGAAATAGCAAAAAGATATATCGCTACTAAGGGTAAAAAGGTAGTTGTGCTCACCCACAGAATTGAGTTAAGCACGCAAACATCTAAAATGTTAGAGGGCTTTGGGGTTCATAATAAAATCATCAACTCTGATGTGAAGTCTCTCGAAGACCAAGAAGATTACAGTTGTTTTGTGGCTATGGTAGAGACGCTAAACAACAGACTTCAAGAGGAAAAAGTAAGTTTAGATAATATTGGATTGGTGATTATAGATGAGGCACATTATAACTCATTTAGAAAACTGATGAAGTTTTTTAAACACGCTGTTATATTAGGAGTTACTGCAACGCCACTCAGTTCAAATATTAAGCTCCCAATGAAAGACCACTACAAGAAACTTATTGTAGGAGAGTCTATTACCTCTTTAATTGATAAAAAATTTCTAGCACAGGCGCATTTGTATAACAAAAATGTAAGCTTAAAAACATTAAAATTAGGGATCAATGGAGACTATACCGTAAAATCTTCAGATGCATTTTACGGCAACCACTCCATGTTATCACAATTGCTTGAGGCATATGAAGAAATAGCCTTAGGCTCAAAAACCCTGATTTTTAATAATGGTATAAACACGTCTAAATACGTCTATGAGACTTTTAAAAAAGCTGGGCATGACATTAGACACTTAGATAATAAAAATAGTGCTTCTGAGCGAAAGGAAATATTAGAATGGTTTTCTCAAACGCCCAATGCAATTTTAACATCAGTGAGTATTTTAACGACCGGATTTGATGAACCTAGCGTAGAGACTATTATTTTAAATAGGGCCACCAGATCATTGACCTTATACTTTCAAATGATTGGTAGAGGATCGAGAATATTGGAAAATAAATCTCATTTCAATGTAATAGACATGGGTAACAATATTGCTAGGTTTGGTCCATGGAATGCACCAATTGATTGGCAAGAGATCTTCCATTTTCCTGATTTTTACCTAGAAAATATTAAAAATGACGAGGATATTGAAAGAGAATTTGTTTATGAGATGCCTTTTGGTTTAAAGCAAAAATTCAAAAAATCTAGTGTACTTCAATTTGACGTAAAAGCAGTGTATAAAGAGGTGTTTGCACAAGGTTTAAAGTCAAAGGAAGTCTTAGATAGAAGTATCTCACAACACGCTCAAATTTGTTTTGAGAATAGTGAAGATGTGTTTGACGCTCGAATGTTAGCCAAATTGCTCAAAGAAGAAATTGCCTACAGAATAAGACTCTATTCCTATTGTATTATGAATAATACAAAAAACTACAAAGAGTGGTTGGAGGAAGACTATGAGAGAAAATTAAGGCTCAAAATATCTCAGATGTTTGCCAAAAAAATGTAAGATTCATAGGTGTTTTGCAGCGGAGAACTTTTTGAAATCAAGCGGAGAACTTTTTCAAATCAACAGGACTTCATTGCACTAAAAATGCTGTAAATTCGTTTTAATATGAACAAAAAGCTCCTCTGTATTAGCACTAATTGGCCCGAAGCCAATGCTACTGCTGCTGGCGTTCGTATGCATGAGTTACTAGCTATTTTTATATCTCAACAATTTGAAATTACTTTTGCAGCTACTAGTAAACATTTAGACGGGCTACATGCCTTAAAAGAAAAAGGTATTACTACCCAACAAATTCTTGTGAATGACCCTTCTTTTGATCTTTTACTAGAAGAAACTACACCAGATATAGTTCTTTTTGACAGATTTATATCAGAGGAACAATTTGGTTGGCGGGTTCGCGATATACTACCCAAAGCCCTTACAATTCTAGATACAGAAGACCTACATTGTTTAAGAGTACTAAGGGAGGAACAAACCACATCTTACATTAAACAACATAAAGACACACCCTACTCATTATTTAATCAAACAACAGACTTAGATGAATTAAATTCAAGAGGGCTGACCAAAAGAGAATTGGCCAGTATATTTAGGTGTGATCTAAATTTAGTCGTTTCTTCATTTGAAATGACTGTGTTGGTAGATCATTTCAAAGTTCCCCCTCATTTGTGTTTATTATTACCCATCACTTATCCTAAGCAACATTTACAAGCCCATAGGGCAAGTACAGATTACCACAAAAGATCAGGTTATTTTTTTATTGGCAATGGACTTCATCAGCCCAATATAGACGCTATAAAGTGTTTGTATTTCAGTATTTGGCCACTGATCAAAAAACAACACAAATTGGCAGAGATCTATATCTATGGAGCCTACTTGCCCCAGCAAATACAGGAACTCCACAAGCCCAATATTGGGTTTCACATTCTCGGTGAAGTGAAAGATGTTAAATCGCCTTTTACCAAGCATAGGGTCAATCTAGTTCCGCTGAGATTTGGCGCTGGAATTAAAGGAAAAATATTAGAAGGATTTGTTTACGGCTGCCCTCACATTACAACATCTATAGGAAAAGAGGGAATGGATTACAGCGTGAATTGGCCTGGTAAAGTTGCCCATAAAAGTGCAGAATTTGCACAAATGGCAGTAGCGTTATATCAGGATAAAGTTCAATGGCAAACACTTAAAAGCGAAGGACACGAATTAATAGATCAGTCATTTGAACGCAGTGTTTATGAAATTAAGTTCTTGGAATGCCTCACTCAAATATCCAATAGTTTAGCAGAGCACAGGGCCAAAAATTTCATTGGAATGCTATTGCAAGAACAGCAATTCCAGGCGTCAAAATATATGTCATTATGGATCACAGAAAAAAACAAGAATACGTAACTTGCTAAAAAAATCAACCATGGAAAATATTGTTTGGACAGAAGTAAAGAAATACGAAGACATTACTTACAAAAAATCTAATGGTGTTGCTAGAATAGCGTTTAACAGACCAGAAGTAAGAAATGCTTTTAGACCTAAAACAACTTCTGAATTATACGATGCATTTTATGACGCTCATGAAGATCCATCCATTGGTGTAGTATTACTGACTGGCGAAGGACCTTCCCCGAAGGACGGTGTATTTTCTTTTTGTAGTGGGGGAGACCAAAGAGCTAGGGGGCATAAAGGATACGTTGGTGAAGATGGAAACCACCGTCTAAATATACTCGAAGTACAAAGATTAATACGTTTTATGCCAAAGGTAGTTATTGCAGTAGTTCCGGGCTGGGCTGTAGGAGGAGGGCACAGTCTTCACGTGGTATGTGACCTTACTCTTGCCAGTAAAGAGCATGCTATATTTAAACAAACAGATGCAGACGTTACCAGTTTTGACGGGGGCTACGGATCTGCCTATTTGGCTAAAATGGTGGGGCAGAAAAAAGCCAGAGAAATTTTCTTTCTAGGAAGGAATTACAACGCACAAGAAGCCTTTGATATGGGCATGGTGAATGCTGTTATTCCTCACGATGCACTTGAATCTACCGCATATGAATGGGCACAAGAGATCCTTGCAAAGTCTCCAACAAGCATTAAGATGTTAAAATTCGCCATGAATCTTACAGACGACGGTATGGTAGGACAGCAAGTATTTGCAGGAGAAGCCACTAGATTGGCTTATATGACAGACGAAGCCAAAGAAGGTAGAAATGCCTTTTTGGAAAAGAGACCGCCAAACTTTGACAAGGACAGTTATATCGCCTAAAATTGATTGATGTACTATTCAACAGCTGCCACTATGGCTGCAATAAAATCATTGGCTCGGTAATCTGGACGCTCTCCTAAACCAGTCCTAACGATCACCAAGTCCTTAGAAGGAATGACATAAACATGTTGTCCATCATGTCCATTAGCACTGTAGAGATCTCTAGGAACATCTTTTAAGTGCCCGTCCGCATTGAGCCAAAAATGAGCGCCATATGATCCATTAGAAGCCTCTGTAGGCGTGCTAATGTAATTCACCCAGCTATCACTAAAAATTCTAGAACCATCCCAAACCCCGTTTTGCAAGTACAGTAAACCGAATCTAGCCCAATCTCTTGTGCTGGCCCATCCGTAGGAGGAACCAACAAAAGTTTGCGCCATATCAGTTTCAATCACCATGGAATGCATTCCAATTTTATCGATTAATTGTGCGTAAGGGAAATCTAAGTATTGCTGGGCGTCTGAACTAAATGTTTTAAGGTATTTAGATAAAATATTCGTAGTCCCTGAAGAATAAGACCAAATGTTACCTGGTTTTGCTATGCTAGGCCTATCAATAGCCACCTGTGCCATATCTGACTCGTTAAACAACATATTGGTCACGTCTGAAATGACCGAATAATCCTCTTCAAAAGCCAAGCCGCTTTGCATTCTCAATAAATCATCAATGCTAATAAGAGCCCTTTCATCATTGGCCCAATCTTTCAAAGCCACAGGATCGCTCACTTTTAAATTGCCCTGGTATTCTAGAATTCCATAAATTGTTGCAATGATACTTTTGGTCATAGACCAGCCAAGAACGGGCGTATCTGGACCAAACCCATCTATGTATTTCTCCCCGATAAGTTGCCCTTTATACAATACGAGTGCAGACCTTGATTTCTGAATATGATTGTCTTCAAAAACGAGCGATAAGGCATCTTGAATGGCGGAGTAATCCACAGTAGGCAACAGGGTATCTAGTGGTGCTAAATGCCCTATTGGATAGGGTTTTTCAATGGGTGTTAGATTTCTTCTGGGTATTAAAAAATTATCCAAATCAGAAGGAGAAACCCCTTTAGGCAAAAGAATAGCTCCCAAGCCTTCTTTGTATATGGCTTCGCGTTTTTGTAAACCAAAAACGCGCGCCGATGCTATTTTCATTGGATAATCCAACTCATTTGTAGCCAATTTAATGTTGGGGATGTTGTTGTCATTTGCCTCGATATAGCTTTTAGAATGGCCTGAGATAAAAGCTGAACTGGCTATATACTTTGAACTGTAGCCTGAAATGAGTGTTAGTTTGGGATAATTAAAACCAATAGCGATAACAACCAATAAAAATAAAATTCCAGCAATCCTTTTAAACCATTTCATCTCAGTAATATTTAATACTCTAAAATAGTGAAATAGCTTAGACTAATCTCTTTTTATCCAAATTTTATCAGGACCAATAGTACAAGTTGCCAAGTACTCAAAGCGGCATTGGGTAGGAGGGATTAGCGATAAAAAATCATTGCCTTGCTTGTCTGAATAAAGGAAGTAAGTTTCTCCTATGATGGGCTCAAAACTAAATTTTGAACTGTAAATTCTCTTGTTAAAGTCATAGGAATCCATCATTTGAGCGTACTGCTCCTTTAAAGCGTTAAACTGGGCTTTAAACTCATGATTGACTGTTTGGACTTGCGTATTTTTCCAACTGCTTACATCTGGTGCAGTAATCTGTGGAGCACCAACACCCGTAGCATAGGGTAAAATATGGGCGTTGTATTGCTGTTTGTCCTTGTCATAAACAACAGCATCTGGTTTTTTTGATTCTTTCATAGCCCTACAAAAGTACAATAAGTCAAGTCAATTATAAAGTCTTAAGGGAATATTCAAATAGATCTTATATCAAATTATTTGTAGCTTTATAACATAAAAACAATTCGCATGCGGTTATTACTATGTTTTATTGGATTACTTTTTTTAAATTCTTGTGCCATAACAGTTCCAATTGTAGACAAACCCATAGTTTTTAAGGAACAACGAAAAAAACTTACTAGGGAATACTTAGAGAATAGATATGGAATAACACAGGAAAATATTCAAATAAATCCCAAAATGATTGTGGTGCATTGGACAGCAATTCCAACGCTTGAAAAATCATTTGATGCATTTTACAATGAATCTCTTCCCAATTGGAGGCCGGAACTAGTGAATCAAAGTGCCCTAAATGTGTCTGCTCAATTTCTAGTAGATCTAGATGGCACTATTTATAGACTTATGCCAGAAAACCACATGGCCAGACATGTTATAGGGTTAAACCATGCCGCTATAGGTATTGAAAATGTTGGGGGCACAAAAGAAACACCACTGACAAAAGCGCAATTAAAATCTAATATAAAATTAATTAAATACTTAAAAACAAAGTATGCAATTAACTATCTTATAGGTCATTATGAATATACTCTATTTGAAAAACATCCCCTTTGGAAGGAAGTAGACGAGGGGTATAGAACACAGAAAACCGACCCTGGAGAAGCCTTTATGGCAAAAATCAGAAGGGCTACGGCAAAATTAAAGTTTAAGACCAATCCTTCTCTTGTTCCATAATTATTTATTGAATACAACAGATCAATACTTAGTACAAAAACAGCATCCAAACTATTTATCCATGAGTTCACCCAACAGATCAGCTTTTTTTATTCCCTTATTGTTACTTTTTGTTTCTATGACAGCCTTGGCACAAGACCAATTGGTCAATGATTTGGTATCACAGTATGAAAACTTTAAAGAAACTTCCTTAAATAAAAGAAGGATTAAACATAAAGACCTTCAACCTCTTATCGAAAAATACAAAAATCAAGCTGGAATAACAGTCACTAAAGTAGGGGAGTCCATAGAGGGAAGAAGCCTATCTTTATTGAGCTTAGGAAGTGGAGACACCGATGTTTTTCTCTGGTCTCAAATGCATGGAGATGAGCCTACAGCCACCCAAGCAATTTTTGACATATTAAATTACTTTTCATCAGAGCAAAAAAACAACGCCCAAAAATTACTTTTAAAGAAATTGAGGTTTCATTTTTTACCTATGCTTAATCCAGATGGTGCTGAAGTTTTTACCAGAAGGAATGCCTTAGGGATAGATATTAACAGAGATGCATTGGACTTGGCATCGCCCGAAGGGCGAACTTTGAAAAGGGTTAGAGATAGTTTAGAAGCAGATTTTGGGTTTAACTTACACGACCAAAGTAAGTATTACAATGCAGAAAGGACTGATAAACCAGCGACCCTGTCTTACTTGGCGCCTGCTTATAATTATGAGAAAGATATTAATGAGGTCAGGGGGAACGCCATGAAAGTAATTGTGCTCATGAATGCATTGGTTCAAGGTTTTGCACCAGGTCAGGTGGGGCGTTACAATGATGATTTTGAGCCCAGAGCATTTGGAGATAACATTCAAAAATGGGGTACTTCTGCTATCTTAATTGAGTCTGGTGGTTTTTTAAACGATGCAGAGAAACAAAAAATAAGACAATTGAATTACGTCTCTATTTTAGCAGCTCTTTATAGTATAGCTATAAAATCATATGAAAAAATTGATTTGGCTGACTATGAGAAAATTCCTCAAAATGATCGAAAATTATTTGATCTTAAAATAGAAGATGTTCAGTATGAATTGTTAGGAAACACCTATACCTTAGATATTGGAGTTCATTATTTAGAGGTAGACAACGCCTCTCATTCTAATTTCTATACCAAGGCTCAAATTATGGATTTGGGCGACTTATCTACCTATTATGGTTACAAAACATTTCCTGCCAATGGGTATAAAATTATTCCAGGGAAAATATACCATCCAAAAGATGGCGTACTTCCAACAAAAGAAAAGGCGTATGAATTACTGAAAAAAGGCTATGTATATTGGCTTGGCGCACTAACCATGGAAGACAATGGATTTAATTTTCCCATGCAAGTGGTCAGTAAAAAATTTATGCTACCTGACTTTAGACTTTATGTAGGCTTAAACCCGAGTTTTTTGCTGTCAAAAAATGGGGTGATTAGTCATGCGGTAGTAAATGGATATCTCATTGATTTGCAAAAGGAGTCCAGCCATTTTAGAAATGCTATTTTCTTGAGGTAATGGATATTATTACGCATTTTTACTTAAAATATGAGAGAACTGACGTATATTTGTAACCTATTGGACCTTTATTCATTTGGTTCTTAAAACTTATCAATCGAAATGGCGAGAGCGCAAGAAACCTTTAACAAAAAAGAGAAAGAGAAGAAACGTTTAAAAAAACGTGACGACAAACTAAAGAAGAAATTGGAACGAAAAGCCAATGCTGAGAAGCCTAATAGTTTAGAAGACATGTTGGTTTATGTAGATGAGAATGGTCATTTTACAGACACTCCTCCAGATCCTAGTTTAAAAGTTAAGGTAGACGCTGAGTCAATTGTTATTGGAATTCCTAAAAAAGAAGATAGGGATGAAGAAGAAGAAGATCCACTAAGAACTGGAAAAGTTTCTTTCTTTGACTCCTCTAAAGGTTTTGGTTTTATTATAGATGCCGTTTCTCAAGAAAAGCACTTTGTTCATGTAAGTGGTTTAATTGACGAGATCATGGAAAATGATAAAGTTAGCTTTGAATTAGAGCGTGGTCAAAAAGGAATGAATGCTGTTAAAGTTCAAAAGCAATAAATAGATTAATCTGTTTTAAAGATTTTATTTAAATATTAAAAAGTCCTGTAAACTTTATTTACAGGACTTTTTATATATCATAATGATACTTAATTACATGCCACCTTTTCTATTTGGAGATCTTGTAGCAGGCCACTCCATTTGTTTACCTGTTCTTTTACTTATGGGCAATACTATTTTTTCTCGAGAAGTCTTTTCGTTGTCCTCAGAAGCCATATAAGCTAGTATAGCTGTTAGAATTGCATTGTTTCTAACATCGTCAAAAACAATTTTGTCATAAGTATCTCTATTGGTATGCCAAGTATAATTCCAATAGGACCAGCTAAGGGAGCTTAAGCTGAATGCTGGTGCACCTGCAGCCACAAAAGAAGCGTAATCAGAGCCTCCTCCTCCTGGAGTACCAGGAAAATTAGTATCAATGTGTTTTGTAATATCTTGGGGAACTTCATGAAGCCACCTGCCTATATAATCATAGGCATGAAGAAAACCTTGTCCAGAAATATTTACTACCCTACCTGTACCATTGTCCTGATTAAAAACAGCTTGTACTTGTGAAACAATCTCTGGATGATCTTCAACAAAAGCTCTAGAACCATTCAAACCTTGTTCCTCACTTCCCCAATGACCCACTAAAATAGTTCTCTTCGGGTTTGGCACTATCTTTTTTAGAATTCTCATGGCTTCCATCATAACAAGGGTACCGGTTCCGTTGTCCGTTGCACCTGTACCACCATCCCAAGAATCAAAGTGAGCAGATAGTATGACATATTCCTCTGGTTTCTCAGTTCCTTTAATTTCAGCAATGGTATTAAAAGTAGGTACTTCACCCAAATCTTTTGATTG